>NZ_CP120983.1:6498799-6808265 GCF_030719215.1 Streptomyces sp. Alt3 | reverse complement strand
AGTCCACAGGCTCGGGGTGGTCGTAGCTCTCCTCCAGCCGCTGGAGGACCAGTTTGCGCTGCTCCGGCCGGCCGTACAGGTAGAAGGGCGCGGTCCTGAACTTCTCGCGCAGTTCGTCGTCGTCGGGCCAGTAGCGGTTGCTGGCGGAGAGGAGCTGGCGCAGGCCGTCGGCGACGGGGACGTCCAGCGGGAGCTGGGCGGGCACCGACTGGAAGATCCGGTTGAGGTTGTTCGGTGGTACGCGACACACGGTGCGGCGTACCAGGAAGCTCTCGATGTACGACAGGGCGCGGGCCGTCTCCGCCGAGTCGGTCTCTCCGCGTTCGCGCCGGTCGAGCAGCAGCATGAGCGCCGGGTACGTGGCGGCGGCCTCCCAGGCGTCGAGTCGGCGAAGGTGGGCACGGACGGCCGGATCGCCTTCCTCGTCGGGGCGGACCACCCTGCGGAAGTGCATGGACCGCCGGTGCAGTTCCTTCACGTACGCCTCGATGTCCGCCTCTCTGACCTCGGTCTGCTCGAAGCGGTGTTGCTGAGCCGCGTACAGGTCCTGGCGGCGGACCCGGTCGTCGCCGTCAAGCACAAGCTGCAGCCACATGAGCTGTTCGAGCTCTTTGTTGCTCAGGCTGGCCTGGAGCGGCAGCCAGTACGTCTCGTATACCAGTTCGCCACGGGTCGGCAGCCGCATGAAGAGGTAGTTGCGCAACAGGTCGGCCTGGCTGAGCTTGAGGCCGGTGTTGTTGAGGGACTCGAAGATGCGGTGAACGTTGTCACCGGCCTCGGCGGTCACCGCAACCAGGGTGAGCCGGGAGGTGATCGCCTGCTCGATCCGGAGGACGTCCTGCGGGTCGACGGGGTCCTCCGCCTCGACGAGCTTGCGGCGGAAGAAGCGGTAGGCGACCGACACGTTGTCCCCCGCCGCCTGCCACTCGTGGGTGCCGCGGATGTGCGCGGCGTAGTGCGGCCGGTCGGCCTGGGTGGGCAGGAGGCGGAACCGGTCGTTCTCGTTCTTCCGCTTGTTGATCAGGTATTCCTCGTCGATCCGCTCGGCCTCGTCCGGCCGGCTCTGGGCGAGGTGGTCCCGGATGGCGGCGAGTGCGAGGGAGATCGTGGTCAACCGCTGCTGGCCGTCGACCACCAGCCAGCGAGGGAACGTCGCCTCGTTCTGCGGGGACGGGGCCAGCACCACGGAGCCGAGGAAGTGCGCGCTCGCTTTCTCCCTGGTCTCCAGCAGGTCCACCTGATCGAGGATGTCGCTCCACAGCTGAGCCAGTTGTTTCTCTGTCCAGGAGTACGTCCGCTGGTAGAGCGGCACCTGGAACTGTTGAGCCCGCCCCTGCACGAGGTCGGCGAACAGCGTCTCTTTGGCCTGCACAGTGGTTCCCGCTCCCCTTGGATTCCCTCGACCCCGCACCCATACGCCCCGCACAATGGTGCCTGGAGGACCGACAATAGGGCGTGCCACCAACGCTCTTCCGCAAAACGATCGAGATCGGGCAACGAGACGTGGGAGCGGCGACGAGCAGGGCTCGGGCGTCGTGGTCGCGCGATAGGTCGGTCCCCGGCTCTGCGCTGGAAGGGACGGGGGATGGTCCGTCAGCGCCCTCCCTGCTGGGCGCGGCGCCGGGCCGAAGGCGCGGGCGCCGGTTGCGGGAGCTCGGGGTTGTCCTTCATCAAGTCCAGCAGCCGGAATGCGCGTTCGCTGGTCTCGCGGGATGCGCACAGCGCGGCCAGGAGCAAGACTCCGACAGTGGCCAGTCGGGCGGTGAACAGCACCGCGTCCATGTCGGTGTCCACTGCGTGCTGGTCTGTGGTCTTCATCGGCGTTCTTCCTCTCATTGAGCCGACGCCCGGCACGCCGGGCTTACGGGCTCAGGGTCTACGGTCGTCGAGCGTGAAGGGCCTCGCCGAGGCCGCGATCACTCCGTCCGGCTACGGTTCCGCTGGGGATCCCGGGGCCTATGCAGGGAGCTGTAAGAGGCCGGTCTGTGGTTCTTGCAACGGCGGGCTGTCACCTTCCGCCAGGGCGCGGTCTGCCGTCGGGTAGATCCCCGGGGCACTGCCTACCTACGCGGCGTCGGCAAGACCGCCGTCAGCGGCCGACCCGGCCGCGCTGATGCCCACGACCTCAAGCGAGACGCCGCGCGCGGCCAGCGCCTTCGCGGTCTGAGCGAGGGTGATCTGGGAGAAACCGAAGAGGGAATCAGGGGTGAGTTTCGCTCCGGTCTTCAGGTGGATGGCGAGGACGAGGCGCTTGGGGAGGAAGTCGTCGGGCAGCGTGCGCCGGCCGTCGCTCGCGGTGCGAACGCGCTGGGCGAAGTGCGCGCGGGCGACCGCGGAGTCGTACAGAACCTCGACGGCTACCCGGGCCTGGTTGTAGAGGTGGCTGAGGGCACCGGAGCCACGGGCCTGCTTGACGAGGACGAGCGTGTCGTCCTGCGTGAGGAAGTCGCAGATCTCGATCTGGTCGCTGGACTTCGCCGGGTTGGGAATGGTCTTGCAGTCGAGCACGACCCAGTCTTCCCAACCGACGGTCCGGGCCGTCTTCTTGTTGTAGGGCGTCTCCGACATTCCGCGAGGCCAGGCCGGCAGGACGACAGAAGGAACGGGAGCGAACAGCCGCTGCACCTCGGTGTGGAGGGAGGCGAGGTACGAGGCCCCGAACTCGTACCACTCGCCGTCCAGCAGGCAGAACACGTGGGAGCCGAGGGAGACGGTGGCCTCGATCCAGCGCAGGGTTCCGACGGTGGCGATCACGTCGTCCGGCGCGCTCCGCCTGCGGCGCTCCCGAAGGAGCTTGACGGTGCCGGACTTGAGGGCTTCGAGGCGGCTCCCGGAGGGGAGATACCGGACGCGGCCGAGCACGTAGCCGAGGTCGAACGCGTCCGACTCGAAGCTCCCGTCGCTGTTGATCCGCGTGCGGTAGGTGGCGGCCTCCGCGTCGTTGCGCAGGTGGTCGAAGGGCACGGTCTCGGCGATACGGCCGTCGGCGGGCAGGCCAAGCTGGTCGTCCAGCGCCGCTCGAGCTCGGTGAGGACGGTCACGTCCTTGACCGGGATGATGTGCTCGACGAACTCGAGGTCCTGATGCGGCAGGCGTTCGGTGCAGGTGCAGGCGCGGGCGAGCTGGCGGATGTCGGAGACCAGGTCCGCCGGCTCGACTCCAAGGGGCAGGCGCAGTCCGCAGCCGCCCAGCACAGTGAATCCTCCGGCCCTGCCCTTGAGGGTCCGCGTGAGCGGGGCGTCGTTGAGGTAGCCGCCGAGACTGCGCACGATCCGGGTGTGGTCGCCGAGGCCGAGCGTGGGCACGGGAGCACCGTTGGGAACAAGGGAGATGTCCGTACGAGCCTGACCGAGAATTCCGGAGACGGCACCGCGGACGAGGGTCGGGTCGATCTCCCGGATCGCGAAGGACAGGCCGAACCGCTTGTCCTTGAGCCGCTCGGGGATGAGCCGGTACCCCTGGTCACAGCCGATGGCGTACACCTGGCCGTCGACGGCGAGCAGCAGCAAGGCGGCGGTGCGACGTACAGCCTCGGGCCCGTGTGACCTCTCCGCGTGAGGGATGTCCGGCACCCCCGCAAGCACGTCACGTCCCGCAAGAGCTTCTCCGCGGAGCGTTGTCAGTGGCGGCGTCTACGCTGGCTGACAGCTGCCCGATGCCTCCCGAACACGGACGAAGCCTGCCCCACCAGGCGGCCGAACTCGGTGTGGAACCAGGGCCGGACACGCAAGATCGAGGAGGCACCATGCGGATCGACGAAGCGTTTGACGAGTTCCAGAGAAGTGTCAACGAGGACGTGGGCCAGACCCGGCTCGCCCGGGAGCGGCGCGATCTGTTCAAGAGGGCGCTGATCAGCGAGCCCGATGTCACCGAGGCGTTCGGCTCGGGTTCGCTCCGCCGCAGCACTCAGCTCAAGCCGATCAACGACGTCGACATCATCGCCGTCTACGACACCACCCAGCACCCCGACTGGGGTACTGCCGGTCTCAGCGCCGAGGACGCCCTGGACCACGCCCGTGGCCAGGTCAACCGGCTGCTGGGCAAGACCAACGGCAGCCACGGCAACGAAGTCCGGCTGGCGCTGCCGAGGAACCACGCGGTCAAGTGCTTCCTCGACGACCCCGACGACGAGAACGGCTTCACCGTCGACGTGATGCCGGCTCTCCGCCAGGCCGACGGCACCCTCCTCATCCCCGAGAAGCTCACCCAGAACTGGGTGCCCGCCGACCCGGAACACCTGATCGACCTCGTGGCCGATCGCCAGCGAGACTGGGAGCACTTCCGCCCACTGGTCCGCGTCCTGAAGCAGTGGCGCCACGACGTCGCCGTCACAGGACGGATCAAGTCGCTCGTCATCGAAGTCCTCGCTCTCGACTGCATGCCAACATCCGGTAACCGGCCCAGCGCACTGCGCGCCTTCTTCACCGCCTCGGCAGCACGCGTCAACGAGCGCGTGAAGGACCCGGCCGAGCTGTGCGGTGAGATCCAACCCGACCTCGACTACGACGGTCTGCAGGCCGCCCTTGCCGACGCCGCCGAGCTCGCCGACCGGGCGTGCGCGGCCGCCGCAGCTGGTGAGACCGATCAGGCCCTGCGACTGTGGCAGGAGATCCTGGGCGATTCCTTCCCCGCTCCCGCCGCGCCGACCAAGCCCGCGAACCCAGTGACCGGGGCCCCGGCCCTGATCACTGGCACGCCCGCGCTCATCACTCCTCGGCCGATCAAAGACGCCCCCCAGGGATGACGACCGCCCCCGGCCCTCAGCGGTCCTCTCAGCCGGCCCCCGTCACGTGGTGGGCTTGTGAGCCACACCGTTTCGAGCGGGACCAGCGCGAGATCACCACCGCCTTCCCCGACCTTGCCTACGACGGCGATGGTGCCGGGAGCTGGCACGGCACGCTGCCTCTGTGGCCGTTCAACCGGCCCCAGCCCGCACACCTCACCGATTGGACAGGAAGCACAGGGCTCCATGTAGTGATGGCCTACCGGCAGGCCTATCCCATGGTGCCGCCGTACATCTGGCCTCTCGACCCGGTTCCCGAGCCGGCCGAGTGGACGCAGTCACGCTGGCATGTCAACGGCGACCGCACCCTGTGTCTCCTGCGCGCCGACGCACTGTGGACGGGCCGCGAATCTGTCGTCGACCTGCTCTTGAAGGCCGCAGGGTGGAAAGTGGAGTACGCGCTGATGAAGCACGAGGCCATCACGCAGATGTCCGACTGCGGCATCGTCGAGGACGACCGCTTCGACCACCTCCTCACCCGGCCGCCCGCCGCTGGGCCTGCCCACGCCAGCCTGACGGCCCCGCCCGACACAGCACCGGACCACTCGGACGCCGGGGGTGGACCCTTGTGCTGATCCTCGTCCCTCACCACGCCGCAGCCACCATCCGCCAGGCCGGCCCCTGGGGCGGGATGACGCTGCGCGGCAACCACGAGGACCTGGCCGTCATCCGGGGAGTCTCCACCCGCGACGGCGCGACCTTCCCCGTCAACACCTCGCCAGGCCAGAACCTGATCGCGGCCACCGGCGACGTACGCGCTTCCGGATACTGGTACCGCGTGGCCCCTGTACTGCACGTCTACTGGCGCCAGGTGAGCGGCCGACTGGGTACACGGGTGCCTCTGTCCGTATTCCAGGAGCACCTCACCAGCGGCTACAAGAAGCCCGGCACCACCCCGTACCTGGCTCTGACCTACGCGCCCAACCTCACAGATGCCTTCCCCGACCACAACGCGCCCGACATCGTCGCCTGGCGTGTCGGGCGCGACGGCGCGTACCCCCTCAACTGTCTCGTCGAGCCGTCGACCACCGGCATCAGCCAAATCCAGGACCACTGGCCCGTCAGGGACCTCCAAACAGCACATGTCATGCTCGTCGGCGCCGGCAGCATCGGATCCGCCACCGCGCACGCTCTCGCCGGCTACGGCATCGGACACCTCACCCTCGTCGACCCCGACCGGCTCTCCTGGCACAACCTCGTACGCCACACCACCAGTCGCCGCCACGTCGGCCGCTCCAAAGTCACAGCTCTCGCCGAGGAACTCACCGACCTCCGCCCGGACACCACAGTCACCCCTTTGGTCCTCGACGTCATCGACGACGCCGACCGGATCAGAACGCTGCTTCCTCAAAGCGACCTTGTCCTCTGCACGGCCGACGGCGTTGCCGCCCGCCGCGTCACCGGACACCTCGCCCGCCGCGCAGGAATCCCCGCTGTCATGGCCTGCGTCCTGCAGGACGGCGCCCTGGGCGAAATCCTGCGGCTGAGACCCTGGCCCCAGCACGGATGCCTCACCTGCAGGCGCCAGGCACTCGCCGAGCACGGCGGCATCGACCCCGAACCCGCTCTCGACGCCGGATACGGCACCGGCACACGACACCGGCCGATGACCGCGGTCGGTCCCGACCTCCACCTCGTCGCCCATCTCGCAGCCAAGACCGCCATCGCCACGCTCCTGGAACGCCTCGGGCACCCCGACCAGCGGCTGCCCGGCGAACACGGCCTCATCAGCCTGCGCCGGCAGCCCGACTGCGCACCACCCTTCGACCTCAACCGAACCGGCGAAACCCGATGGCTCCCCGCCACACCACCACGCCCCGGATGCCCCACCTGCGAAACCCCATGACCCCGCGCCCCGTCACCGCTGTACACCTCACCCAGGAGGCCCTGCGCGTCATCACTGACGAACTTCGAACCGCCGACAGAACCAGGGAAACCGGAGGCATCCTGCTGGGACACCACGTCCACGACACGGTGACCGTCCAGCACGCCGGAACCCCCGGACCCGAAGCGATTCAAACCCCCACCTACTTCCTTCGCGACCTGGCCCACGCCCAGACCCTGGCCGACCAGGCACACGCCCAGGACCACAGCGTCTGGATCGGCGAATGGCACACCCACCCCACCAGCCGCCCCGTCCCCAGCCCTCGCGACGCAACTACCTACCACCAACTCCTCAACGACCCCGAACTTGCCTTCCACAGCTTCATCGCCGTCATCCTCGGCCCCCGAGGACCGCACCGGGACATGGCCGCCTGGACCTGCCACAACAACACGATCACCCAGGTCGCCGTGCACGACCTGCCGCGTCAGCCGCGGCATCGGTAACGGCGGAACGACGGCCCGATTCTCACAGCAGCCTCCACACCCCTCGCCCCCGGAGAGTGACCATGGAACCCCTGCCCGCGCCGAGCCCCACCAGCGTCAGAATCACCGGCGACCACTACCAGTGGCTCATCGCCTGGACCGGCTGCCTCACTCTCCTGCGCGAAAACGCCATTCACACCGCCAACCCCGTCGTCTCCGTCGGCGTCGAAGCCGACGACGCAGGCAACCTCGACGACGTCGTCCTGCTACGCCGTACCCCGCCCCACACATACGCCCAGGTCAAATACACCGTCAGCAACACCACACCCGTCAACGAGGACTACCTCACCAAACCGAGCCCCACCGGCGGCCCATCGATCCTGAAGAAGATCGCCACGACATGGCGCACTCTCACCGCCGACGGCACCGATGCCGACCTTGCGATCATCACCAACCGGGCCCCAGACCCCAACGACCCCCTCATCGCCGTGCGGGACGCCCGCACTCAGCTCCTCCTGCCCAAGGCGGCTCATGGAACCGCACGCGCGGAAACTGGCAAGGCACGAACTCGCTGGGCTCAGAACGCCGGCCTGAGCGAGAGCGAACTCCACGATCTCCTCTCCCGCCTGCGCTTCGACCTGTCCCGAGAACTACAGCACGTACAGGAGCAGTTGCAGCTCCTGATGGCCGTCTGCGGTCTCCGCAACGACAGGCACGCCGTCGACGAGGGCGCCAACTGGGTCGCCCAGCAGGTCCGCGACGGCCACCGCACCCTCACCCTCGACATGGTCAAGACAGCCGTCGAAAGTCTCGACCTCAAGACGGGGCCCGCTTATGCGATCCTCTCGATCGCCACCCTCAAACCCGACCCGATCGCCTCCGAAGCCGACCACACCATCAACTGGATCGACCGGTTCGAAACCGACTCCGCATACACCAAACGCCGCCCGCTCGCACCAGCCACCTGGGCACAACTCCAGGACGACATCGAGGCAGCCCCCGCCCGCCTGCCCGGCCGCACCAACATCTCCGTGTCAGGAAGCCTCCGCCTCGCCCCCGCCTTCCTGACCGGCACGGCCTTCCGCATGGTCACCGGAGCAGACCTCGCCGTTCTCCAGCGCGGAGACCTATGGTCCACCCGTGACACCTACGACACCGAATGCGACCCCGCCGTCAAGGAATACGACATCGGTCAAGGCGAAGACCTCGCCGTCGGCGTCAACGTCACGGTCAAGGAACAACACTTCACCCAGGACGTCCTCGAATACCTCGAAGGACAGAACATCCCCGCATCCAGACTTCTCATCCTCACACCACCAGCCGGACCCAAGGACCGCTCGGTCCTCGATAGCCCCGCCGCCAACGCCCTCGCTGTCGGAGTCCGCGATGCCCTGCGCCGTCCCAGCCACGCAACTTCCCGGATCCACCTCTTCCTCGCCTGCCCCATGGGACTCGCCCTCCTCCTCGGCCACCGCTGGAACCGGCTGCGCCCCACCGTGGTGTACGAAGACGTCAGCACGGCACAGGTATATGAGCCAGCCTTCTTCGTTCAAGCCTGACTGCACGACGGGGCAGCAAAGCGGCACCAGCTCCACTGCCGGACGCCTGGGTGTTGATCATCAGTAGTTACAGCAGTTCATGACGTCGTCGGGGCTCGGTGTCCTCGCCGCTTCTGACACGGAGACGTGCACGCTGTCCTGGCAACTGTTCCTGCCTGATAGCTGGGACGGGCCGAAGCCTCCGAGAGGCGGGCCCGGTGCCGAGGCTCCGATCAATAGCATCACCGGTCGAAGTAGCAGCTCACGCTGGACATGCTCGACGAACTCGGGGCGGGCAGCCTGCGGCACACGGTACTGGTCGCGGACACCGGTTACGGGGCGAACGCTGACGGCGCTCGCCGGGGTCCAGACGCAGCGGTGCTGGGCGGGACTTTGCTCGGCGCCTGGGCACGGCATGTGAACGTTGCCGAACCAGAAATACGAGACCCTCGCCTATCACGCCAGCGCGGTTCTCCCAAATCGCGACTCGTCAGGGACTCTTGTAAACGTCGATTCGACAGGCAGGAGCACACCATGGACGAGAGTAAGGCCCGAATGCCCGAAATAGCATTCCTCACGTTGGACAAGGCCGCGGCGTATCTCGGTATCTCTCCCAACACCCTTTACGTGTGGCGCCATCGCCGGCAAGGGCCGCCCAGCTTCCAGATGGGCCGACGCGTGATGTACAGGATCTCCACGCTTGACGAATGGGTGGACCGACAGGAAAGGGCGGACTCGCGATCGAATCCTGCCTTGAATCCACTGAACCGCAAGCCCTCGCGTCGCACATCGTGACGTCCACAGCAGCACAGAGCATCGACACCAACCCGACATCAATTCCACCTGCCACAGCGGGATATGACCTGTCGCGAAGAAGCGTTCCCAACACCGTCAAGCACCCGGAACGCATCATTCGCACAGGCAGGAGGCCCCCATGGCGGGCTACATCGAGGATCGTTGGCTCAAGAAGAGGCCGGACAAGACGACCGGCAAGCGAGAGCGCACTTCCATCTGGGGGAAGGGAAAGCGGTACCGTGTCAAGGGCATTCCTGGTATCCAGGACAGGTCCTTCGACACAAGCGAAGATGCCAAGCGCTGGCTCGCTGAGGCGCAGACAGACTCCAGCAGGGGCGACTTCGTCGACCCACGGAGTGGTGCCATCTTGCTCGCCGATTACATCGCCGACCACTGGTGGCCTAGCCGAACGGATGAGCCGTCAACTGCGGGTCCCATGCGGAGCCGGATCTGGAACCACCTGATTCCCCTGCTCGGCTCGTATCCTCTGCGTGAGATCGACGCCTCGGCCCTTCGCCGGTTCAGGGCCGACTTGCTCTCTCGAGTCGAGGAGTCTTCCGCCGAGATCATATGGATACACCTCACCACCATCCTGAATGCCGCGGTTGATGACAAGCGCCTGCTGAAGAGCCCCGTCGCTGCCCACCGATCGATCAAGCGGCCCAAGCCGGTCGGTAGGAAGGCGAAGGCGTGGTCTCGAACCACGGTCGACGCGGTGCGGGACGGACTACAGGAGCGGTACCGGATCGCCGTGGACCTCGGGCTCGCACTCGGAGTTCGCCAAGGCGAGGCGCTCGGCCTCGCGGAAGAGGACTTCGACTTCAGGGCGGAGGTGGTCCACGTACGGCGCCAACTCCGCTGGGACGGGAAAGGGCGGCCGTACTTCTGCCTCCCCAAGGGCCGAAAGACCCGTGATGTTCCCCTTCCGCCGAACCTCGCCCGCCGCGTCCAGCTCCACTTCCAGCTCTTCCCGCCGGTCGAGTGCACCCTGCCGTGGCGTAATCCTGAGACGCCGGCGACCGAGTTGGAAGAGCGTCAGCGCAAGCCGATCACCCTGCGACTCGTGCTGAGCACCTCCCACGGGCTTCGGATCAATCCCGGGACTTGGAACGAGCGCAGCTGGAAACCCGCTCTCGTAGCCGCAGGGGTTCTGCGCCAGGTCGGCGAGAAGGCGGAGAGTTACGGTAACCGCGTCCGCCTCCACCCCGTCTACGAGCGCTCACGGCCGGACATGTTCCATGTCCTGCGCCACACGTTCGCGAGTGTGCAGTTGGAGGCCGGCGAGTCCATCGTGAGCGTGGCTACCTGGTTGGGGCACTCCTCCCCGAAGGTCACGCTGGACTACTACGCTCACTTCATGCCGGGTGCGGGCAAGCGCGGACTAGCCGCGATGGATACGTGGCTCGTGTGATGCAGGATCGAAAGTCCCCGAGAAGTCCCTGGCGCCGCCAAAGCCGCCACACAACCGACGAAACCGCAGGTCACAGGGCTACGCGCAACGCCGACCAGTTGTACGCCGAGTACAAGGAGCCCCTGTACGCCGCTCCCCCGCTGCTCCAGCGGATGGTGGACGCGGGCCGGCTGGGCCGGAAGACGGGGTCGGGCTTCTACCCGTACGACTGACCGTCCTGCCGTCGGGCGGGCAGGGCGACTCGCCCGGCCCGCCCGACGGAGCTACGAGCCGTCACCCCAGTTGCGTGTGGTGGAGCATGAGCAGAGCGGCGGCCATGTTGGCGGCCGGTACCTCACCGCGCGCGATCATGTCCGGCACGAGTTTCAGCGGGACCCACTCGCGGCGCGAGGACTCGAAGTCGTCCGCGGGATGGCCGGTGTACGTCGCCTCCCTGGACCAGAAGAGGTGGTGCCGGGCGTCCACCAGTCCGTTGGCCGGTTCCACGGTCATCAGGGGCCGCAGTTCGCCGGGGCGCCAGCCCGTCTCCTCCTCCATCTCCCGCGCCGCCGCGGCGGCGATGTCCTCGCCGTCCTCGACCACCCCCGCGGCGAGTTCCCAGCCCCAGCTGTCGGTGATGAACCGGTGCCGCCACAGGAGCAGTACCTCGTTGGCCTCGTTGACCACGGTGGCCGCGGCGACGGGCCGGAGCCGGATGAGGAAGTGGTCCAGATGCCGGCCGTCGGGGAGAACGACGTCCGCCAGGTTGACCCGGAACCAGGGATTCTCGTACACGGTCTGTTCGTTCAGGTTCGTCCACTGCACAGTTCTGCCACCTTCCGACTGGTCGATGGCAACATCGGAGCAGGGTCGGCTTCGCAGCGGAACGCGTGAAGGCCCCCGGGCCGAGGCTCACAGAGGCACGCGCAGCGCCCCTTCGATGAGTACGGCCGCTGCCGCGGCGTCGGCGCTTCCGCTTGCGACCAGATGCTCCCGCACGGTGCGCAGCCGGCCCGGAGCCGCTGGGACTCCACGCCGCGGGCACGTTCGGCCATCTCCGAGGCCGTGCGGGCCGCTCTGTCCGCCTCTCCCTGGAGCAGTTCGAGGCGGGTCAGCGTGGCGAGCCGGTGCACGGTTCCGCGATCGTGCGCGGGGGAGCGTACGGCCGCCGCCGCGTGCTCCCTGGCGGCGGCGAGGTCGCCGAGACACAGCAGCGCCTCGGCGACCTGGATGTTGACCAGGCCGGGCTGGACGTACCCCGTCTCGTCCGGTTCGTCGCCGCTGCCGATACGGCCGGCCTCGGCCTCGGCGCGGCTGATGCACTCCAGGGCGCCGCGGTGATCACCCAGCTCCGCGTAGGCCTTCGCCTGCATCGCGTGGAGATCGGTGGCCAGCGCCGGGGTGATGTGCGGGCCGGCCGCCCTCAGCGCCGCCTCGGCGAAGGCCACGGAGCGGCGGAACTCGGCCAGGTGCAGCGACTGGTTGACCAGCAGGGCGATCACATAGGCGCCGAGGCCCCGGTCCCCGCTGGCCTTGGCCAGGCGCAGGGCCTGGTGGAAGTAGCGCTGGGCGAGCCCGTGGGCGTCGGAGTCGTAGGCGCAGATACCCGCGACGGCAACCAGACCGGCGGCCGCGCGGTGCAGCTGGCGGCCCGTGGCGTCGCTGTACCCGCCGCGCAGGAGCGGGGCGGTCTCGGCGTTGAGGAAGCCGACGATGCGGGACTTGGTCGCGATGCCGCCGGCCTTCCGGTACATCTGCTCGTAGTGCGCGCGGGCCGCGCGGAGCATCGCTATGTCGGCCAGGCTCACGCGGGGCGGCCCGGGACGGGAGACATCGGCGTCCTCGGGAGGGTTCTCCCACTCCCAGACCGGCATCACGGCCGTGGTGCCCGAGACGGCGGGCGCGGTGGCGAGGTGCGGTCGCTGTTGTTCGTCGGAGCGCCACAGGGCGGTCGCGTGCTCGACGAACCCGGGGAGGCCGGCGCCCCGGGCGGCCGTGTGCAGCCCCGCGACCCCCATGCCGATGTCGTCCAGCGTGACGGACCGGTCGAGTCGGCGGGCGAGTACCTCGCAGATCAGGTCGGGGACCTGGCCGCGCGGGCGCTGCCCCTTGAGCCAGCGGGACACCGCCGTGTGTTCGTAGCGCAGGCACAGCCCGCGGGTGCGGCCGGCCTGGTTGACATGACCGGCGAGCCCCGCGCGGGACACACCCGCCTCGTCGATCAGGGATTCGAGCAGGACATTGGGCTCCATCGCCCCCCCATGGTGCGTGTCGCAATGAGCCTAGTGGAGCACGATTCACACGGGGTGTGAACGGAATGCCCGAACCGTCCGGCTGTGCGCTCTGCCGCGCCGGTACGCCGCTCGCTTGAATAAGTGCCTCGCAAGAGGCGGCCGGGTCGTCGGCTCCCCCTCGTACAGTTCGACGACCCGCCCCGCGCCGTTCGTCCTGCCGGCCTGCCCGACACTCCGTGGCAGGGCGTGCGGCGCCGGACCGCACGGCCCGCTGTCCCGATGGCAGCGGTGACCGTCCGCGGTCCCACGGCCGTCCCGCGAGAACAGGAGGGGCGTATCCGGTGGCCGGATACGCCCCTCCTCACCGCTCTCGGTGCTACGCGCCGCGCAACACCGCGCCGGTGCGCTCGGCCGCCAGGGCGACCGCGGTGTCACGGGCCGCGGAGGCCTCCTCCACGGTCAGCGTGCGGTCCGGGGCACGGAACCGCAGCGCGTACGCCAGGGACTTCCTGCCCTCGCCGATCTGCTCGCCGGTGAAGACGTCGAACAGCCGCAGCGATTCCAGCAGGTCACCGGCCCCCTCGCGGAGTGCGCTCTCGACCGCGTCGGAAGGAACACCCGAGTCGACGACGAGTGCGACGTCCTGGGTGGCCACCGGGAAGGTGGAGATGCGGGGCGCCTGGAGCGCGCCGTCGACGGCCTGCTCCATGACGTCGAGCTCGACCTCCATGGCGCAGGTCCGCTCGGGCAGGTGGAGCTCCTTGACGACCCGCGGGTGCAGTTCGCCCGCGTGTCCGAAGAGTGTCTCCACGCCGTCGACGGTGACGTACAGCGCGGCGCAGCGGCCGGGGTGCCACGGTGCGTGCCTGTCGGCGCGGACCGTGACCTCGACGCCCGCCTCACGGGCGATGACGCGTGCGGCCTCGACGGAGTCCGCCCAGTCTGCGGGGCGGCCCTTGCCCCACCAGCCGGCCTGCTCGCGGGCGCCCGCGAGGACGACGGCGGCGCGGCGCGGCTGACGCGGGAGCGCCGCGTCCAGCCCGGCGATCTCCTCGTCGGTGGGGCGGCGGTCGACAGGCAGCCGTACGGCTTCGGTCTCCTCACCGGTGGGCCTGAAGACCAGCCCTGTCTCGAAGAGTGCCAGGTCGTGGCTGCCCCGGCCGTCGTTGCGCCGCAGTGCGCCGAGCAGGCCCGGCAGCAGCGTGGTGCGCAGCGCGGGCTCCTCGTCGGAGATCGGGTTGACGAGGGTGACCGTGCGGCGTCGCGCGTCGTCCTTCTCCAGACCGAGCTGGTCCAGGACGGCGTCGCCGATGAACGGGTAGCTGAGCGCCTCCACGTAACCGGAACCGGCGAGGGCCCTGCCTACGCGGCGGTGCAGCCGCTGGCGGTCGGTGAGTCCGCGTCCGGACGGCGGCGTCGGCAGGGTGGACGGGAGGTTCTCGTACCCCTCCAGCCGGATGACCTCTTCGGCCAGGTCGTTCGGCTCGGCGAGGTCGGGGCGCCAGGACGGCACCGTGACGATCAGCTCGTCCTGCCCGTAGACGTCGCAGCCGACCTGCTGGAGGCGGCGTACGACGGTCTCGCGGCCGTACGCGACACCCGCCACCCGGTCGGGGTGGTTCGCCGGCATCGCGATGGTGCGGGGTGCGGACGGGGCGGTGATCTCCGTGACGCCGGCCTTGGCCGTGCCGCCCGCGAGGAGGACCAGCAGGTCGACCGTGCGCTGCGCGGCAGCGGCGGCGGCCTGCGGGTCGACGCCGCGCTCGAAGCGCTTGGACGCCTCGGAGCTCAGCTTGTGCCGGCGCGCGGTCCGGGCGATGGCGATCGCGTCGAAGTGCGCGGCCTCGATGACGACCTCGGTGGTCCCGGTGTCCTCGGCGTGGTCGGCGATCTCGGTGTCGGCGCCGCCCATGACGCCCGCGAGGCCGATCGGCCCGCGGTCGTCGGTGATGACCAGGTCCTGGGAGTCCAGGACGCGCTTGGCACCGTCGAGCGTGGTGAGCTTCTCGCCCTGCTGGGCGCGGCGCACCCCGATCGTCCCCGTGACACGGGAGCGGTCGTAGGCGTGCAGCGGCTGGCCGAGTTCCAGCATCACGTAGTTGGTGATGTCGACGGCGAGCGAGACGGTGCGCATCCCGGCCTTCTGCAGCCTGCGCTGCATCCAGATCGGGGAGCGCGCCTCGGGCTGCAGGCCGGTGACCGTACGCGCGGTGAAGTTGCCGCACCCGATCGGGTCGGACACCTTCACCGGGTAGCCGTGCGCGTTGGGCGGGGGCACGTCCAGGAGCGCCGGGTCGCGCAGCGGGAGCCCGTACGCGATGGCGGTCTCGCGGGCGACCCCGCGCATCGAGAGGCAGTAGCCCCGGTCCGGGGTGACGGCGATGTCGAGGACCTCGTCGACGAGCTCCAGGAGCTCGATCGCGTCGGTGCCGGGCTCGTACTCCGGCGGCAGCACGATGATGCCGTGCGTGCCGTCGTCGCCCATGCCCAGCTCGTCGGTCGAGCAGATCATGCCGTGCGACGTCCTGCCGTACGTCTTGCGCGCGGCGATCGCGAAGTCACCGGGCAGCACGGCGCCCGGGAGGACCACGACGACCTTGTCGCCGACGGCGAAGTTACGGGCGCCGCAGACGATCTCCTGCGGCTCGCCGGTGCCGTTGGCGGTGCCGACGTCGACGGTGCAGAAGCGGATGGGCTTCTTGAAGCCCTCCAGCTCCTCGATGGTCAGGACCTCTCCGACGACCAGGGGGCCCTTGAGCCCGGCGCCGGTCTGCTCGACGGTCTCGACCTCGAGGCCGACGGAGACGAGCCGGGCCTGTACGTCGCGGCCGGTCTCCGTCGCCGGCAGGTCGACGTATTCCCGCAGCCAGGAAAGCGGGACGCGCATCAGATCTCCATCCCGAACGGCCGGGTGAACCGGACGTCACCCTCGACCATGTCTCGCATGTCCTCTACGTTGTGGCGGAACATCAGCATCCGCTCGATGCCGAACCCGAAGGCGAATCCGCTGTACTTCTCGGGGTCCACACCGCAGGCGACGAGCACCTTCGGGTTGACCATGCCGCAGCCGCCGAGCTCGATCCAGCCCTCGCTGCCGCAGGTGCGGCAGGGGCGGTCCGGGTTGCCGACGGACTCGCCGCGGCAGACGTAGCAGACCATGTCCATCTCGGCGGACGGCTCGGTGAACGGGAAGAAGTTCGGCCGCAGCCGGGTCTTCATGTCCGGGCCGAAGAGCGCCTGGACCATGTGGTCGAGGGTGCCCTTGAGGTCGGCCATGGTGAGGCCCTCGTCGACCGCGAGCAGCTCGATCTGGTGGAAGACCGGGGTGTGCGTGGCGTCGAGCTCGTCGGTGCGGTAGACCCTGCCGGGGCAGACCACGTAGACGGGGGGCTTGCGGCTGAGCAGCGAACGGGCCTGGACGGGCGAGGTGTGCGTACGCAGCACGACACCGGACTCGTCGCCCTCGGTCGGCTTCCCGTCGGGCGTGGTGCCCTGCACGAAGAAGGTGTCCTGCATCTGCCGCGCCGGGTGGTCCGGCACGAAGTTCAGGGCGTCGAAGTTGAACCACTCCGCCTCGACCTCGGGCCCCTCGGCGATCTCGTAGCCCATGGCGACGAAGACGTCGGCGACGCGCTCCATGATGGTCGTCAGGGGGTGCCGCGCTCCGGCCGGGGTGCGGTCGTAGGGCAGGGTGACGTCCACCGCCTCCTCGACCAGCACCCGGGCGTCACGCTCGGCCTCCAGCTCGGCCTGGCGGGCGGCCAGCGCCTTGGAGACGGCGCCGCGGGCCTGGCCCACGCGCTTGCCCGCCTCGGCCTTGGCCTGCGGCGGCAGGGCGCCGATCTCGCGGTTGGCGAGCGACAGGGGCGAGGTACCACCGGTGTGCGCGGTCTTCGCCTGGGCGAGCGCGTCGAGGTCGCCGGCGGCGGCGAAGGCGGCGAACGCCTCGTCCCGCATGCGCTCGATCTCTTCCGGTTTCAGTGCCTCGACCTCGACTGGGTCGTACGACTTGTTCGGTGCCGACATCTCTTCCCGTGCTTCCGATTGGCTGGTGGCGACCCTGGTTGGACGACTGAGGACGCAAAGGTGCCAAAAGTCGAGTCTACGGGCCGCCGGGGGGCGGGGAAGCCCGTGGGCCGCTCACGCCAGGTAGGCGGGCGCGCTCACGGGCAGGATAAATCGGAATTCGGCGCCGCCGCCGGGTGCGCGGTCGACCGTGATGGTCCCGCCGTGGGCCTCGACGATGCCCTTGACGATGTAGAGGCCCAGGCCGGTGCCGCCGCGCTTGCTGCCCCGCCAGAAGCGGGTGAAGACGCGGCCCATCGACTCCTCGGGGATGCCGGGGCCTTCGTCGCTCACGGTGACCGCCGTTCCGCTCTCGTCGCTCTTCGCCGGTGCGGGCGCAGGGGCGATCTCAATGGTGACGGTTCCCTCGCCGTGGCGCACCGCGTTTTCGAGGAGGTTGCCGAGCACCTGGTCGACCTTGTCCGGATCGGCCCAGAGCGCGGGCAGCGGCTGCCGGGTGCGGACGAGGAAGCGGTCGGGGGACTGGCCGTTCGCGGTGTGCGCCTGGACGTGGCGCTCGACGGCGGCGGAGATGTCCACGGGCTGGCGGCGCAGTTCGAGCCGGCCGGAGTCGATCCTGGAGATGTCGAGCAGCTCGGCGATCAGCCGGGTGACCCGGTTGGCGTCCGCGTCGACGGTCTCCAGCATCAGCCGCTTCTGGTCGTCGGTGAAGCGTTCCCACTTGGCCAGGAGCGTGGCGGTGAAGCCCTTGACCGAGGTCAGCGGGGAGCGCAGCTCGTGGGCGACGGTGGCGATCAGCTCGGCGTGGCTGAGCTCGGTGCGACGGCGGGCCTCGGTGCCGCGCAGGGACACGACGAGCCGCCTGACCGGGCCGGTGGGGCTCTCGCGGACGTACCGGGCGGAGACCAGGACCTCACGGCCGCCGGGGAGCAGCAGGTTGCGCTCCGGCTGGCCGACCCGGGTGGCGAGGCCGCCGTAGGGGTCGGTCAGATCCCACCAGCGGCGTCCTTTGAGGTCCTCCAGGGGCAGTGCCTGCCCGATGGAGGCGCCGAGCGCGGACTCCCTGGGCGTGGCGGTGATCCGGGCGGCTGCCGTGTTGAAGCAGATGACCTCGCCGTTCTCGTCGGCGACGACGAGACCGTCGGGCAGATCGTCCGGGTCGATGCCCGTCGCGGGGTCCCCGACGGCTCGGCTCACGCCGGCGTCGTCGGAGAGGGCGCGCACGGCGGCCGTGTGTGTCGCTCGCGGCCTGCTCATGCCGACAGCCATCTTCCCGTACCCCACCTCTCGAACCGGTGCAGTGGGCCCCCGAGTTCGTCACCCTACTAGGCGTCAGCAGCCGGGCGACACCCTCCGGCCGGGCACCGGCGGGGTGTGGCCCGTATCGATCGGTGGGGCGCCGGCGGGGATCAGTCCGCGCGGCGCGGGCGCTGGGCCCGTGCGGAGGCGTAGAGACACACCGCGGCGGCGGTGGCGAGGTTGAGGCTCTCGGCCCTGCCGTGGATCGGGACGCGGACCACGGCGTCGGCCAGGGCGCGTGTCTCCTCCGGGAGGCCCCAGGCCTCGTTGCCGAACACCCAGGCGGTGGGCCCGCCCATGGTGCCCGCGTCGAGCTCGTCGTCGAGGTCGTCCTCGCCCGCGCCGTCGGCGGCCAGGATGCGCACCCCGGCGCCCCGGAGTCCCCGCACGGCCTCCTCCACGGGTACGCCGACGGCCACCGGCAGGTGGAAGAGCGAGCCGACGGAGGCCCGGACCGACTTCGGGTTGTAGAGGTCGACGGAGGCGTCGGTGAGCACGACGGCGTCAGCCCCGGCGGCGTCCGCGCAGCGCAGCACCGTGCCGGCGTTGCCGGGGTCACGTACGTGGGCGAGGACGGCGACCAGGGTGGGCTTCGCCGCGAGGATCTCCTCGAACGGCGAGTCCAGGAAGCGGCAGACGCCGATCAGGCCCTGGGGCGTGACGGTCTGGGAGACGTCGGCGAGCACGTCGCCGTCCGCGAGGTGCACACGGGCGCCGGCGGCACGGGCGGCTTCGACGATGTCGGTGTACCGGTCGGCCGCCTCGACGGTGGCGAAGAGCTCGGTGAGGGTGGGCTCGCCGTCGCCGCCCCGGTGCGCGGCGGCCTCCCGCACGGCCTGCGGCCCCTCGGCGATGAACCTGCGCTCCTTGCCGCGGAAGTTACGCCTGGCCAGCCGGCGTGCGGCGGCGATTCGCGGCGATCGCGCGGAGATCAGTTCGGGGGTGCCCATGGTCGGCGGCGAGCCTCTCTGCGTAAGTCAGCTTTTCTGCGTACGTTTCTCCGCGTACGGCTGACTACGTACGCGACACGTGGTGCAACGCACCGGACCCGCAGACGGCATGCGCCTGCGGGTCCGGCTCAGAGCGCTGGGACGCTCGGAAGTGCGGCCTGGATCAGGCGGCCTTCGGGGCGTTGACGTCGCTCGGGAGGGCCTTCTGGGCGACCTCGACGAGGGCGGCGAACGCGTTGGCGTCGTTGACCGCGAGCTCGGCCAGGATCTTGCGGTCCACCTCGATGTTGGCGGCCTTCAGACCCTGGATGAGGCGGTTGTACGTCATGCCGTTCTGGCGGGCGGCCGCGTTGATGCGCTGGATCCAGAGCTGACGGAAGTCGCCCTTGCGCTTCTTGCGGTCGTTGTAGTTGTAGACCAGGGAGTGGGTGACCTGCTCCTTGGCCTTGCGGTACAGGCGCGAACGCTGACCGCGGTAACCGCTGGCGGCCTCGAGGATCGCCCGGCGCTTCTTGTGGGCGTTTACTGCCCGCTTGACGCGTGCCACTTTTAACTCCTTGCAGCGGGGCCGGGTGGTCGGAAGTCAGACTCACCAGACCCGGAAACGAATAGGTCCCGGTCGGATCGAGGGCGCCTCCGGGTTCACCGGAGGCAGCGCCTCACTTGCCGAGAAGCTTCTTGATCTTCTTGGCGTCGGCCGGAGCCACGACGACCGTGCCGGTCAGCGAGCGGGTCTTCTTGGACGACTTGTGCTCGAGCAGGTGGCGCTTGCCGGCCCTCTCGCGGAGCACCTTGCCGGAGCCGGTGATCTTGAAGCGCTTGCTGGCACCGCTGTGCGTCTTGTTCTTCGGCATCGCGCCGTTATCTCCTCGTCAGTGGCGCCCCTCACGGTGCGGGCACCGGACTGCAGGGGCGTCAGATCTTTGGGTGGTTTCCGAGGGGCCCGGGGGCGCCTGGATGGCTGCCCCCGGAGGTCACGCCTCGGAAGGTGTCTCGGCCGGAGCCTCGGCCGCTGCGGCCGGGGCCTCAGCGGTGTCACCCTCGGGCTCGGCGTCGGGGGTCGGTCCCTGACGCTCCGCCTTGCGGGCGGCCTGGGCCTCACGGGCTTCGGCCATTGCTTCGGTCTTCTTCTTGTGCGGGCCCAGAACCATGATCATGTTCCGGCCGTCCTGCTTCGGGTTCGACTCGATGAAGCCGAGGTCCTCGACATCCGAAGCCAGACGCTGGAGCAGTCGGAAGCCCAGCTCGGGGCGGGACTGCTCACGACCACGGAACATGATCGTGATCTTGACCTTGTCCCCCTGCTTGAGGAACCGGACGACGTGACCCTTCTTGGTGTCGTAGTCGTGCGGGTCGATCTTCGGCCGGAGCTTCATTTCCTTGATGACCGTGTGCGCCTGGTTCTTGCGCGCCTCACGGGCCTTCATGGCCGACTCGTACTTGAACTTCCCGTAGTCCATGAGCTTGCACACGGGGGGACGGGCTGTCGCCGCCACCTCGACCAGGTCGAGGTCGTACTCCTGTGCGAGCTCCAGGGCCTTGGCAAGCGGGACAATCCCGACCTGCTCGCCGCTGGGACCGACAAGTCGCACCTCGGGAACGCGAATCCGGTCGTTGATGCGGGGCTCGGCGCTGATGGATCCTCCTCGGTAGCACCACGCGACCGCCTGGCGGACAGCCGCGTAACGTCTTTTGTGTAAAGACCAACCGAACCGGGAAACCAAAAATGCCCCGGACGGGACACAGGCGGGGCTCCTGGAACTACCGGAGCACCGCCGCGTGCAACCGCGGGGCGCAATCGGGCGGCCCCATCGTCCGTACGGAACGATGGCTGCCACCTGACCGGTGACCCGCCGTCCCGGGGGACGGTCAGGTGGGAGATCGGAGCCTCCACTTGTGGGCCGGTCACATAGGTGTCCGGCCGGTCGTTACACAAGGTTAGCAGCCCGCCCGCGCGTGCGCTAATCCCGTGTCCCGGCGTGCTCCCGCGGGAAGGACGCGCGTGGCCTGGCCTTATCGTGTGGGGCATGAGCGACGCGACCACTCCCAGCACCGAGAACCCCGGCTTCGACGACATGGCCCGCGACATCGCGGAGGTTCCCGCGGTCGAGGTGATCGTGACCGTCGCCGTCAATCTGATGAGCGCGGCCGCCGTGAAGCTCGGCCTGACCGAGGAGGGCGAGCAGCACAAGGACCTGGACGAGGCGCGCAAGCTGGTCCAGGCGCTGGCCGGACTCCTCGACGCGAGCGCGACCGAGATCAGCACGTTCCACGCCTCCCCGCTGCGCGACGGCCTGAAGTCGCTGCAGCTGGCGTTCCGCGAGGCCTCGCTCGTGCCGGACGAGCCCGGCCACGGCCCGGGCGAGAAGTACACCGGCCCGGTCTACGGCTGACACTCCCGCCGGAACACGGCCCCTAGGAGCCCGCCGCCTTCGACAGGTGGCGGGCTCGCGTGCGTCAGCGGGTGAACAGGGCGGCGCCGGGCGCCTCGGCGCCGGCCGGCAGCAGTGCCAGGTCGATCCCGCGCACCAGCCGGGCGCGCAGCACCTCGCTGGCGGAGAGCGCGTCGGCGACCCGGCGGGCGGCCTCCGCGACCACGGCGTCCGGCGCGAGGACCAGCGCGAGGGTGCCGTCGGCCGCGCCGGGGCCGAGGTGGGCACGCAGCACCGCGGGCTCGGCGGCCACGGCCTCCCGTACCGCCTCGACGACGGCGGGGTCGTCGAGCGGGTCCGCACTGGCCCGGTTCTCGGCCAGGGCCAGCAGGGCAGGTCCGGTCAGCTCGAAGGCGACGGGCCCGGCGAGGTCGAGCACCACCGTGTCCGCCTTCTCGTGCGCGGCGGCCTGCAGCGCCTGGTGCAGGGGTACGGCGACGGGGCGGGCCTGCGGGTCCCAGCGGGCCAGCGAGGCGGTGGAGGTGAAGGCGGGCAGGGCGCGCCGGTCACCGGCCTGAAGGGTCGGCACGGCCATGTCGCTGGTCTTCTCGCGGCGCAGCCCGCCACCACCCCTCCCAGGAGTATCGTCCCCCTCCTCGACCTCCCCCAGCACGGCGACGACCGGCACGAGCAGCCGGGCGTCGCGCAGGGCCGCGAGGACGGGTCCGACGGCCGTCCGGTCCTCGGCCCAGGCGGCGAGGGCCGCCGTCAGTTCGGGCGAGGCGGTGCCGTCGTCGTCGGAGAAACCGGGGTCCGGGATGTTCTTGAGCGCCACACCACGAGCGTAGTGGGTCGGTTCTCTCACCTCGGCGACAGGTCGGGCACAGGCTGCTGCCAGCCACGCTGCCTAGCGTCCGGGCCATGTCCCGTCACAGAACGCGCAGGCCGGCGCTGTCCGGCCTCGTGACCGCCGCCGTCGTCCTGCTGGCCGGTTCCGCCGCGGGAGGTGCGTATCTGGTGGGTCGTCCACCGGATGACGCGGCCGCCTCGGTGGCCGCCGTATCGTCCGCGTCGAGCCCGCCGGCCGAGGCGGGCCGGAGCGAGGAGCCCGAGGTGGATCTCGACGCGGAGCTGGCCGACGCGCTGGCACCCCTGGCGGACGGTGCCGACGTGTCGGTGGCCGTGCTGGACACGGAGAGCGGCACGGGTGCCGCTTACGGGGACGAGGCGTACGACACCGCCAGCATCGTCAAGGTCGACATCCTGGCGGCCCTGCTGCTCCTGGCGCAGGACGAGGGCCGGGAGCTGAACGGCGCGGAGCAGGCGTACGCGGAGGCCATGATCCGCCGCAGCGACAACACCTCGGCCACCGAGCTGCTCAAGGTGATCGGTGGGGAGGAGGGGCTCGACGCGGCCAACGAGCGGCTGGGGCTGACCACGACGCGGGCGGCCCACGCGTGGGGGCTCACCCAGACCACGGCCGCCGACCAGGTGCGGCTGCTGGAGGCGGTCTCCGGGACGGATTCCGAGCTGTCGGCGGCCTCACGCGCGTATCTGACGGAGCTGATGGGGCAGGTCGAGGCGGACCAGCGGTGGGGGGTGTCCGCGGCGGGCAGCGACGCCGTGCTGAAGAACGGATGGATGCCCCGGACGACGACGGGGCTGTGGGACGTCAACAGCATCGGGCGGGTGGAGAGCGGCGGGCACACCGTGCTGGTGGCGGTGCTGTCGCGCGGTCATGCGACGAAGGAGGCGGGCATCGCTCTCGTCGAGTCCGTCGCCAAGGCTGCGGTGGGCGTGACCGGTGCGGTGACCCCGGCGGGCTGAGACGGTCCCCGGGCGCCGGACGCGTCCCTCTCAGCGGTAGGGGCCCGCGGGGAACGGGGCGCCGCCGGACCGCCCGCCGTTGTTCCTCCCGCGCCACAGGACGACGGCCAGGGCGAGGAGTACGGCTCCGAGGCCGCCCGCAGAGGGGGCCAGCCATCCGGCGGGCTTCCCGTCCCCCTTCTCCGGGGCGGGGCCGGAGCCGAAGTACTGCTTGCCGTAGCCCGCTTCGGCGGCACGCGCGCCCCGGTCGTCGGGGCGCGGTTTCGCCCCTGCCGCGATGGCGGCGGCGGGGTCGACCAGTCCGTAGCCCCTGGCGTCGTCACGGCCGCCCTCGGGGGCGTTGCCGGCGGTGTCCGTGAGCAGGGTCTTGATCTGCGCGGGCGAGAGACCCGGGTGCGCGGCGCGTACGAGGGCGACGGCCCCGGAGACGTAGGCCGACGCCGCGGAGGTTCCCCACTCCATGTAGTAGTGCCCGTCGGGATTGGCGACGACGATGTCGACCCCGGGCGCGCTGACCGTGGCGTACCAGCGCCGGGTGGAGAAGGCCGCGTGGGTGCCGTACCTGTCGACGGCCGCGGCTGCGATCACACCGGGGTAGGCCGCGGGGTAGGAGGCCCGGTCCCCCTTGTCCCCGCTGTTGCCGGCCGAGGCGACGACGGCGACGCCCTTGCCGAGTGCGTACTGCACGGCGGCGTCCTCGCCCGGCTCCGGGTGGGCGGACTCGCTGTCGTCGCCCAGGGAGAGGTTGATGACGTCGGCGCCGTGGTCGGTCGCCCAGCGGATGCCGTCGGCCAGCGCCGTCCCGCGTGACTCACGGGCCTTGGAGCGCGACGGGTCACCGGATTCGAGGATGACCCGGACGGGCAGGATCTTCGCTTCCGGGGCGACGCCGAGCACGCCGTCGCCCTGTCCGGGGCCGTTGCCGCGGCCGGCGATGATGCCGGCCATCGCGGTGCCGTGCAGGGCCCAGGAACGGTCGCCGCGTTCGGCGCCGAAGCCGATGAGGTCCTTGCCCGGGAGCACCTGGCCGGCGAGGTCGGGGTGTTCGTCGTCCACACCGGTGTCCAGGACCGCGACGGTGATGCCCTTGCCCTTCGTGGTCTGCCAGGCACCGCCGGTGTGGAGGGCCTCCAGTCCCCACTGCTGGTCACGGATGGCGTCCGCGTGTGCGGGAACGGCGGTCAGCAGCGTGAAGGCCGTGGCCGTGGTCACGGCGGCGAGCGCCCTGAACCGGCGGGGACGGGTCATTCCGGCTTCTCCGTGAGGTCGGTGACGGTCCTGCGCAGCGTGCGCTCCACCCGGTCGGCGATGCCCTTCGCCTCGTGGCCGAGGCCCGCCTGGGCGACGGCAGTCGTGGCGCCGGCGGCCATGGCCTCGGCCGCGGGCTGCGGTTCGGCGACCGTACGGCCGTCGGCGAAGCCGGAGACGGCGAACACGACGACGGGCACCTCGGTCAGGACGTTCACCGTCCAACTGGCGCGCTGCTGCTCGCCGAAGCCCGCGGCGACGGTGCCCTCGGCCGGGTAGGTACGCGGCATCAGATCGGTCCGGGCGGCGAGGTTCTGGGTGGTGAACCGGGTGTCGAGCGCGCCCATCGCCTGGGTGTCACCCTCGGTGAAGACCAAGCCGACGGTGGTGACGCTGCTGCGTGTGGCGTCGGTGTAGGTGGCGCGCACCAGGCGCTCGCAGCCGACCGGCCGGAGTGTCCTGAGCAGCAGCGGGTCCAGCCCCGCCGCACAGCCGCCGTCGCCGGCGACGGCGACCCTGGTCCATACGCGGTCGGTGGCTCCCGGGCCCGCGCCGTCGCCCTTGAGGGTGCGCGGGAAGAGGGAGTCGACGGGCACGGTGTGCCAGGCGGAGCGGCCCACGGTGTACGCGCTGCCGGCACCCGGATCGGCCGCGGAGTCCCCGGTGAGCCATCTGCCGGTGACCGCGCCTCCGACGAGGCCGAGGCCGAGCACGCCGCAGACGGCCGCCGCCACGGTCCTGCCGGGGTTCCCGGCCTTGACGGGGCGCAGCCGGGTGGTGGTCTCCACGGGAGTCTCGGCGTACGGGTGGTACGCGTACGGCGGGGGCGGGGCGGCGCCCCGGCGCGGGGTGAGGTCCACGGCGCCGACGGGCCTGCGCCTGGTGGCGGCGGGCGGTGGCGGGGGTCCCGGGTGCCCGGCGGGTGGTGACGGCGGCGCGGGCGGTACGGGCCTGAGCCGGGTGGTCGTCTCCACGGGCGGCGCGGGCTCGGGGCGCGGGGGCGGGGGCGCGGGCTCCGGGGGCGGTCCCGGCGGTACGGATCCGGAGGGCGGGGCCGCAGGAGCGGGGGTGCCGCCGGGTATGAGGGGCGGGCCGGCCGGTCGGGGCGGGACTGGAGCGCGTCGCGCTTCGGTACTCATCCGTCCCCCTGGTCCACGTCCCCGCACCGCCCACGGACCGCCGTCCGCGCGGGCCCGCCGGTCGATCGTGTGACGGTCACTCTACGGGGTGGACAGGGCCCCGTGGGGACGGGACGCGGGGTGCGGCACGATCTGCACCGAACGTCCCCTACCCAGTGGTACGGACGTCTGGCAAGCTGCGGCCATGACTGCCCGCGCCGCTGACCAGAGCCGCTACAACAGGGCCACCGCCCATCTCGACGCCCCGGTGGCCGTCGTCGACCTGGAGGCGTTCGACGCCAACGCCGATGATCTGGTGCGCCGGGCGGGGGGCAAGCCGATCCGGGTGGCGAGCAAATCGGTGCGCTGCCGGGCCCTGCTGGAGCGGGTGCTCGCGCGTCCGGGCTTCGCCGGGATCATGTCGTTCACCCTCGCGGAGTCGCTGTGGCTGGCCCGCGCCGGATTCGACGACGTGCTGCTGGCCTACCCGTCGGCCGACCGGTCCGCGTACGCCGAGCTGGCGGCCGATCCGAAGCTTGCCGCCGCGGTGACCGTGATGGTGGACGACCACGCGCAGCTGGAGCTGATCGACGCGGCACGGGCCGGCGGCACCGAGGAGATCCGGGTCTGTCTGGAGCTGGACACCTCGCTGCGGATGCTCGGCGGCCGGGTCAGGATCGGCGCGCTGCGCTCCCCGCTCCGCTCCCCCGCGCAACTGGCCGAGCTGGCCCGCTCGGTGGAGCGCCGGCCCGGCTTCCGGCTGGTGGGGCTGATGGCGTACGAGGGGCATGTCGCCGGTGTGGGCGACTCGGTGGCCGGGCGGCCCTTCCGGTCCCGCGCGGTGCGGCTGATGCAGGCGGCGGCCCGCAGGGAGCTGGCGGTCCGGCGCGCGGAGGTCGTGCGGGCGGTCCGCGCGGTGGCGCCCGGTCTGGAGTTCGTCAACGGGGGCGGCACCGGCAGCGTGCAGCACACCGCCGCGGAGGCCGCGGTGACCGAGATCGCGGCGGGTTCCGGTCTCTACGTACCGAGGCTGTTCGACAACTACACGTCGTTCACCGGGCGTCCGGCGGCGCTGTTCGCCCAGCCCGTGGTGCGGCGTCCGGGCGTGGGCGTGGTGACCGTGCTCGGCGGGGGGTATCCGGCGTCCGGGGCGGCGGGTCCTGACCGGCTGCCGGTGCCGTATCTGCCCGAGGGGCTGCGCTACGACCCGCAGGAGGGCCCTGGCGAGGTGCAGACACCGCTGCTCGGCGCTCCGGCGGACGATCTGCTGATCGGTGACAAGGTGTGGTTCCGGCATGCCAAGGCCGGTGAGCTGTGCGAACGCTTCGACGAACTGCGGCTGATCGAGGGCGACCGGATCACCGCCACCGTCCCGACGTACCGGGGCGAGGGCCGCACCTTCCTGTAGGCGCGTTCCCCGGGGGCCGGGCGGTGGCGTCGCCGCCCGCGCGGACGCCGGCGCGGCCGGCACCGCCCGGGCGGCGTCGCGTAGCCCGTGCCACCACACCATGAGCCGGGTGCCTCAGTCGAGCGGGGTCACGTAGGCGCCCGAGATCCCGCCGTCGACGAGGAAGTCGGTGGCGTTGACGAACGAGGAGTCGTCGCTCGCCAGGAAGGCGACCGCGGCCGCGATCTCCGTCGCCTCGGCGAACCGGCCGAGAGGGATGTGCACGAGCCTGCGGGCGGCGCGCTCCGGGTCCTTGGCGAACAGCTCCTGGAGCAGGGGGGTGTTGACCGGCCCGGGGCACAGGGCGTTGACCCGGATCCCCTCGCGGGCGAACTGCACCCCGAGTTCGCGGGAGAGGGCGAGGACGCCGCCCTTGGAGGCGGTGTACGAGATCTGGGAGGTCGCGGCGCCCATCCGGGCGACGAAGGAGGCGGTGTTGATGATCGAGCCGCGGCCCTGGCGGCGCATGTAGGGGAGGGCAGCCTTGCAGCAGAGGTAGACGGAGGTGAGGTTGACGTCCTGGACGCGCTTCCATGCCTCCAGCCCGGTCGTGAGGATGGAGTCGTCCTCGGGCGGGGAGATCCCGGCGTTGTTGAAGGCGATGTCGACGGAACCGTAGGTGTCGTGCGCCGCCGCGAAGAGGGCCTCGACCTGGCCGGGGTCGGTGACGTCGACGCGTACGAAGGTGCCGCCCGCCTCCTCGGCGGCGGCCCTGCCGGCGCCCTCGTCGATGTCACCGCAGACGACGTGGGCTCCTTCGGACGCCAGCCGGCGGGCGGTGGCGAGTCCGATGCCGCTGCCCGCCCCGGTGATGACGGCGGTGCGGCCGGTCAGACGGCGGCAGATGTTCCCGGAGTCGGTGGTCATGTGTTCTCAGGCCTCCGTGCTGATGAAGACGTTCTTGGTTTCGGTGAAGGCCGCGAGGGCGTCGGGCCCCAGTTCGCGGCCGAGCCCGGACTGTTTGTAACCGCCGAACGGGGTCCAGTAGCGGACGGCGGAGTGGGAGTTGACCGAGAGGTTCCCGGCGCGGACCGCCCGGGAGACCCGCAGGGCGCGGCCCACGTCGCGGGTCCAGACCGAGCCGGCCAGGCCGTGTTCGGTGGCGTCGGCCAGCCGGACGGCGTCCTCCTCGTCCTCGAAGGGCAGGACGACGGCGACGGGGCCGAAGACCTCCTCCGTGGCGACGGGGGCGTCGGGGGCGACACCGGTCAGGACGGTCGGGGGGAACCAGAAGCCGGGGCCGGTGGGCGCGCTGCCCCGGATGCCGTCGGCGCCGTCCGGGACGAATCCGCGGACGCGCTCCAGCTGGGCCAGCGAGATCAGCGGCCCCATCTGGGTCTTCTCGTCCGACGGGTCCCCCACGACGACCGAGGCGACGGCGGGGACGAGGAGCTCCAGGAAGCGGTCGTACACGGACCGCTGGACCAGGATGCGGGTGCGGGCGCAGCAGTCCTGGCCGGCGTTGTCCAGGAAGGACATCGGCGCGGTGGCCGCGGCGGTCTCGATGTCGGCGTCGGCGAAGACGATGTTGGGGCTCTTGCCGCCGAGTTCGAGGGTCAGCCGCTTCACCCGGTCCGCGCACCCGGCCATGATCTCCTTGCCGACGCGGGTGGAGCCGGTGAAGACGATCTTGGCCACGCCCGGGTGCTCGACCAGGGCCCTGCCCGTCACGTCGCCCGCGCCGGGCAGCACCTGGAAGAGGTGCTCGGGCAGGCCGGCCTCCAGGGCGAGCCGGGCAAGGTACTGGGCGGTGAGCGGGGTGGTCTCGGCCGGTTTCAGGAGGACGGCGTTGCCCGCGGCGAGGGCGGGGGCGACGCCCCAGGCGGCGATCGGCATGGGGAAGTTCCACGGGGCGATCACTCCGACGACGCCCAGCGGTTCGAGGAAGGTGATGTCGATCCCGCCCGGTACCGGGATCTGGCGCCCGGTCAGGCGTTCCACTCCCCCGGCCGCGTAGTCGAGGAGGTCCCGGACGTTGGCCGCCTCCCAGCGGGCGTTGCCCAGGGTGTGTCCCGCTTCGGTGACCTCCAGCCGGGCCAGCCGTTCCCCGTGGTCGTCGACGAGGACGGCGAAACGGCGCAGCAGCCGGGCGCGGTCGGCGGGGGCGAGTGCGGCCCAGGTGCGCTGGGCCTCCGCGGCCCGGGCGACGGCGGTGGACACCTCCGCGGCGGAGGTGGCGGGGACGGTGGCGACGAGTTCCTCGGTCGCCGGGTTCAGTACACGGTGCTCGTGGATCACGGGGTTCCTCACAGGCGTTCGAAGGAGCGGCGGAGCTCCCAGTCGGTCACCGCTGCGTCGAAGGCCTCCAGTTCGACGCGTGCCATGTTGCGGTAGTGCGCGACGACGTCGTCGCCGAAGGCCTCCCGGGCCACCTCGCTGTCCTCCCAGAGGGCGGCGGCCTCACGCAGTGAGGTGGGGACCTGGTCGTACCGGGCGGTGTAGGCGTTGCCCTCGCAGGCGTCGGGGAGCTCCAGTCCGTTCTCGATGCCGTGCAGGCCGGCGGCGACGAGTCCGGCGACCGCGAGGTAGGGGTTGACGTCGCCGCCGGGGAGCCGGTTCTCGAAGCGCATCGAGCGGCCGTGCCCGACGACGCGCAGGGCGCAGGTGCGGTTGTCGTGGCCCCAGGCGACGGCGGTGGGGGCGAAGGAGCCGGGCTGGAAGCGCTTGTAGGAGTTGATGTTGGGCGCGTACAGCAGGGAGAAGTCGCGCAGCGCGGCGAGCTGGCCGGCGAGGAAGTGCTTCATCACCGGGGACATGGCCCCGTCCTCGCCCGCCATGACGCTGCGCCCGTCGGCGTCCTGGAGCGAGAGGTGGATGTGGCAGGAGTTGCCCTCGCGCTCGTTGAACTTGGCCATGAAGGTCAGCGCGACGCCCTCCTGCGCGGCGATCTCCTTGGAGCCGGTCTTGTAGACGGCGTGCTGGTCGCAGGTGACGAGTGCCTCGTCGTAGCGGAAGACGATCTCGTGCTGGCCGGGGTTGCACTCCCCCTTGGCGGACTCGACAGTGAGCCCGGCGGCCGCCATCTCGTTGCGGATGCGGCGCAGCAGCGGTTCGACGCGGCCGGTGCCGAGGACCGAGTAGTCGATGTTGTACCGGTTGGCCGGGGTGAGGCCGCGGTAGTCGCGGTCCCATGCCTCTTCGTAGGTGTCCTTGAAGACGATGAACTCGAGTTCCGTGCCGACGTGGGCGGTCAGCCCGTGTGCGGCGAGCCGCTCCAGCTGCCGCCGGAGGATCTGGCGGGGCGCGGCGACGACCGGGGAGCCGTCGTCCCAGGAGAGGTCGGCCATGACCAGGGCGGTCCCCTCGTGCCAGGGGATCAGGCGCAGGGTCGTGAGGTCGGGGCGCATCGCGAAGTCCCCGTAGCCGTTGGACCAGGAGGACATCGCGAATCCGTCGACGGTGTTCATGTCCGTGTCGACGGCCAGCAGGTAGTTGCAGCCCTCCGTGCCGTGCTCCAGCACCTCGTCGAGGAAGAAGGAGGCCGCGAACCGCTTGCCCTGGAGCCTGCCCTGCATGTCGGGGAAGGCGAGGACCACGGTGTCGATCTCACCGCGCTCCACGAGCACGCGCAGCTCGTCGGTCCCCAGCGGGGGTGTTCGGTCTGCCACGGGATACTCCTCGTTCGGTCAGCCGGTCGGTCTAAGGTATGGGAGAGAACCATTGGAGGGAAGGGAATCAGGACGTGGCGGATGAAACCGGAGAATCCGGGGAACCGGGCCTGCTGCTGCCCGCGCTGCGGCCGGTCCGTGCGGGCAACGGCTTCGAGGAGGCGCTGGAGCAGATCCTCCAGGTGGTCCGGCTCGGCCTGGTGCCCGGCGGCGGGCGGCTGCCGGCGGAGCGGGAGCTGGCCGGGCTCCTCGGCATCAGCCGCGTCACCCTGCGCGAGGTGCTGAAGGTGCTCCAGGACCAGGGCCTGATCGAGGCGAGACGCGGGCGGTACGGCGGGACGTTCGTGCTCCCCCGCACCGGTCCGGCCGACGGCGACGAGCTGCGCCGACGGGTGGCGGACGTCGACATCGAGGACGTCCTGCTGTTCCGCGAGGTCCTGGAGTCGGGGGCGGCCGGGCTCTGCGCGTCGCGCGGCCTCGACGACGAGGGGGCGGAGCGGCTGCGCGGTGCTCTGGCGGCGACACACGAGGCACCTCTGCCCGACTACCGCAGGATCGACACCCTTTTCCATCTGACGCTCGCCGAGCTCTCCGGCTCCCCCTCCCTCTCCGACCGGTACGCGACCGTGCGGGCGAGCGTCAACGACCTCCTGGACTGCATCCCCCTGCTCGTCCGGAACCTCGAACACTCGCAGCATCAGCACACGGTTCTCGTCGAAGCGGTGCTCGACGGCGACGAGGAGGCGGCGCGGGCGGTGATGCGCGAGCACTGCGCGGGGACGGCCGCGCTGCTCCGCGGCTTCCTGGCTTGATCCGGTCTTTCCGGATCACTCCTCTTGCGCAGCGGCCCGGTACGAACAAAGGTATATCGCAACACCATTGCACCGGGCCGGCCCGCAGACCGGCCGCCGGAGGGACCGCACCATGCACGAACCGCTCATCGGCGTCACGACCTATCTGGAGCCGGCGGCTCGCTGGGGCGTCTGGGAACTCCCGGCGGCGGTGCTCCCCTCCGCCTACCCCCGGCTCGTCCAGCGCTCCGGCGGAACGGCCGCGCTCCTGCCGCCGGACGATCCGGCGAAGGCGGCGGCGGTCGTGGCTCGGATGGACGGCCTCGTGATCGCGGGCGGGGCGGACGTCGACCCCGGGCTGTACGGCGCGGAGCGCGACTTCAGGACGGGCCCGCCGGCGTACGAACGCGACACCTGGGAAGTGGCCCTGCTCCGCGCGGCCAGGGCCGACGGCACCCCGGTGCTCGGGATCTGCCGCGGCATGCAGCTGCTGAACGTGGCGATGGGCGGCACCCTGACCCAGCACCTGGACGGGCACGCGGGCCCGTTCGGGAAGACCGGTGTCCTCGGCGAGCACGCGGTGACACCCGTGCCGGGGACGCTGTACGCCTCACTCGTGGCCGAGGAGACGTCCGTACCCACCTACCACCACCAGGCCGTGGACCTGCTCGCGCCGGGGCTGGTGGCCTCCGCGCACGCGGTCGACGGCACCGTGGAGGCGGTCGAACTGCCGGGGACCCAGTGGGTGCTCGGGGTGCAGTGGCACCCCGAGATGGGTGACGACCTCCGCATCATGCGGGCCCTGGTGGCCGCGGCCCGGCGCGGGGCGGCCGTCACATCGGTCTGAGGAGGCCGGCGGCCGGGGCACGCCGTGCGCCTCGGTCGTCAGGTCCCCGTCTCACGGGCGGTCAGGGAGAGCAGGTCGCGGGCGGGCCCGGTGGGCCGGTGGCCGGCGGGCCAGACCGCGCGCAGCTGACGGCGCAGCCGGACGCCCACGACCGGGACCTTGACCAGACGCCGCGCGGAGAGTTCCTCACCCAGGGCGAGTTCACTCAGCACGCAGGGGCCGGCGCCGCTCTCGGCAGCCCCCTTCACCGCGGTGGTGGAGGAGAGTTCGAGCAGCGGACGGGCCAGTCCGCCGTGCACGGCGAGGGCGGCGTCCAGGACCTGACGGGTGCCCGAGCCGTGCTCACGGAGGATCAGCGGGGTCCCGGCGAGTTCCCCGGGGGTCAGCCGGTCCCGGCGCGCCCACGGGTGGGAGGGTGCGACCACGACGACGAGCCGGTCGTGCGCGATGACGGTGCCGTCGAGCCCCTCCGGTATCGAGAGGCCCTCGACGAAGCCCAGGTCCGCCTCACCGGCCAGCAGCCGCAGGGCGACCGCCGCCGAGTTGCCCGCGAGCAGGGAGACCGCGGTCCCCGGGCGGTCGGCCCGCAGCGCGATCAGCCAGCCCGGCAGCAGGTACTCCGCGATGGTCATGCTGGCCGCCACCCGCAGCCGGGAGTCCCGCCGGTCCCGGAGCGCCTGCGCCCCCGCGTCGAACGCCTCGGCGGCCTCGACGACCCGGCGCGCCCAGTCGGTGACGAGGGCGCCCGCGTCCGTCAGCCGTGATCCGCGCGGTGAACGGTCCAGGAGCGCGACGCCGAGCTGCCGCTCCATCGACCGGATGCGGCCGGAGGCGGCGGGCTGGCTGATGCCGACCTCCCGTGCCGCCCTGCCCAGGCTCCCGTGCCGCGCGACGGCGAGCAGCAGCACCATGGCCCCCAGATCGGGAACGCGGTGGGTCAGGGAGGGGGGCGGGGGCAGGGGGCTGGACATAACCCCAGCCTATGACCTCATAGCCCCGCACTCCCTGGTGGGCGGCTCCCCGCCCGCCGAGAATCGTGGCATGGCCACCTTTCTGTGGAGCCGGACCCCCGTGTCCCGCCCCCTCGCCCCGCGGCTCCCGTCCCTGCGGCACCTCGGACCCAACTGGTACGCGACGGTCATGGGCACAGCGATCGTGGCCACGGCCGGTGCGGCGCTGCCCGTCGACGTGCCTGGGCTGCGGGCCGGGTGCGTGGCGGTGTGGGCCCTGTCGGCGGTGCTGCTGGCCGTCGTGACGACGGCGCGTGCCGGGCACTGGGTCCTCCACCGTGACCAGGCCCGCGCCCATCTCCTGGATCCGGCCGTCGCCCCGTTCCACGGCTGCGTGTCCATGGCGCTGCTCGCCGTCGGCGCGGGCACGCTGGTGGTCGGCCGGGACGTCATCGGGCATCAGGCGGCCGTCGCCGTGGACGTGCTGCTGTTCACGGCGGGCACGGTCGCGGGCCTCGCGGCCGCCGTGGCGATCCCCTACCTCATGGTCGTGCGCCACCGCCTCGCGCCGGGCACCGCGTCGCCGGTGTGGCTGCTGCCCCTGGTGGCCCCGATGGTCTCGGCCGCGGTCGGCCCGCTGCTGGTCCCCGAGCTCGCGCCCGGGCAGGGGCGCGAGGCGCTCCTGCTCGCCTGTTACGCGATGTTCGGACTGTCCCTGCTGGCGACCCTGGTGGTCGTCCCGCTGGTCTTCGCGCGGCTGGTCCACGAGGGTCCCCTGCCGCTCGCGCTGACCCCGACGCTGTTCCTGGTGCTCGGGCCGCTGGGCCAGTCCACGACGGCCGTCAACCAGCTGGCCGATGTCGCGCCGGGCGCTGTCCCCGCGCCGTACGCCTCGGCCTTCGGCGCCTTCGCGGTGCTGTACGGCGTGCCTGTCATGGGGTTCGCCCTGCTGTGGCTGGCCCTCTCCACCGCGATGGTGGTCCGCGCGATGCGCAGGGGCATGCGCTTCACGATGACCTGGTGGGGATTCACCTTCCCGGTCGGTACGTGTGTCACCGGCGCCGCGGGGCTGGCCCGGCACACCGGGCTGGAGGCGTTCACCTGGCTGGCCCTGGCGCTCTACGCCCTGCTGGTGACCGCCTGGGCCGTCGCCGGCGTGCGGACGCTGGGCGGCCTGTTCAGCGGAACGCTGCTCGCAGCACCCCGGCCGCCTCGGCCCGCGACGGTCCGCACCACGTGAGGTGACGCCCGTCGACGAGTACGGCGGACAGCCCCGGGAAGGCCTCGGGCCCGTCGGCGGGTGTGAAGCGGTACGGCTCGTCGGGCAGCACGACCAACCCGGCAGAGTGGGTGCACCGGTCGGTGACACCGACGAGCGGACCGGGGGCCGTGAGGGCGACGGCCTCGGCGAGCGACGGGACCAGGGAGACGACACGCACCGGCACTCCCCCGTCAGCGGCGCGAGTCGTACGTCGCGTCGATGTGCTCGGCGACCGAGACGACCAGCAGCCGGGTGCCCGGTACGGTCGCCCGCCACCGGTGCCTGACCCCGCCGGAGAGGAAGAGGGTGTCGCCCTTGCCCAGCCGGTGGGCCTGCCCTTCGGCCTCGATCTCGACCGCGCCCTCCACGACGTACATCACCTCGTCGTTGCGGTGCTGGAACTCGCGCCCCAGGTCCGGCTCGCCGATGAACTCCAGGGCGCTGAGCTGATGCCGTCCGCGCACCAGCCGGCGCACGCCGTCCCCGTCGCCCGCCCGCACGACGTCCACGGCGCGCGCCGAGTCCGCCGCGGCCCGCAGCCGCTCGGTCGTGGTCTCCAGCGCCTGCGCCACCCGGTCCAGGGACCGGGGGCTGGGTCTGGCCCGTTCGTTCTCGATCTGGCTGAGGAACGGTACGGACAGTCCGCTGCGCCCGGCCACCGCGGCCAGGGTGAGTCCGAGGGTCCTGCGGCGTCGGCGGACCGCGGCACCCACTCGAAGGGCTTCCTTGTCGTCCATGTCCGGCTCCCTCCCCGGTTCGCCATCCTGCCGGTTGCCAGCACCCTACGCATGTCGTTCGCGTGATGGAGGGGAAGCCGGCGGACGAGGACGGACGGGAAACCTTCGGGGACTCCCTCCGACAAGCCTGAAGGGGACGGTCCCGGTTCGCTACCGGGGCCGTCCCCTTCGTCATGTCCGGTCCGTGGACCGGGAGGGTCAGCTGACGGGCGCCAGCTTCGCGACCACGTCCGGGTTGGCGTCCATCCAGCGGCGGGCGGACTCCTTCTCCTTGCCGGCGCCGCCCTTCTGGAGCTCCACCTCCAGCGAGGCCAGCTGCGCCTCGCTGAGCTTGAAGTCCTTCAGCCAGCCGGTCAGCTCCGGGAAGTCCTTGGCGAAGTCCTTCTTGGCGACCGTGTGGATCTGCTCGCCCTCGCCCCAGGCACCCTTCGGGTCCTCGAGCTTCTTCAGGTCGTGCTTGCCGTAGGCCCAGTGCGGCGACCACAGGGTCACCACGACGGGCTCCTTCTTCTTGATCGACCGGTTCAGCTCGGCCAGCATCGACGAGGTGCTGGAGGAGACCACCTCGTACTCACCTTCGAGGCCGTACTCCTTGAGCACCTTCTTGTTGAGGGTGCCCATCATCCCGGCGCTCGACTCGATGCCGATGATCTTGCCCTTGAACTTCTTGCCCTGGCCCTTGAGGTCCTCGAGCGAGTCGATGCCCTTCACGTACGAGGGCACGCTCAGTTCCAGCGAGGTCGGCCCGTACCAGGAACCGAGATCGGTGAGGTTGTCCTTGTACCGGTCCCAGTAGTCCTTGTGCGTGGTGGGCAGCCAGGAGTCGAACTGGACGTCGAGCTGGCCCTGCGCGAGACCCGTGTACAGCGGACCCGGGTCGAGCTGCTTGACCGTCGTCCTGTACCCCCGGTCCTCCAGCATGTTCTGCCAGAGGTAGGTGGAGGCGATGGCCTCGTCCCACGGGAAGTAACCCATGTTGACGGTCTTGCCCGCGTCCTTGCCCTGCTGCGAGCCGCCCGCGCCGCCCGGCACCGGGGCCAGCTTGTCGACGAGGCCGGGGTTCTTCTTCAGCCAGGCGCGGACACCGTCCTGCTCCTTGCCCTGGCCGGCGCTCTGGATCTCGTTCTCGAGGCTGGTGAGCTGTCCCTCGGTCAGCTTGAAGTCCTTGAGCCACTTGGCGACGGCGGGCGCCTTCTTCGCGAAGCCCTTGTGCGCGACGGTGTGGACCTCTTCGCCCTTGCCCCAGGCACCCTTCGGGTCCTCGAGCTTCTTCAGGTCGTGCTTGCCGTAGGCCCAGTGCGGCGACCACAGGGTCACCACGACGGGCTCCTTCTTCTTGATGGAGGCGTTCAGCTCGGCCAGCATCGAGGAGGTGCTGGAGGAGACGACCTTGTACTCGCCCTCCAGGCCGTACTCCTTGAGCACCTTCTTATTGAGGGTGCCCATCATCCCGGCGCTGGCCTCGATGCCGATGATCTTGCCGTCGAACTTCTTGCCCTGGCCCTTGAGGTCCTCGAGCGAGTCGATGCCCTTGACGTACGAGGGGACCGTCAGCTCCAGGGACGTCGGGCCGTACCAGGCACCCATGTCGTCCAGCTGGTCGCTGTACTTGTCCCAGTAGTCCTTGTGCGTGGTGGGCAGCCAGGAGTCCGTCTGGAAGTCGATGTCACCGCGGGCGACACCGGAGTAGAGCGGACCGGCGTCGAGCTGGGTGATCCCGGTCTCGTAGCCGCGCTGCTCGAGGATCTCCTTCCACAGGTACGTGGAGGCGATGCCCTCGTCCCAGGGGATGTACCCCATGTTGATCTTCTGGCCCTGGCCGACGTCCGAGGCGTCGGCCTGCGAGGCCTTCGAGTCCGAGGAGCCGGCGATGTTGAGGCCGCCCGCGACGAGCGCGAGGACGACGACACCGGTCATCGCGACGGCGGTTCCCGGCTTGTAGTGCGTGAACTTCAGCCGCCGCGCACCGGCGGCGACCTTGGCGGCCGCACGGCGGCCGAGCGGGGAGACCCGCTCGTTGAGTGCGCCGGTCATCCGGTCCAGGTACATGGCCAGGATGACGACGGCGATCCCGCTCTCGGCGGCGAGGCCGACCTGGAGCTGGGTGATCGCGGCGTACACCTTCTCGCCGAGGCCGCCGGCGCTGGCCATACCGCCGATGACGACCATCGACAGGGCCAGCATGATGACCTGGTTGATACCGGCCATGATCGTCGGCAGGGCGAGCGGGAGCTGCACCCGGGTGAGGGTGTGCTTGGGCGAGGTACCGAAGGCCTCGGCGGCCTCGACCAGCTCGCTGTCGACCTGGCGGATGCCCAGCTCGGTCATGCGGACGCCGGGCGGCATCGCGAAGACGATGGTGGCGATCACGCCGGGGGTGACACCGACGCCGAAGAACATGACGCCGGGGATCAGGTAGACGAAGGCCGGCATCGTCTGCATGACGTCGAGCACCGGCCGCAGCGCGGAGCTGACCCGGCTGTTGCGCGCCGCCCAGATACCCGTGGGCACCGCGATCACGATGGTGATGACCGCTGCCACGACCACCAGCGAGAGGGTGGCCATCGCCTCGTCCCAGAGGGCGAGGGAGTCGATGAGCGCGAAGCCGACGAAGGTGGCCACGGCGGGGATCACACCGCGCAGCCAGAAGGCGATGACGGCGAAGATGCCGGCCATCAGCAGCGGCTCGCCGCCGCCGAGCACGGCGTTGACGCCGTCGTACATGCCGCCGAGGACGGTCTTGATGAGGTCGAAGATCCAGGTGAGGTTCGACTGGAGCCAGTCGACCGCGTCCTCGACCCAGCTGCCGAAGGAGAGCCTAGGCACCGGCGATCACCTTCTTGACCTCGTCCCGGGGGGCCGGCACCTGGGTGTCGGCCTGGGGCTCCACCTGGGGTTCCTCGCCGAGCGCCGCGAGCAGCCTCTCGCGCGGGACGACGCCGATGACGTCGCCCTCCTCACCGGTGACGGCGACGGCCGCCCCGCTGGTGGAGAAGGGGGTGAAGAGCTCGGCTATGGGGGTCTCCGAAGTCACGGTCGCCGGGGCCTCGGCCAGCAGGTCCTCGTCGGAGCGGCCCGCCTCGGGCGCCTCCATGATGGAACCCGCGGTGAGCACCCGGGAGCGGTCGACATCCTGGATGAAGGACGCGACGTAGTCGTTGGACGGCCGGACGAGGATGTCCTCGGCGGTGCCCTGCTGGACGATCTCGCCGTCCCGCATCACGGCGATGCGGTCGCCGAGGCGCATGGCCTCGTTGAGGTCGTGGGTGATGAAGACGATCGTCTTCTTCAGGCGCTTCTGCAGTTCGAGGAGCTGGTCCTGCATGTCGCGGCGGATCAGCGGGTCGAGCGCGCTGAAGGACTCGTCCATCAGCAGCAGGTCGGCGTCGGTGGCGAGCGCGCGGGCCAGGCCCACACGCTGCTGCATGCCGCCGGACAGCTCGTCGGGCCAGGACTTCTCCCAGCCGGCGAGACCGGTCAGCTCCAGCGCCTCGGCCGCACGTGCCTCACGTGCCGCACGCGGGACGCCCTGGACCTCCAGGCCGTACGCGGCGTTCTCGAGCACGCTGCGGTGAGGAAAGAGCGCGAAGTGCTGGAAGACCATGCTGATCTTGTTGGAACGGACGCTGCGCAGGTCACGGGGGCTCAGGGCGGTCAGGTCCTGCCCGTCGAAGAGCACGCGTCCGGCCGTGGGCTCCAGCAGCCCGTTGAGCATCCGCAGCAAGGTGGACTTACCGGATCCGGAGAGTCCCATGACGACGAAGATCTGGCCCGGTTCCACGGTGAACGACGCGTCGATCACCGCAGCGGTCGTTCCGTCGGCGCGCAGCTCGTCGCGGTGCGTACCGCCTTCGAGCTTCTGCACGGCTTGATCGGGTCGTCTGCCGAACACTTTGTACAAGTGTTCGGCTTGCAGCCTGGACACATACACCTCACGCGTTGAACCGAAAACGGTCTGCCACCCCCTTCGGCAGACCGTGGAGCGGTGCGGATTCGGTCCGCAGAGCACGTACCACCAGTCGAAAATGGACGTGGTCCGCTCCGGTGCCGCGCCTGCCCCCACTTACGCGACCCAAACACATGTGTGACCCAGGTCACTTGAAAGGGGACTGAATCCGGGAACCGCGCACTCTCCGGCAGCCGCCGTGTCAGTGGGGTGCGGCATCATCGGGGTGTGACGCGACGCCTGATGCTCCTCGACACCGCCTCCCTGTACTTCCGCGCCTATTTCGGCGTCCCGGACTCGGTGCGCGCACCGGACGGCACGCCGGTCAACGCCGTGCGGGGGCTGCTCGACTTCATCGCCCGCCTGGTGCAGGACCACCGCCCGGACGACCTCGTGGCCTGCATGGACGCCGACTGGCGCCCTCAGTGGCGGGTCGACCTGATCCCGACCTACAAGGCCCACCGGGTGGCCACCGAGACCGCCGAGGGCCTCCCCGACGAGGAGGAGGTCCCCGACACCCTCTCCCCGCAGGTCCCGGTGATCGAGGCCGTACTGGACGCCCTCGGCATCGCCCGGGTGGGCGTCGCCCCGTACGAGGCGGACGACGTCATCGGCACACTGACCGGGCGGGCAGGCGGCCCGGTGGACATCGTGACCGGGGACCGCGACCTCTACCAGCTGGTCGACGACGCCCGGGGCGTGCGGGTGCTCTACCCCCTGAAGGGCGTGGGGACGCTCCAGGTGACGGACGAGGAGTGGCTGCGCGGGAAGTACGGCGTGGACGGTGCCGGGTACGTCGATCTGGCACTGCTGCGCGGAGACCCCAGCGACGGCCTGCCAGGAGTCCCCGGCATCGGGGAGAAGACCGCGGCCAAGCTGCTGGACGCCTTCGGCGACCTGGCAGGGATCATGGCGGCGGTGGACGACCCCGCCGCCCGGCTGACCCCGTCCCAGCGCAGACGCCTGGACGAGGCCCGGGACTACGTCGCGGTGGCGCCGAAGGTCGTCCGGGTCGCCGACGACGTCCCGCTCCCCTGGTTCGACCCGGCACTCCCCCGCGAACCCCGCGACCCGGCGGCCCTGGAGGCCCTCGCGGCACGGTGGGGCCTGGGGAACGCTCTGCAACGCCTGCTTCTGACGCTCCAGGCGTGAAGATGCTAGCTTAGGTAAGCCTAAGTACGCAGGACATCGCATGTGCCCAGAGCAGGGAGAACCTCGTGGCAGAGCAGCCGCAACGCCGGACACCGAAGGCGCAGGGGGCGCAGGTCCTGCGCACCGAGCAGATCACCCCGCACATGGTGCGCGTGGTCCTCGGTGGCGACGGCCTGGCCGGCTTCGCCTTCGAGGGCTACACCGACCACTACGTCAAGCTGTGCTTCGCCCCGGAGGGCGCCGACTACAGCCACCCCTTCGACATGGCGGCGATCCGCGAGAAGTATCCGCGGGAACTGTGGCCCACCACCCGGACGTACACCGTTCGCTCCTGGGACCCCGCCGCGCGTGAGCTGGCCATCGATTTCGTGGTGCACGGCGACGAGGGCCTGGCGGGCCCCTGGGCCGCCCGGGCGAAGCCCGGCGACGAGGTGACCTTCCTGGGGCCCGGCGGCGGTTACGTCCCGGAGTCCTCGGCCGGCTGGCACCTGCTGGTGGGCGACGAGAGCGCCCTGCCCGCGATCGCCGCGTCGCTGGAGCAGATGCCCCAGGGTGCACTGGTGCACGCGTTCCTGGAGGTGCCGGACGCCTCCGAGGAGCAGAAGCTCGTGACGCCGGACGGCGTCTCGGTGACCTGGCTGCACCGCGGTGACCGGCCGGTCGGCGAGGCCCTCGTCGCGGCGGTGACCGGCCTGGAGTTCCCCGAGGGCGAGGTGCAGGCCTTCGTCCACGGCGAGGCGGGCTTCGTGAAGGAGATCCGGCGCCATCTCCGCCTGGAGCGCGGGATCCCGCTCCGGCAGCTGTCGATCTCGGGTTACTGGCGCCTCGGCAAGAACGACGACGCGTGGCGTGCGGTCAAGCGCGAGTGGAACGAGCAGGTGGAGCGCGAGCAGGAGGGCGCCGCCCAGTAGGCCCCTCGCCCCACCCGGAACCCGGTCGCCGTCCTCGACGCCGGCCGGGTTCCGCGTTCTCCCGTCACTCCCCCGCGGCCCCTCGCACCTGCTGTCCGTCCTCGTGGACGCGGGCGGAGGCCTCCACATGGGTGTCACGGTCCGTGGCGGCAGGTACTCGCGCGAGGATGCGGCCCGGCCCACGAATCCGTACCCTGTTCGACCAATCCGGAGAAGCGCCGGCTCCGAATCAACCAGGAAACCGATGCGTGCTCCGGGAGGACCGTCCGCGTGAAAGAAGCCGTACACATCAGTGGGGCCCCCTCACCGGGCCCCGGCCTGCAGGAGTTGCTCGTCCAGGTGGCCCGTGGCGACCAGGACGCCTTCACCCAGGTGTACGACCAGGTCAGCGGGCCTGTCCTCGGCCTCGTACGGAGCGTGCTCCGGGACCCGGCCCAGTCGGAGGAGGTGGCCCAGGAGGTCCTGGTCGAGGTGTGGCGCACCGCCCCCCGCTACCAGCCGTCCCGCGGCAGCGCCATGAACTGGGTGCTGACGCTCGCCCACCACCGCGCGGTCGACCGGGTGCGGTCGGCGGAGGCGACCGCGGCGCGGGAGCACAAGGCGGCGCTGCTGGACCGCACCCCGGACTTCGACGAGGTGTCCGAGCAGGTCGAGACCCGGCTGGAGAGGGAGCAGGTCCGGCGCTGTCTGCGGACCCTGTCCGAGCTCCAGCGGGAGTCGGTGACGCTGGCGTACTACCGCGGGCTGACGTATCGCGAGGTCGGCGAACTGCTGTCCGTACCGCTGGGAACCATCAAGACACGGCTGCGCGACGGGCTGATCCGGCTGCGCGACTGCCTGGGGGTGAGCGCATGAGCACGGCCGAACTGCACACACTGACCGGGGCCTACGCCCTGCACGCGCTGCCGGAGGACGAGCGCGTCGCGTTCGAACGGCATCTGGGTGCCTGCGAGGCCTGCGCCCAGGAGGTGCGCGAGCTGTCCGCCACGGCCGCCCGGCTCGGGCTCGCCGTGTCGGTCACCGCGCCGCCCGGGCTCAGGGACCGGGTCCTGCGGGACATCACGACCGTGCGCCAGGAGCCGCCGCCCCACGGCCGGAGTTCCCGCGCCGGGGCTCCCGCCGGGCGGGCCGGCCGCTGGTCGACGTACGCGCTCGCAGCCTGTGTCGCCGCCGCTGCCGCGTTCGGCGGGGTCGCCGTGTGGCAGAACCAGGTCGCGCAGGACGCACGGCAGGAGACCGACCGCGCCCAGCAGCACAACGAGCAGGTGGCGCGGGTGCTCACCGCGTCGGACGCGACGACCACCGCCGCGGATCTCGGGGACGGCGCACGGGGCACCGTGGTGGTCTCGCAGAGCGTGAACCGGGCGGTGTTCCTGGCCTCGGACATGGCGCAGCCACCGGGCGGCAAGGTCTACCAGCTGTGGTTCGACGACGCCGGCACCATGCGGTCGGCCGGGCTGATGAACCCGTCGGCGACGGACGACGCGGTCCTGCTGGACGGGCCCGTGGACCGTGCGTCCGGCATGGGCATCACCGTCGAGCCGGCGGGCGGATCGGATCAGCCGACCTCGGCGCCGGTGGCGCTGATGGAGTTCGGGGCCGCCTGAGTCCCTCTCCCGCCACGCCGCTCCCGCACTCCCCGGGCACGACCTCGCACCGAGGCCGTGCCCGGGGAGTCGGCGTTCTCCTGAGTAGCGGCGCCCGGGGAGCTGTTGCAGGGTGGCAGGGAACACGTCCTTCTCCGGTCGCCGGTCACGGTGCGGGTCGCGCGGCGGCACCGGCCATCCCGGCGCCCGAGGACAGGTGGGCCATGAGCAGCGTTGAAGAGACGATCGAAGTGGCCGTGCCGGTGAGCACCGCCTACAACCAGTGGACGCAGTTCAAGAGCTTCCCCCGGTTCATGACCGTCGTGAAGCGGGTCGAGCAGATCCGCCCCAATCTCACCCGCTGGGTGGTCGGGTTCGGTCCGTTGCGACACGAGTTCGACGCGGAGATCGTGGACCAGAGGCCCGACTCCCTCGTGACGTGGCGGAGTCTGGGGGCGCGTGCCGGGCATCGGGGAGAGGTGTCGTTCCGCGCGACGGGGCCGGGCCGTACCGAGGTCGCCGTGCGCATCGACTTCCGGTCCTCCGGCACCCCGGGCCTTCGCACCCACGCAGCCGGATTCGCGCGTCGTACGGTCCGGGCCGAACTCGGTCACTTCAAGGAGTTCATCGAGGGCCTCGGGCAGGAGGGCGGGGCCTGGCGTGGAGCCATCCGTGACGGCCACGTCCGGCCCGTGGAGCCGGAGCCCGTCAGGTGCCGGGTCCCCCACTGGCCCGTCGGCTGACCGTTTTGTCCGAGAGCGAGAGACCGAGAGGGCATGCCGATGAAGAAGGCCCCGCGCGAAGAGCCGGACGAACGACTCACCGTGACCCCGCCCAAGGAGTGGGCGGCGGGGGTGCCCGCCGTGGCCCACGCCCTGGAGTACTCCCTCGCGCAGACGTCGGTCCGGCGGACGGGACTGACGCTGCTGACGATGAACCAGGTGGGCGGGATCGACTGCCCCGGGTGTGCCTGGGCGGACCCGTCCCCCGGACACCGGCACCTCAACGAGTACTGCGAGAACGGCGCCAAGCACATCAACGACGAGGCGACATCGCGGCGCGTCACGGCCGGCTTCTTCCGCAGGCACGCGGTCTCCGAACTGGGCCGGCGGTCCGACCTGTGGCTCAACCAGCAGGGCCGGCTCACCGAGCCGATGGTCAAGCGGCCCGGCTCGGACCACTACGAGCCGATCAGCTGGCACGATGCCCTGGGGCTGCTGGCCGACGAGCTGAAGGCGCTGGACTCACCCGACGAGGCGGTCTTCTACACGTCGGGCCGGGTCAGCAACGAGGCGGCCTTCCTCCTGCAGCTCCTCGCCAGGGCCTTCGGCACCAACAACCTTCCCGACTGCAGCAACATGTGCCACGAGTCCAGCGGATTCGCCCTGCACCAGACCCTGGGCACCGGCAAGGGAACGGTGAGCCTGGAGGACATCCACCACGCCGATCTGATCCTCGTCGTGGGACAGAACCCCGGGACCAACCACCCGCGCCAGCTCTCGGCGCTGGAGGAGGCCAAGGGCAACGGCGCCCGCGTCATCGCGGTGAACGCCCTGCCGGAGGCCGGTCTCCTGAGGTTCAAGAACCCCCAGCAGCCGAACGGCGTCGTCGGACGCGGTGTCCGGATCGCCGACCGGTTCCTCCAGATCCGCAGCGGTGGCGACCTCGCGCTGTTCCAGGGCCTGAACCGGCTGCTGCTGGAGGCGGAGGACGTCCGGCCGGGCAGCGTCCTCGACCAGGATTTCATCCACTCCGACACCAGCGGTTTCGAGGAGTTCTCCCGCCACGCCCGGACGGTCGCGTGGGAGGACGTCCTCGCCGCGACCGGGCTGACCCGCGCGGAGATCGAGAGCGTCAGGGACGAGGTCCTGCGCAGCGAGCGCGTCGTCGTCTGCTGGGCCATGGGGGTGACGCAGCACAAGCACGGGGTGCCGACGATCAGGGAGATCGTCAACTTCCTGCTGCTGCGCGGCAACCTCGGCAGGGCGGGAGCGGGAGCGTGCCCGGTGCGCGGGCACAGCAACGTCCAGGGCGACCGGACGATGGGGATCTGGGAGCAGATGCCCGACTCCTTCCTCGACGCCCTGCGCGACGAGTTCGGCTTCGAGCCGCCGCGCGCCCACGGTCTGGACTCGGTGAACACGATCCGGGCGATGCGCGAGGGCCGGGTCAAGGTGTTCGTCGGCGTCGCGGGCAATTTCGTGCGGGCCGCTCCGGACAGCGACGTCACCGAGGACGCCATGCGGCGGTGCGGGATGACCGTGCACGTCTCCACCAAGCTCAACAGGTCCCATACCGTGTGCGGCCGGACCGCGCTGATCCTGCCGACCCTGGGCCGCACCGAACGGGACATCCAGGCGACGGGCGAGCAGTTCGTGACCGTGGAGAACTCGATGAGTGAGGTGCACAGCTCACACGGTCGACTGGAACCGGCGTCCAAGGTCCTGCTCAGCGAGGTCGCCATCCTGTGCCGGCTCGCCGCCCGTACCCTCGACGGCACGGCGGGAATCCCCTGGGCGGAGTTCGAAGCGGACTACGGCACCATCCGGAACCGGATCGCACGCGTCGTGCCCGGGCTGCACGACTTCAACCGGCGGGTGGCCCGTCCGGGTGGCATCAGACTTCCCAACCCCGTCAACGAGGGCGTCTACGGCACCGCGACGGGCAAGGCCATGTTCACCTGCAACGCCTGGGAGATGCTGCACGCCCCCGACGGACACCTGGTGTTGCAGAGTCTGCGTTCCCACGATCAGTGGAACACCGTCCCCTACACGGACAACGACCGCTACCGGGGTATCCACGGGAGCCGCCGCGTGGTCCTCGTGAACCCTCGGGACGTTACCCGGCTCGGGCTGGCACCGGGGCAGAACGTCGACCTGGTGAGTGTCTGGGACGGCAGCGCGGATCGCCGCGCGGAGAACTTCACGGTGGTGCCCTACCCGACGGCCCCCGGCTGCGCCGCCGCGTACTACCCCGAGGCCAACGTCCTGCTGCCGCTGGACAGTGTGGCCGAGTCCAGCAACCAGCCGACCGCCAAGGGCATGGTCGTGCGGTTGGAACCCGCGGGGGAGAGCGGGGGCGTCATCCGTTGACCGGGCTCGCGGCGGGGTTGACGGCGGTGGCGGACACGTAGGACAGCGGGGTGCGGCGCGGCACGATCGGGCTCCGCACCGGGCGGAAGGGTGTGTGCCCCCGGCGGGGGCACACACCCTTCCGCTGTTGTTCAGCCCCGGCGCAGCGTTCCCGGCGGCAGGGGGAGGAAGCCGCTGGTACGGGCGACGTACTCGGCGTATCCCGGGCGTCCCTCCATGTGCCGCTCCAGCAGTGCCTTGCCGCTGCCCTTGGTCAGCAGGAGGCTCATCACCACGGGCGAGACGAGCGTGGTGGCCGCCACCGCGGGGTCACCGCAGACGACGAGGAAGAGCCCCCACCAGACGCAGAAGTCGCCGAAGTAGTTCGGGTGCCGGGTCCAGGACCACAGCCCCCGGTCCATGATCCGGCCCTTGTTCGCCGGATCGCGCTTGAACCGGGCCAGCTGCGCGTCCCCCACCGCCTCGAAGGCGAGCCCCACGGCCCAGAGCGCCGCACCGGCCCAGGCCCACACGTCCAGTGGCCCCGGCAGGTAGTACCCGGCCTGTACCGGCAGGGAGATGAGCCATACCAGCGCGCCCTGGAGCAGATAGACCTTCCGCAGGGCGTACAGGCCGGGATGGCCCGGTGCCTTGGCCAGCATGGCCTCGTAGCGTGGGTCCTCCCCGTGGCCGCGGCCCCGCCGGCCGATGTGCACGGCCAGGCGAACGCCCCAGACCACGGTCAGCACGGTCACCAGGAGCCGGCGTGCGTCGTTCCCGTCGCCGGCCGACATGGCGTACGAGGTGAGGGCGACGGCGGCGAACCCGAGGCCCCACGCGACGTCGACGATCCTGTGCATCCCCTTGCGCAGGGCGATCAGGAACGTCACGAGCATGACGGCCAGGGCGGCGCCCCCGGCCGCCGCCAGGTTCACGGCGAACGCCTGCCAGGCGAAGCCGTTCACCGGCCGGACCCCGTGCGCGGCCCGGCGACGACGGGTTCGCAGGGGGCGTGCCCGCCCGCAGCGGCCGACGCGCCCAGGCCCTCGTACCAGCCGTGGCGGGTGGGGGGCATGCCCGCAGATCCCTCCGCGTCGGGCCGGACCGAGAGGATCTGGTCCACGCCCATGCGCCGCTCCTCGAAGGCGAGGGCACCGCCCACCAGGTACAGGCGCCACACCCGGGCGGTCTCCTCACCGACGAGAGCCGTGAACTCGGGCCAGCGCTCCTCCAGCGTCCGGTGCCATGCCTCGACGGTCAGCACGTAGTGCTCACGCATCGATTCCACGTCACGGACCTCCAGCCCCGCCCCTTCGAGGAGTCCGACCGTCTCACCGAGAGGACGCATGTGCATGTCCGGAGCGATGTACGACTCGATGAAGGCACCGCCACCGGGGGCGGTGGTACCCCGGGACATCTGCTGCACCAGGGCGCGGCCCCGCGGCCGGAGCACCGAGTGCAGCAGCGCGGTGAAGGCCGGGTACTCGGCGTCCCCGACGTGCTCCCCCATCTCGACGGTGGACACCGCGTCGTACCCGCCGCGGAAGTCCGGCAGGCCGGCGACGTCACGGTAGTCGCAGCAGTGCACCTCGACGAGTTCCTCCAGGCCGCGCTCCGCCACCTGTGCGCGCACGTACGCCGCCTGTTCGCCGGCCAGGGTGACCGCCGTGACGCGGACCCCGTGTCTGCCCGCCGCGTGGAGCGTCAGGGACCCCCAGCCGCAGCCGATGTCGAGGAGGCGGGCACCCGGGCCCAGCCCGAGCTTGCGGCAGATCAGCTCAAGCTTGTCGCGCTGGGCGTCGGCCGGGCCGTAGTCCGGTCCTGTGCCGGTCCAGTAGCCGCACGAGTAGGCCATGGTCTCGTCGAGCAGCAGGGAGTAGAAGGCGTTCGACAGGTCGTAGTGGTGGCTGATGGCCGCCCGGTCGCGTGCCTTGCTGTGCAGTGCCCCGCTGAGTCCGGCCCGGGCCGCGGGGACCGGCGGGCGTGGGCCGACCGCGCCGAGGCGCAGCGCGGTCCCGGCAGCCCGGAGGCGGTCGGCGAGGCCGGGACGGGGCAGGTCGAGGCCCTGCTCCCGTGACGCGCGGCGCATGGCGCGCAGCCCCTCCGCGAGGTCGTCGGCGATGTCGATGTCACCGGTGATGTAGGCCTCTGCGAGGCCGAGTTCGCCCGGCTGCCACAGCAGTCGGCGCAGAGCGCGGCGGGAACGCACGTGCACCGTGGGGGCGTCCTCGGGGCCGGTCTCGCTGCCGTCCCACATCCTGATCCTGACCGGCGGCGGGCCGCCGAGGAACTGCTCGACGACCGGCGCGATCCGCTGCGCCGCTCCGGTTCCCGGGGTGTCGGTAAAGGTGTTCACGCGGTGTCCTCACGGGTCAGGAGAAGCTGCTGCACATCGAGGTAACCGGACCGGAATCCGGCCTCGGAGTAGGCGAGGTAGAAGGTCCACATACGGCGGAAGGTCGCGTCGAAGCCGAGCGCGTCGACCTGGGCGGCCCGCTCCTCGAACCGTTCCCGCCACAGCCTCAGGGTCTCGGCGTAGTGCATGCCGAAGGTGCTGCGCTGCCTCGTCCGCAGTCCGGTGTGGGCGGTGGTGACGCGTTCGACCGCCTCGGTGGAGGGGAGGAGTCCGCCCGGGAAGATGTACTTCTGGATCCAGGTGTAGGTGCTGCGGCTGGCGAGCATCCGGTCGTCCGGCATGGTGATGGCCTGGAGTGCGACGCGGCCGCCGGGGGCGAGGCAGCGCTCCAGGGTCCGGAAGTACACCGGCCAGAACTCCGCGCCGACGGCCTCGATCATCTCGACGCTGACGATCGCGTCGTACTCCCCGGTGACGTCCCGGTAGTCGCAGAGCCGCACGTCGACCCGGTCCTCGTGGCCGGCCTCGCGGATCCGGCCCCTGGCAAGCTCCTGCTGTTCGCGGGAGAGCGTGAGGGTGGTGACGCGGGCTCCCCGCGCGGCGGCGCGGAGCGCGAGTTCGCCCCAGCCGGTGCCGATCTCCAGCAGCTCGGTGCCGGGACCCACGCCGGCCAGGTCCAGCAGCAGGTCGATCTTGCGGTGCTGGGCGGCGGGCAGCAGGTCGTGCTCCGCGGGGAAGCCGCGGAAGACGGCCGAGGAGTAGGTCAGCGTGTCGTCGAGGAACAGGGCGAAGAGGTCGTTCGACAGGTCGTAGTGATGGCTGATGTTGTCGCGTGAGCCCTCGGGGGTGTTGGCCTGCGAGGCGGGCTGCCGCAGGGCCCACAGGCTCCGCAGCTTCTGCAGCGGTGCGGGGACGAGGTCCGCCGCGTTCCCGGCGAGGACGCTCAGCACCCCGACGAGGTCGGGCGAGTCCCACTCCCCGGCCATGTACGACTCGCCGAAGCCGACGAGCCCGCCCGCGCCGATCCGCCGGAAGAACGCGTCGGGCCGGCGGATCTCCATGAGCGGGCCGCCCAGCCCGATGCTGTCGCGGCCGGCGAGGCGGGCACGCAGCGGCAGCCGGGACAGCGCGTGCCGTACGAGCCGTTCGGCCACGGCCGTCCTGATCCCGGAGGCCCGTGGCTGGGCGGCGACATCGGGCCATCGGGCCGGGTCCACCCCGGCAAGGGGGGTCGTGGCGGCCCGCGTCTGGGCCGGGATCGTGCCGCTGCGTGCGGGCGCGACGGGCGAGGTGGGAGAAGTGGGCGAGGTGGGAGAGGTGGGCACCTTCACTGCATGCCTTCCTGGGTGTGGTGTGAGGGACGGGGCTGTACGGGCAGCCGGCGCAGGAACAGCCGGATGCCGTGCAGCCGGATGGCGGCGGACACGACCGCGGTGGAGAAGGGGTGACGGAGGAACAGCCTCAGCAGCTGGGCGGGCGTGCCGGGGCGCCGGGTGCCGTTGACGGTCGCCGTGAACGGGCGTGCGCCCTCGCGCTCCAGGTGGACCGTCAGACTCAGCCGCCGGTCCGGTTCGGGCAGCCGCATGCGGTAGTCGCCGTCCACCGGGAAGAACGGCGAGACGTAGAAGTCCTTGCGGGTCCAGGCCCGGTCCGCGGCGTCCGGCCGCAGCAGGTAACAGTGGCGTTCCCCGTAGGTGTTGTGCACCTCGGCGACCACGCACAGCGGGCTGCCGTCGGGACGGTGGCACCAGTAGACGGTCAGGGGGTTGAACACGTGGCCCAGGACCCGGGCCTGGGTGAGCATGGTGACGGTGCCGTCGGCGAGGTCGACCCCCCGGCTGCGCAGGAACCGTTCGAGACCGGCGCGGACGGTGGGCGCCGTGCCGCCGAAGTGGTCACGGGCGTCGAAGCCGGCCAGCGGGCGCAGGAGCGCCGGCAGCTCGGGCGGGCGGTCCGGGTCGATGAGCCAGAGATAGGTGCGGTGCCGCAGGGCGTACCTGCGGGGCGCGGTCCGCACATGGGTGATGGTGCACGGGTAGAGGGCGCTGTTCACCAGGCCACCCCCAGCGCCGCTGCCGCCTCGACCCCCGAACGGCAGCCGTCCTCGTGGAACCCCCAGCCGTGGTAGGCCCCGGCGTAGGCGGTGACCGGCCCCGAGAGCGCGGGCAGCCGGGCCTGGGCGGCGACCGACTCCGGGGTGAAGACGGGGTGTTCGTACACCATCCGGGCGCGTACGCGGTCCGGGTCGACCCGGTCGGCGCCGTTCAGCGTGACGACGAACCGCTCGGGGGCGTCCAGCCTCTGGAGGCGGTTCATGTCGTAGCTGACGGTGACCCGGTCGGCGTCGGCGGCACACGACGGCATCAGGTAGTTCCAGGAGGCCGCGGCCCCCCGGCTGCGGGGCAGCAGCGTGGTGTCGGTGTGCAGGAGCGTCGGGTTGCGGGAGTAGCGGAACGCCCCGAGCGTCCGGCGCTCCTCCTCGGTCGGGTCGGCGAGCAGCCGGAGCGCCTGGTCGGGGTGGGTGGCGAGGACCACGGCGTCGTACTCCTCGGTGGTCCCGTCCTCGGTGACGATCTCCACGCCGTCGCTGTGCCTGCGGACCGTCCTGACCGGGGTGGCCGTCCGCACGGAGTGCACCTGCTTGACGATCCGGTCGACGTACTCGCGCGACCCTCCGGTGACGGTCCGCCAGACCGGCGAGTCACCGATGGTGAGCATCCCGTGGTGCTGCAGGAAGCGGAAGAGGTAGCGGGCGGGGTAGCGCATGGCGGTCACCGGGTCGCAGGACCACACGGCGGAGACCATCGGGGTGAGGAAGTGCGCGCAGAAGTAGGGCGAGAACCGCCCGCGGGCCGCGAACTCCCCCAGAGTCATGCCCGCGGTCCCCTCCGGCATGGCGAGCAGCGCCCGGGCCGCCCGGTGGAACCGCGGCACCTCGGTCAGCATCCGGAGGTACGGGCCGCGGACGACGGACCCCGGCCGGGCGAACAGCCCGGCGGCGCCCCGGGCGCCCGCGTACTCGAGTCCGCACCCTTCGCAGCGCACGGACATGCTCATCTCGGACTCCTGCGTGGCCACTCCGAGTTCGCCGAAGAGCCGGAGGAGGTTCGGGTACGTCCGCCGGTTGTGCACGATGAACCCCGAGTCGACGCGGTGCGTCCGGCCGTCCGACGAGGTCAGGTCGTGGGTGTGCGCGTGACCTCCGGCGCGTCCGTCCGCCTCGACGAGCGTCACGTCGTGCGCCTTGCCCAGGACGTGCGCCGCGGTGAGTCCCGCCACCCCGCTGCCCACCACGGCTGTGCGCCGCCGCTCCCCTGTCATTCGGGTTCCTTCCGGTCGTACGTTCCTGGCCGGGGCCGATCCCCAGTGCCCCTCAGAGGTCATTCGAGACAGCGGGCCCCGCGGATTGGCCGATGATCGGACTTCCTTCGATCGAGTGAATGACCAATCCGCCGGGCGATCCGCGCCGAATTCCCGGCGTGACAGCAGACCAAGACGTTTCGCAGAAGCAAGGGGCCGACCGTTCCGGGCGATCCCGCCGGGTGCGCGCCGCGTTCGCCGCACTCGGCGGTCTGATCGCCGGGTTCACCGCCCTGTGCGTCGCCGAACTGGTCGCGGCCGCCGTGCGTCCCGAAGCGGGTCCGGTCACGGCCGTGGGCGGGGCGGTCATCGACCGCACTCCCCCGGCCGTGAAGGACTTCGCGGTACGGAACTTCGGCACCGACGACAAGCTGGTCCTGCAGCTCGGGATCCTCGTCCTCCTGGCGGTCTTCGCCATGGCGGTGGGGCTCCTCGCGCTGCGGCACCGGTGGACCGGCGCTGCGGCCGTCCTGGTCTTCGGTGTGGTCGGGGCAGTGTCCGCGGCCGGGCGGCCCGAGGGCCGCCCGCTCGACGCACTGCCCTCGGCCGTGGGCGCGCTGGTGGCCGCAGGAGTGCTGTATCTCCTGACCGGACGGCTGGCCCCCGTCACCGTCCCGCCTCCCGCGGCTGGGGAGACGGGCGAGGACGGGGAACGGGGCGCCTTCGACCGCCGCGGGTTCGTCGTCGCGGCGACCGCAGCGGCGGCGGCCTCGGCCGGTGCGGGACTTCTGGGGCGACGGCTCCAGGCGTCCGAGCTGGCCGGGGTCTCCGCCTCGCGGAGTGACATCGTGCTCCCCGCTCCGGCTTCACCCGCCCCCGCGATACCGGGCGGAGCGGCTCCGGACATCCGTGGTCTGAGCTCGTTCACCACCCCGAACAAGGACTTCTACCGGGTGGACACCGCCCTGGTGGTCCCACGTGTCGACGCTGACCGGTGGCGGCTGCGGATCCATGGGAAGGGGGTGGCGCGACCCGTCACCCTCACCTTCCAGGACCTCCTCGGGCGCGAGCTCGTCGAGCGCGACATCACGCTGACCTGCGTGTCCAACCAGGTGGGCGGGCCTTACGTCGGCACCGCACGGTGGATCGGCGTACGTCTGGCCGATCTGCTGCGCGAGGCCGGTGTGAAGCCCCCGTCGAAGGGCGGGCCGGCGGACCAGATCGTGTCGCGTTCCGTGGACGGGATGACGATCGGCACCCCGGTCGAGGACGTCATGGACGGCCGCGACGCCCTGCTCGCGGTCGGTATGAACGGGGAACCCCTGCCGTTCGACCACGGCTTCCCCGTACGGATGGTCGTGCCCGGCCTCTACGGCTACGTCTCGGCGTGCAAGTGGATCCAGGACATCGAGCTCACGACGTTCGACGCGTACGACGCCTACTGGGTCAAGCGCGACTGGTCCCGCAAGGCCCCGATCAAGACCCAGTCACGGATCGACACGCCTCGCCCCTTCGCCGCACCGCGAGCGGGGACCGTACCGGTCGCCGGTGTCGCCTGGGCCCAGCACCGGGGCATCGCCCGGGTCGAGGTCCGGGTCGACGGCGGCGAGTGGCACACCGCGCGGCTGGCGGCCGAGGCCGGCCGTGACACCTGGCGCCAGTGGGTGTGGGAGTGGCCCGCCACGACCGGCCACCACACCCTCGAGGTCCGCGCCACGGACCGCACCGGCACCACACAGACCGACAAGCGGGTCGGCACCGTCCCCGACGGTGCGACCGGGTGGCACTCGGTGGTGGTCGACGTGACCTGACCACCACCGCTCCCACCGGACCTCTCTTTCCTTTCCCTCTGTTGAACACCGATCCACTCAGGAGAACATCATGAACAACCGCCACCTTCGCCGCATCGCCGTCACCGTCTCCGCCGCGGCCCTGCTGCCGCTCGCGCTGACCGCCTGCTCCGGCGACTCCGACACCACGTCCGACGCCGGTGCGGACAAGGCCGCGTCGAGCGCGCCGGCCAAGGAGACCGAGTCGGCCGCGACCATGGACGAGCCCTTCGGCCCGGGCTGTGCGTCGGTCCCGAAGGAGGGCGCGGGCTCGTTCAAGGGCATGGCGCAGGACCCGGTCGCCACCGCCGCGTCGAACAACCCGGCGCTGTCCACCCTGGTGACGGCCGTCAAGCAGGCCGGTCTCGTCGACACCCTGAACAGCGCCGAGAACATCACGGTGTTCGCCCCCACCAACGACGCCTTCGCCAAGATCCCGAAGGCCGACCTGGACAAGCTGCTCGCGGACAAGGCCGAGCTCACCAAGGTGCTCACCGCGCACGTCGTCGGCGAGAAGCTGACGCCGAAGCAGCTGGAGAAGGGCTCCTTCGACACCCTGGCCAAGACCCAGCTGACGACCGCGGGTTCGGGCGAGGAGTACACCGTGAACGACTCCTCCAAGGTCGTCTGCGGCAACGTCCCGACCGCCAACGCCACGGTCTACATCGTCGACACCGTCCTGATGCCGGCGGCCTGACCCCTCGTGCCGTCACTACGCTGACGGGATGAGACCGACGAGCCCCGAGGAACGCGCCCTCCGACCTGACCGGAGCGGCCCGGACCGCGGGGCTCGTGCCGTCGGCGCGGTGGTCGGCTCCGCGGTGGGCGACGCGCTGGGCGCACCCTTCGAGTTCGGGGCTCCCGGGGTGTTCAGCGCCAGGTTCCCGGACGGGACCGGTGCCATGTGCGGGGGCGGCGGCTGGGACCCGGGCGAGGCGACGGACGACACGCAGATGGCCGTCCTGGTCGGTGAGTCGCTGCTGGAGCGGGGCGGCCTGGACCTGCCGGACATCTTCGGGCGGTTCAGGCGGTGGGCGGTCTCCGAGCCGAAGGACATCGGCCTGCAGACCGAGGACGTCCTCACGAGCGGCGATCCGTGGGACATCGCCGCCGCGCTGCACTTCCAGGTCAACACGCGTGCCGCGGGCAACGGTTCGCTGATGCGCGCCACCACGTCGGCGGTGCACTTTGCCCGGGCGGGACGGACGGCGACGATGGACGCGGCGCGCCGGATCGCGGCCCTGACGCACGGCGACCGGGCGGCCTGGGAAGGCACGGCCGTCTTCCACGAACTGGTGCGTGTGGCGCTGGAGGGCGGCGATCCGCTCGCCGCCGTCGACGACGCGCTGGCCGCGGTCCACGCGGATCACCGGGCGCGCTGGGCCGTAGTCCTGGCCCCGGACTGGCATCCGGACGACGCCACCGAGTTCAACGGCGCGGTGTGGCCGTGCCTCGGTACGGCGCTGTGGGCGCTGCGCACCACCGCCGGCTTCGAGGAGGCCCTGGGGGCGGCCGTCGACGTGGGCGGGGACACCGACACGGTCGCGGCGGTCACGGGCGGGCTGGCCGGTGCGGTGTACGGGATCGGCGCCGTGCCGGAGCGCTGGACGCGTCTGCTCCACGTGCCGATGCCCGGGCACGGGGACCGGGTGCTGCGGGCCGGTGACCTGGTGTCCATGGCGCGCCGGCTCGACGGATTCGCAGGATTCGACCATCGGGAAAACTACACATAAGGGGCATGTAAGAGCACACTGGCCGGGAGAGCTGATGACCGCGCCTTCCTCGTAGCGGTCGCTCCAGCAAGTGCGAAGGAGAACATCCTCATGAGTAACATCTCGCACACCGGAAGGGACGTTTCCGGTCACACCGGAAGGGACATCTCCGGACACCCCGACGCCGAAGAGATGCGAGCGCGCCACGACCGCGTGATGAGCGGGCGCCGCACCACGGCGATGGCGGACGCACCCGTCTTCCTGGTCGGTCTGTACTGCGCCGTCTCCCCGTGGGTGCTCCACTTCACCGCGAACCAGCCCGACCTGGTGACGCACAACCTCGTCATCGGCATCGCGATCGCCGTGCTGGCCCTCTGCTTCACGGCAATGCCGGAACGGATGACCGGGATGAGCATGGCCATCGTCGCCCTGGGCGCCTGGCTGATCGTGTCCACCTGGGTCGTCGGCCAGAGCCCCGACATGGGCGTGATCCTCAACAACGTCATCGTCGGCGGACTGGCGGTCGTGCTGGGGGCAGCCTGCGCGGGACTTTCGATGAAGAACAAGAAGACCTGACGGGAGAACACAGCGGAGTGGCCACAGACCGGTACGGCCGGCCCGTGGCCACTCGTCGGTTCACGTCGTCCTGATCACGTTCAGCCCACCGAGCTGTACGCCACCACGCCCCGCAGCACGGCGTCGACCGCCTTGTGCGCGTTCTTCGCCACCGAGCTCCCGTCCCTGGGAGCCGCCGCCGCGATCTGGCCGAGTACGTCGATGACCTGCTTGCACCACCGCACGAAGTCTCCCGCCGGCATCTCCGCCTCGCGGAGCACCTCGTCCAGCGACCGGCCGGAGGCCCACATGTAGACCGCCCAGGCGAAGCCGAGGTCGGGTTCGCGCTGGCCGACCCCTTCCGTCTGGCTGATCTTGAAGTCCTCCTCCAGGGCGTCGAGCCGGCCCCAGATGCGGACCATCTCGCCCATCGCGGCCTTCGCCGGTCCGGAGGGCAGCTTGGGAGCGATCGCGTCGTCCGCCTGGCGCGCCTCGTAGACCAGTGCCGAGACGCAGGCGGCGAGTTCGGCGGGGTTGAGCCCTTCCCAGACGCCGTCCCGGAGACACTCGCTGGCCAGCAGGTCCAGCTCTCCGTAGAGCCGCGCGAGCCGGCGGCCGTTCTCGGTGACCTCGTTGCCCCGCAGGTAGTCGAGCTCCGTCAGCAGCGCGACGATGCGGTCGAAGGTCCGGGCGATGGTGTTCGTCCGTCCCTCGATGCGGTGCTCCAGCTGCCGCGTGTCACGCTGCAGCCTGTGGTACCGCTCCGCCCAGCGGGCATGGTCCTCGCGCTCGTCGCACCCGTGGCAGGGGTGGGCGCGCAGCTCGGTTCGCAGCCTGGCGATCTCCCGGTCGTCGGCCGCGGCAGCCCGGGGCTTGCGGTGCCTGCCCGGGTCGATGTGCCCCGCCTTGCTCCGCAGCGCGGAGGCCAGGTCACGCCGGGACTGCGGCGAGCGCGGGTTGAACGACTTGGGCACCCGCATCCGCTCCAGCGCCTCGACCGGCACCGGGAAGTCGATGTGGGCCAGCCGCTTGACCTGCCGTTCCGCGGTCAGCACCAGCGGACGCGGCCCGTCGTGGAACTCCAGCCCCCGGTGCCCGTTCGTCCGCCCCGCGGGCAGCCCCGGATCGAGGACCAGCGCGAGCCCGGCGAACTTGCCGGTGGGCACGTGGATGACGTCACCGGGCTTCAGCTTCTCCAGGGACGACGCCGCCGCCGCACGACGCTGGGCCGCCCCCTGCTTCGCCAGGTCCGTCTCGCGGTCCTTGAGGTCGCGGCGCAGCCGCGCGTACTCCTCGAAGTCCCCGAGGTGGCAGGTCATGCCCTCCTTGTAGCCCGCGAGGCCCTCCTCGTTGCGCTGGACCTGCCGGGAGATCCCGACGACGGACCGGTCCGCCTGGAACTGCGCGAAGGAGGTCTCCAGCAGTTCGCGCGACCGGTGCCGCCCGAACTGCTGCACGAGGTTGACGGCCATGTTGTACGAGGGCCGGAAGCTGGAACGCAGCGGGTACGTACGCGTGCCCGCGAGTCCGGCGAGCGCGCCGGGGTCCATACCCCGCTGCCACAGGACGACCGCGTGCCCCTCGACGTCGATGCCCCGGCGCCCGGCCCTGCCGGTCAGCTGGGTGTACTCGCCGGGCGTGATGTCCGCGTGCTGCTCGCCGTTCCACTTGACGAGCTTCTCGAGCACCACGGAGCGTGCGGGCATGTTGATGCCGAGCGCCAGGGTCTCGGTGGCGAAGACCGCCTTGACCAGACCGCGGACGAACAGCTCCTCCACGACCTCCTTGAACGTCGGCAGCATCCCGGCGTGGTGCGCGGCGATGCCCCGTTCCAGGCCCTCGAGCCATTCGTAGTACCCGAGGACGTGGAGGTCCTCCGGCGGGATGGACGCCGTACGCTCCTCGACGATCTCCCGCACCAGATGGCGTTTGTCCTCGTCGTTCAGCCGCAGCCCGGCCTGGAGACACTGCTGGACGGCCACCTGGCAGCCGGCCCGGCTGAAGATGAAGGTGATCGCGGGCAGCAGCCCCTCGGCGTCGAGCCGGTCGATGACCTCGGGCCTGGAAGGGGTCCAGATGCGGCTGCGCTGACGGCGCTCGCGTTCGCGGTCGGCCTCGCGCACCATCTTCCCGCGCCGCCGCTCGCGCGGGTTGTAGCCGCGCTGGTTCTCCATCCGGGCGAGCCGGACCAGATCCGGGCTGACCTCACGCCGGCCGGTACCCCTGCCTCCGTGGTCGGTCTCCTCCTCGAAGAGGTCGTACATCCGGCGTCCGGCCATGACGTGCTGCCACAGCGGCACGGGCCGGTGCTCGGAGACGATCACCTGGGTGTCGCCCCGGACGGTGTCCAGCCAGTCGCCGAACTCCTCGGCGTTGGACACGGTCGCGGACAGCGAGACCAGGGTCACGGACTCCGGCAGGTGGATGATCACTTCCTCCCACACGGCTCCCCGGAAGCGGTCGGAGAGGTAGTGCACCTCGTCCATGACCACGTAGCCGAGGCCGGTGAGGGCCTGGGAGCCCGCGTACAGCATGTTGCGCAGGACCTCGGTCGTCATCACGACCACGGGTGCGTCCGCGTTGACGCTGTTGTCACCGGTCAGCAGGCCGACCTTGTCCGCGCCGTAGCGCCGGACGAGATCGCCGAACTTCTGGTTGGACAGGGCCTTGATCGGCGTGGTGTAGAAGCACTTGCGGCCCTGCTGCAGAGCCAGGTGAACGGCGAATTCACCGACGATCGTCTTGCCCGACCCGGTGGGGGCCGCGACCAGCACCCCCTTGCCGGCCTCCAACGCCTGGCAGGCCTCGATCTGGAACGGATCCAGTCCGAATTCGTACATCTCGCGGAAGGGCCCGAGGGCGGTGGCCTGCTCGGCCGCACGGACCCGGGACGCCTGGTATCGCTCAGCTGGTGAGAGGTCCTCTGTCATCTTGATACGAGCCTACCCGCCTCGTATGACAGTCAGCCCGATCTTTATTTCACGGTGCGAGGACCCGCGCCGCGCCGGGTACGCAGGTGGCGGTGAGCGGCAGCGCGCCCAGCGGTTCGCCGTCCGCGTAGGCCGTGACACCGGCCGCGGCCAGCGATATCGACGACACCCGGTGAACGGTGACCGCGGGGTGGCCGAGGTGCGTCCCCCTGTACACCCTGGGGAAGACCTTGAGCAGGGTGGCCCGGCTGCAGTCACCGACCACGGTGACGTCGAAGAGCCCGTCGTCCATGACCGCGTCGGCGCAGATCCGCATGCCGCCGCCGTAGGTGGTCCCGTTGCCCACCGCGATCAGTGTCGCCTCGATCTCGGTCACCGGGCCGCCGTCCAGCTCCAGGCGGTAGGGGATCGGCCGGAAGGCCGCCAGCTCGGCGAGGATCGCCAGGTCGTACTTGAAGCGGCCCCCGATCCAGCGCATCCGGTTCCCCCGGTCGTTGACCCGTGAGTCGAAGCCGGAGGCAAGTACGGAACCGAACCAGCGCTCCCCGACCCGGCCCAGGTCGATCGGGCGGGCCGTCCCGGCCTTGAGCGCCTCGGCGGCCAGCCGTCCGGCGGCGGCCGGATCACGGATCGGCAGTCCGAGGGCGCGGGCGAAGTCGTTCCCGGTGCCCACGGCCACGGCGCCGAGCGGCGTCGACGTGCCCGCGACCGCCTGCAGCGCGAGGGACATCATGCCGTCCCCGCCCACGGCCACGAGTGCTCCGGTCCCGCCCGCCACGGCCTCCCGGGCCCTGCGCAGGGCGTCGTCCGCGTCCTCACCGAGGACGGTCCGTACGGAGAAGCCGGCGTCCCGCAGAGCGGAAGCGGCCGGCTGCGCGGCACGCGCGCCCCGGCCGCTTCCCGCGGTGGGATTGACGAAGAGGGTGATCTCGCTGGTCACCCGCGGGACCCTACAAGGTCAGGTGATGTCGTCGTAACCGTTGAGCCGGTGCGAACGCCCGCCGTCGGCTTCACCGCCTGCCTGCTCGGGCAGGGCCGGCCGGGACACCGGTTCGATCGCGCCGACCCCCTCGGGGGTGAGGTCAAGCTCCGACGCCTCGTCGTCGTCGAGCTCGGCGTCGGGGTTCGCCCGCCGCCTGCGCTTGTCGTTGAGCAGCGAGATGCCGACCGCGATGAAGTAGAGCACCGCGAGCGGGCCCGCGAGGAGCAGCATCGAGATGGGCTCGCCACCCGGGGTGGCGATGGCCGCGAAGGCGGTCAGCCCGACGATCATGCCGCGCCACCAGCGCAGCATCCGGGCGCCGGAGAGTACTCCGGTCATGTTGAGGAGGATGAGCAGCAGCGGCAGTTCGAAGGCCAGCCCGAAGACGATCACCATGCGGGTGATCAGGTCCAGGAAGTCGTCCAGCGGCAGCAGGTTCTTCACGTTGTCGGGCGTGAAGCCGAGCATGATCTCCGCGGTCTGCGGCAGGATCGCGTACGCCAGGTAGGCACCGGCGACGAACAGCGGCACCCCGGCGGCGACGAAGGCGACCGAGTAACGCTTCTCCTGCTTGTGGAGACCGGGGGCGACGAATCCCCACAGCTGGTACAGCCACACCGGAGTGGCCACCAGCACACCCGCCATCAGGGACACCTTCAGCGCGATGGTGAACGGTGACAGCAGACCGTTGGTGGTCATCTCCGCGCAGGGCCGGCCGTTGACCATGGTCACGGCGCCGTTCTTGCAGCCGACCGAGTCCAGGATCGGCTTCATCAGGAACTCGAAGATTTCCTTCTGGAAGAACGCCGCCACGATCACGGCGATGACGATCGCCAGGACCGACTTCAGCAGCCGGTTGCGCAGCTCACGCAGGTGATCGAGGAGGGGCATCCGTCCCTCGTCGTCCTTCTCCTGCTTGCGGGCAGACTTGAGCAACCCACTTCCCTCGTCTCGTGCGACAGCTTCCGGGGTCCGGTATCAGCTGTCAGCTCTGGGTGGTGGGCTTGGCCTCGCTGACCGGGCGGGAGCTGGTGACGTCTCCCGGAGCGGCCTGGATCGTACGCGCGGTGGCCGCGGGCGGGGTGGTGTCCGCGACGGTCTCCGTGGTGGGCGCCGCGGGCTCCGCGTCGTCCTTCTTCATGGCCTTGGCCTCGCTCTTGAGGATGCGGGCCGACTTACCGAGCGAACGCGCCATGTCGGGAAGCTTCTTGGCACCGAAGAGCAGCAGGATGACAGCGATGATCAGAACGATCTCGAGGGGCTTCAGATTGCCGATCATGTGCGACTTCCTTCTCACTGAGGCGTCTGGAGGGTGGGCTCGCTACCCGTTCGACCGGACAGATGTCCGACCTTCGCGCTGGCAGCGATCGTAACCCGCAGGGGTAAACGCCAGGCAATGCCTGTGCGTACTCCCGCTTGCGGCCCACACCTCCCTGCCTGGGCCGCTCCAGCAGCGTACCTCCCGAAACCGTGAATCAGGAGGCCGCGTTCTGCTGTCGCAGGGCTTCTCCGGTGTCGGCGACGGCGGTGGCCGCTCGTTCGAGATCCTCCGCCGCTCGGTTGATCCGCTGTGTGGTCGCGGCGACCTGCCCGGCGAGCCGCTGTGCCTCGACGAAGACCTTGACGGCCAGGACGCCGAGCACGGCCAGGCCGGCGAATCCCAGGGCGATGGCGAGCATGGGCCAGAACATGGACGGTTCCTCGACGTTTCTCGTTACCGCAGGGCGGTGTGCAGGCGCAGTGTCCGCACCCCGCCGCCGCTGAGGAGCTCGACGATGCGCTCCCCGGCCGGCTTGCGGACCGCGGTACCGCATTCGGGGCAGGTGAAGGAGTAGAAGGTGGTGCGCCGGCTGGCCCCTATCGCCAGCCGCAGTGCTCCCGCCGCGAGCTCGAACCGCTCACGGCAGTCCGGGCACGCGGCCCGGAAGCGTACGGTGTCGGGCACCGGGACCGTGACCGGTCCGGTCTGTGTGCTCGATATCGCGGTCATGCGGCCCTTGTCTCCTCGGTGCACCGGTCCGGGCCTCTCAGAGCGCGGAGTCGTAGGCGGCCAGTGCCTCACGTGCCGCCAGCCTGGCGCTCTCGGCCAGGTCGGGGGGCGATGTGATGTGTCCCTCGCCGCCCAGCCGCAGGGCGAGCCTGCGCAGGGAGGCCGGGTCGGGGGTGCGGAGAGTGATCCGCAGACCGCCGTCGGGCAGTTCCTCCGCGCTGTCGTGCGGGTAGTACTCGGCGACCCACCGGCCGCCGGGGCCGACCTCGATCACGACCTCCGGATCCTCGGCGGCGGGCTGCACCAGCCCCTCGGAGAGGTCGCGCAGCTCCAGCTCGGGCGGAGCGGACGGGGCGTCGAGGAGCCTGATCTCGGCGACCCGGTCGAGACGGAACGTACGCCGGGCCTCGGTGAGCCGGCACCAGCCCTCCATGTAGGTGTGGCCGACCGCGAACAGCCTGATCGGGTCCACCTCGCGCTCGGTGAGCTCGTCGCGGGCGGGCGAGTAGTAGCGCAGCCAGAGGCGGCGCCTCTCGGAGATCGCCCGGTCCACGTCGGCGAATACGCCGCCCTCGGACTCGAAGGTGACCGAGAGGCGCGAGCTGGCCGCCCCCACCTCACCGGCCGCCGTCTCCAGCTTCGCGGTCGCTCGCACCAGCGCCTGCCGGTCGCTCTCCCGCAGTCCGGGGAGGGTCGCGACGGCACGGGCGGCGACGAGCAGGGCGGTCGCCTCGTCGGCGGCCAGCCGCAGCGGCTCGGCGACGTCGTCGGGGTTGTGCCACCAGATCCGGTCCCCGTCGGTGTCGATGTCCAGCAGGTCGCCGCCGCGGAAGCTGGTACCGCACATGGGCAGGACGTCAAGGTCGGAGATCAGCTCGTCCTCGGTGATCCCGAAGGCCCGGGCCACGTCCTGGACGTGTGCGCCGGGGCGCTCGCGCAGGTAGGTGACGAGGGAGAGCATCCGGCGGGTCTGGTCGATCGCGTTCGTGGCCACGAGTACGGGTCCCCTCAGTCCTTGGCCACGGCGCGCAGCCGGTCCATCACGTCGGCCCGCAGATCGGCGGGCTCGCTCACGATCACGTCGGGCCCGAACTCCACGAGCCAGGCGTCCAGCCCGTGCCCGTACGGAATCTCCAACTCGTCCCAGCCGTCGCCGAGTTCCCGTACGGATGTCGCGCGGGAGCGCAGCGGGTAGCCGGAGCCGGTGCGCAGGCGGATGCGGGCGGTCCTGGTGGCGGTCTCGCCGGCCCAGCTCTCCACGGTCTCGCGGACGGTGACCGCGTCGGGGACACGGGCGGTGAAGGCCCCGGCGCGGGACCGGACCCGGCCCGCGATGCGGGACAGCCGGAACACCCGCTCGGCGCCCCTGTCCCGGTCCCAGCCGGCCAGGTACCAGTGACCGCGCCAGCATTCGAGGGTCCAGGGCTCGACCTGGCGCTGTTCGGGGCGCGCGGCGTTGCCCTTGCGGTAGTCGAAGGTGACCGGGCGGCGGTCCCGGCAGGCGAGCATCAGCGGCTCGAAAGCGGCTTCGTGGACCGGGATGCGGGGTTCGAGGGCACTGTGGGGCTCGTAGGCGTCCTCGGCCTCCGGCATGCCTGCCGCCCGCAGCTTCTGCAGGGCGCCGCTCGCGGCACCGGCGAGGCGGGCCTGCTGCCAGACCTTGGCTGCCAGGCCGAGGGCCGCGGCCTCCTCGGCGTCCAGGGTGATGGGGGGCAGCCGGTTGCTGTCACGGCGCGCGAGGTACCCCGTGTCGCCGTCCAGGTTCTCGACGGTCTCGATGATCAGACCGAGTTCGCGCAGATCGTCCTTGTCGCGCTCGAACATCCGGTTGAAGGAGTCGTCGTTGCCCGCCTCCAGGTAGGCCTCGATGGACCCGCGGAGTTCACGCTTGCTGAGCGGACGCCGGGTACCCAGCAGACACAGTGCCAGGTTCATCAGCCGTTCGGCCTTGGCAATCGCCATCGACGCCCTTTCTCGACGTGCTCTCCGACCGTCGACCGTACCGCCCCGGGGTGTCCGGGCCAAAGCGAGGGCCGAAGCCGGAGGCCCGTGCCTTGCGGCACGGGCCTCCGACTGCTGTGGACGGACGGATCAGACGCCGACGAGGTCGCAGACGAAGATCAGCGTCTCGCCGGGGGCGATCGAGCCGCCGCCCGCGCCGCGGTCGCCGTAGGCGAGGTGCGCGGGGATGGTCAGCTGGCGACGGCCGCCGACCTTCATGCCCTGGACGCCCTTGTCCCAGCCGGCGATGACCTGGCCGGCACCGAGCTGGAACTTCAGCGGGGTGCCGCGGTTCCAGGAGGCGTCGAACTCCTCGCCGGTGGAGAAGGCGACACCGACGTAGTGCACGGAGACGGTCTGACCCGCCTGGGCCACCGGTCCGTCGCCCTCCCAGATTTCCTTGATCTCCAGGTCGGCCGGCGGCTCGCCACCCGGGAAGTCGATCTCGGGCTTGTCGATGCTCACTGAGCTGCTCCTCTTACTGATGAACTGCGTAACCGGGACAGTCTTACATCTTCGCCAGGAGGTCCACGGCGAACACGAGGGTGGACTTGGCGGGGATGGACTGCTGCGCCTCGTTGCCGAAGGCCTGGTCCGGCGGGATGACGAGCAGCACGCGGCTGCCGATCTTCTTGCCGACCAGTCCGCTCTTGAGACCCTTCAGCGTGACCTGGGCCAGCGGGAAGGTCTGCGTCTTGCCTGTCTGGTAGGTGCTGTCGAAGGCCTTGCTGTCCTTCCAGAGCAGACCCACGTAGTTCACGACGACGCTGTCGGTGTCCTTGATGACCTCGCCCTTGGACTCCAGGATGTAGTTGGAGACCAGCTTCTTCGGCGGATCGCTCTTGGGGATCGTGACCGTCGGGGCCTTGCCGTCGGTCTTCGTGCCGACCTTGGGCAGGTCGATGTTGTCCTGCGCCACCTCGGATCCCTCGGCGGACGCCGGGACCTGGGTCGCCTTCACGATGTCGACGACGAAGACGAGGGTGGCGTTGGGCTTGATGTCGCCCTGCCCCTGCTCGCCGTAGGCGAGGTCCGGCGGGATGACCAGCTCGACACGGCTGCCGACCTTCTGGCCGACGAGCCCCTTGTCCCAGCCCTGGATGACCATGCCCGCGCCGAGCGTCAGGTCGAACGGCTGCTTGCGGTCGAAGCTGTTGTCGAACGGCTTGGTGGAGTCCCACGCCTGCCCGAGGTAGTTGACCTGGATCGCGTCGCCGGTCTTGAGCTTTACGCCGTCACCCTCACTGATGACATCGGTCTTCAGCTCCTTGGGGGGATCGCCCTCACCCTTCTCCAGGGTGGGCTTCTCGCCGAACTTCGCGCCCGCGGTGATCGCGGGGAAGCCCTTCTCGGTCGAGGCGGAGTCGGAGGCCTTGTCATCGCCGCATGCAGCCGTTGACAGCAGCAGAAGGGGGACGACGAGAAGGCCGGCAAGTCGGCGCACTGGTTCCTCAGATCTCAGACGGCACGTGAATGGTCCCCGACACTCTAGGCCGAACGAAGGGCCCCGTACGAGGAACGTACGGGGCCCGGTCGCATTCGGGAGGGACATTCCTGTCCCGGATCACATGCCCGCGATGAGCTTCTCCACCCGGTCGTCGACGGAACGGAAAGGGTCCTTGCACAGGACGGTGCGCTGCGCCTGGTCGTTGAGCTTGAGGTGGACCCAGTCGACGGTGAAGTCCCGCCGCTGCTCCTGGGCACGGCGGATGAAGTCACCGCGCAGCCGCGCCCTCGTGGTCTGCGGGGGCACAGACTTGCCCTCGAAGATCTTCAGGTCGTTGCAGATGCGCGTGGCCTGTCCCTTGCGCTCCAGGAGGTAGTAGAGCCCCCGCCTGCGGTGGATGTCGTGGTAGGCGAGGTCTATCTGAGCGACCCTCGGGTTCGACATCGTCATGTTGTGCTTGGCCCGGTACCGCTCGATGAGCTTGTATTTCATGACCCAGTCGATCTCGGTGCCGATCCGGTCGAGGTCCTCGGCCTCGATGGCGTCCAGCGTGCGGCCCCACAGTTCGAGGACCTGGTCGACGGTGCCCGTGCGGATGCCCCGGCGCTCGACGAAGTCGACGGCCTTCTCGTAGTACTCGCGCTGGACCTCGATGGCCGACGCCTCCCGGCCGCTGGCCAGGCGCACCTTGCGCTGTCCCGTGATGTCGTGGCTGACCTCCCGGATGGCCCGGATCGGGTTCTCCAGGGTCAGGTCGCGCATCACGGTGCCCGCCTCGATCATGCGCAGCACGAGGTCGGTGGCACCGACCTTGAGCAGCATGGTCGTCTCGGACATGTTGGAGTCCCCGACGATGACGTGGAGGCGGCGGTACCGCTCGGCGTCGGCGTGCGGTTCGTCCCGGGTGTTGATGATCGGGCGGGAACGCGTCGTCGCGGAACTGACGCCCTCCCAGATGTGCTCGGCCCGCTGGCTCACGCAGTAGACGGCTCCGCGCGGCGTCTGCAGCACCTTGCCGGCACCGCAGATGAGCTGACGGGTGACGAGGAACGGAATGAGGATGTCCGCGAGCCGGGAGAATTCCCCGTGCCGTGCCACGAGGTAGTTCTCGTGACACCCGTAGGAGTTTCCGGCCGAGTCGGTGTTGTTCTTGAACAGATAGACGTCGCCCGCGATTCCTTCCTCGTGCAGGCGGCGTTCTGCGTCGACGAGCAGGCCTTCGAGAATGCGCTCGCCTGCTTTGTCGTGCGTGACCAGTTCGGTCACGTTGTCGCATTCCGGTGTTGCGTATTCCGGATGCGATCCCACGTCGAGGTAGAGGCGGGCGCCGTTCCGCAGGAAGACATTGCTGCTGCGGCCCCATGACACGACACGGCGGAAGAGGTAGCGCGCCACTTCGTCAGGTGACAGTCGGCGCTGTCCCCTGAACGTGCACGTGACGCCGTACTCGTTCTCCAGCCCGAAAATGCGGCGGTCCATGACTGAACATTACGCCTTATGGCCTGAGCTGAAACCGGGTTCGGCAGCACCGTTTCGATCATTTTCCGAACCGGCCACGACCGCGGGCGGGCGCCCGGGAGCTGCGAGGACCCTTCCGGTGGCCAGCAGCACCAGCAGCGCGGCCACTCCACCGGCCCCCGCGACGGCGAAACTCCAGCCCGTGCCGCCCACCTCGACGGCCGGGCCCGCCACCGCCGTTCCGGCCGCCGCGCCGACACCGAAGGTCGTCACGAGCCAGGAGAACGCCTCGGTCACGGTGCCCTGCGGCGCGTGCCGGTCGACGACGATGAACGAGCAGGCGATCGCCGGGGCCAGGAACACCCCGGCGAGCGCGGCCAGCGCGGTCATGGCGGGCACACCCGGGGTGAGCATCAGCGGCAGATAGCCCAGGGCCAGCAGCGCGACGATGACCCGCAGTCTGCGCTCGGGAGCCCCGGCCCACTGCCGCGCCCCGTACACCGCTCCGCCGATCAGCGCTCCGAGACCAAGAGCGGCCATCAGCCAGCCGTACACGGACTCCCGGCCGTGGTCGTCCGCGTAGGCGACACCGGCCACCGTGATGGAGCCGAGGGCGAGCCCGACGAAGAAGAAGGCGCCCAGCAGCGCGAGCAGTCCGGGTGAGCGCAGGGCGCCCAGCCAGTGCGCCTCGCGGGGCGCCGAGCGCCAGGCCCTGGAGGGCTCGGACAGCACGACGGACAGCGCGCCCAGGACGCCCAGGGCGTTGATGACCAGGAGAGCGGCGGCGGGTGATCGGAGCGACACCAGGACCGTCACGAGGAGGGGGCCGACGGTGAACATGACCTCCTGGGCCACCGCGTCCATGGCGTAGGCCCGGTGCACCCGGTCCTCCCGGCCGAGGACGGTCGGCCACAGGGCCCGCAGCCCGCCCTCCAGCGGGGGTGTGAACACACCGGCCACCACGACAGCGGCGTACGCGGCCGGCAGCGAGCCGAGTCCCATGAGGGCGAGCGCCGCCATGCCGAGCGCGGAGACCACGGCCGCCGGGAGCTGGACGCGCGGCTGGCCGTACAGGTCCACGGCGCGGCCCAGCAGGGGCTGCCCCACCGCAGTGGCGAGACCGTAGGCCGCCGCCAGGGCGCCGGCCAGCGTGTAGCTGCCGCCCTCCGCGCGGGTGAACAGGACGATCGCGATGTGGGCGGTGCCGTTGGGCAGCCGCCCCACCAGCGTCCCCGCCAGCAGCCGGGCGGCATGCCGCGTCCGGAGGATGTCCAGATACCCCGCGGCCATGTCCGCCCCTCTCCCCCGACGGTGTCTCAGCCTCGGGGTTTTACGTATAACGTCGAGGCTCATACGTACCATGTGGGCAGCCCGGGAGTCCATCCCGCCGCATCCGACCGGAGCAGCACGGAGGCACGAGTGAGCAGCGCGCGGCAGCCCGCCCCAGCCCGGCCCACCAGCCGTGACGTGGCTCGGGCCGCGGGCGTCTCGCAGGCCACGGTCTCGCTCGTGCTCGGCGGGAAATGGCGGGGACGGGTGTCCGCGTCGACCGCCGAGCGGGTGCGCGGCAGCGCCCGGGACCTCGGCTACCGGCCGAACTTCGCGGCCCGCAGCCTGCGGATGGGCCGCACCCGTACGGCGCTGCTCGTCGTCCCCGCACTGACCAACGAGTTCTTCGCCCGTGTGTACACGGGAGCCGCGGCCGTCGCCGCCGAGCACGACTTCGGCGTGGTCCTCTACCCGTCCCCCGACGGCACCGGCCCCGCCAGGGACCCCTTCGCCTCGGCACGCGCGGCGCTCGACGGGGTGATCGCCTCGTCCATGGCGGCGGACGCCCTGGGAGCGCTGCGGGGCGCGGAACTGCCGCTGGTGATGCTGGACAGCGACCCCGAGGACCACGGGGCGGCGGCGCGCGTGAACCTCGACATCGCGGACGGCATGCGCCAGGTGACGGAACATCTGCTCGGCCTCGGGCACCGCCGGTTCGTGCACCTCGCGTCCGCCGTGGACACCTGGACCTTCGCGGTGCGCGCCCGGGCGCTGCGGGAGGCCGTGGAAGCCGTCCCGGGCGCGGTCCTGCAGACCGTGACGGCCGCCCTGGACGTACGCGCCGGACGCGAGGCCGCCGAGACGGTCCTGAGCTCCCCCGGCCCACTGCCCACCGCGCTCGTCTGCGACGACGACATCCTGGCCGCCGGCGCCTGCAAGGCGGTTCGCAGAAGGGGGCTGCGGGTCCCCGACGACATCTCCGTGACCGGCTTCGACGACCTGGCGCTCGCCACGGCGGTGGAACCGGAGCTCACCACCGTGCGCCTCCCGGCCGAACAGGTGGGCGAGCGGGGCATGACGGCTCTGCTGGACGTCCTGGAGGGCCGTCCGGCGGAGCATCACGATCTCCCCGTCCACCTGGTGGCACGCGGCTCCACCGCGCCCCCGCCCGGGGCGTGAAGAAGCCCTCCGGACGCCGCGCACGGCGTCCGGAGGGCTTCTCCCGGAGTTCGCCTACTCCTTCGTTCCCTCGTCGGAGGCGTCGGTGCCCTTCGCGGGGGCGTCGGTGCTCTTCGCCGGGGTGTCGGTGCCGGCGGCCGGCGTGCTGCCGCCCTCCGCGTCCTCCGAGTCGGACGGGGCGTCCGTCGGGGTCGCCCCCGCACCGTCCGCGTCCAGCAGCCTGGTCAGCTGCCGGCCGACGATCCGCTTGAACTTGCGCTGCTGCGGCCTCGTCCGGTCCAGGACCGCGACCTCCAGGCGCTCGGCGGGGATCTCCCGCTCGTTGCCGTTGGCCTCGCGGGACAACGCCTGCACAGCCAGCTTGAGCGCCTCGGCGAGGGACATCCCGTCGCGGTGACGCTGGTCGAGGAAGCTGCTGATCTGTTCGGCGTTCCCGCCGACCGCGACCGAGCCGTGCTCGTCCACGATCGAGCCGTCGTGCGGCAGCCGGTAGATCTGGTCGCCCTCCGGCCCGGCCCCGACCTCGGCGACCACCAGCTCCACCTCGTACGGCTTCTCGGCCGCGCTGGAGAAGATGGTGCCGAGCGTCTGCGCGTAGACGTTGGCCAGGCCACGGGCCGTCACGTCGTCGCGGTCGTAGGTGTATCCGCGCAGATCCGCGTAGCGGACCCCGCCGATCCGGAGGTTCTCGTACTCGTTGTACTTGCCGGCGGCGGCGAAGCCGATCCGGTCGTAGATCTCGCTGAACTTGTGCAGCGCGCGGGACGGGTTCTCGCCGACGAACACAATGCCGTCGGCGAACTGCAGCACAACCAGGCTGCGACCACGGGCGATGCCCTTCCGGGCGTATTCCGCCCGGTCGGCCATGGCCTGCTGGGGTGAGACATAGAACGGCGTCGACACCGGCTATCCGTCCCTTTCTGTCAGTGACGAGTGCATCGGAGGAGCATCGGGCCGGTCAGAGCAGCGCGGCACGGGGGCCGTCGGGCTGCTCGAGCCGGCGCTCCAGGATCGCGCGGGCGATCTCCGAGGATTCCGTGTCGTCGAGCCTGCGGAAGCCCTCGTCGGTGATGACGGTGACGATCGGATAGATCCGGCGGGCCACGTCCGGGCCGCCGGTCGCCGAGTCGTCGTCGGCGGCGTCGTACAGCGCCTGGACGACCAGGGTGAGCGTCTGCTCCTCGGTCAGGTCGTTTCGGTACAGCTTCTTCATCGACCCGCGCGCGAAGACGGAGCCGGAGCCGGTGGCCGCGTAGCCGTGTTCCTCGGACCGCCCGCCGGTGACGTCGTACGAGAAGATCCGGCCCTTCTCGCGGTCGACGTCGTACCCCGCGAACAGCGGGACGACCGCCAAGCCCTGCATGGCCATCGCAAGATTGCTGCGGATCATCGTGGAGAGCCGGTTGGCCTTGCCCTCGAGGGAGAGCGTGGCCCCCTCGACCTTCTCGAAGTGCTCCAGCTCCAGCTGGAACAGCTTGACCATCTCCACGGCGAGCCCCGCCGTGCCCGCGATGCCCACCGCCGAGTACTCGTCGGCAGGGAACACCTTCTCGATGTCGCGCTGCGCGATCATGTTCCCCATGGTCGCCCGCCGGTCACCCGCGAGCACCACTCCACCGGGGAACGAGGCCGCGACGATGGTCGTCCCGTGCGGCGCCTCGACGGCACCCTGCAACGGCGGCAGGCTCCGGTTGCCGGGAAGGATCTCGGGTGAGTGGTCGGACAGGAAGTCCATGAACGACGACGAACCCGGCGTCAGGAAGGCAGCTGGTAGACGCCCGGTGCTACGAGTGTTGGCTTCCACGCGTTTCCCTCCAGGTATGCGATGGCCCTGCGCAAGGAGTCAGGATCATCCCCAACTTGCCGATGGCCGAATTGCAGTTGAAGCACTACGCCACGGACCCTACCCGCACTGTGACGGTGATCAACATGATCCCGGCTGCGGAAGCGCCCGCCGGCGGACGCCCGCGTGCGGACGAGGGCATCCCTCGGAGGGCGCCGGCCGACGGCACCGGGCCGTCGGCCGGCGGTCCCTGTCGCCGACTGCTACTCGCCACCCTTTTGGACGAACGAACGCACGAAGTCCTCGGCATTGGACTCGAGTACGTCGTCGATCTCGTCGAGGACGTCGTCGACGTCGTCGCTGAGCTTCTCCTGCCGCTCCGCGAGGTCCTCGGACGCCTGCGCCTCCTGCGCCTGCTCCTCGGTCTCCTCGGTGGAACGTGTCGCCTTCTGCTGTCCGCCGCCGGTGTCCTTGGTCGCCATATAGCTCACCCCGCTCGGTTCGAAGCACTTGATCAGACCCTACCTACGGGGTCCGACATCGGCCCGGTACTTTCCTCAACGTCCGGAGGTCATCTGATTGATTCCCAGCCGGAGCGCCTTTCAGCCCCCCGTGAGCGTCCGGACCAGCTCTTCCGCGGTGCGGCAGCGGTCCAGGAGCCCCTCGACGTGAGCACGTGTACCGCGCAACGGTTCCATCGTGGGCACCCGCTGCAGCGAGTCACGGTCCGGCAGGTCGAAGATGACCGAGTCCCAGGAGGCCGCGGCGACGTCGTCCGCGTACTGCTCCAGGCAGCGGCCCCGGAAATAGGCCCTGGTGTCCTCCGGGGGCTTCGTGCGCGCCCTCTCGACGTCGCTCTCGTCGAGTAGCCGCTTGATCTTCCCCCGGGCGGCCAGACGGTTGTACAGACCCTTGTCGGCCCGTACGTCGGCGTACTGGAGGTCCACCAGGTGCAGGCGCGGGGCGTCCCAGTCCAGGCCGTCACGGCGCCGGTAGCCCTCCATGAGCTCCCGCTTGGCGATCCAGTCCAGCTCGCCCGACAGGCTCATCGGGTCGTTCTCCAGACGGTTCAGGGTGTCCTCCCAGCGGGCCAGGACGTCCCTGGTCTGCTCGTCCGCGTCCGCGCCGTACCGCTCCTCGACGTACTTTCGGGCCAGTTCGAAGTACTCCATCTGGAGCTGGACGGCGGTCAGTGTCCGGCCGCTGCGGAGCGTGACCAGCTGCTTGAGCGTCGGATCGTGCGAGACCTGGTGGAGCGTGCGGACCGGCTGGTCCACCGCCAGGTCGACGTTGATGAATCCGTCCTCGATCATGGCCAGGACCAGCGAGGTCGTGCCGAGCTTCAGGTAGGTCGAGATCTCGGAGAGGTTCGCGTCGCCGATGATCACGTGGAGCCTGCGGTACTTCTCGGCGTCCGAGTGCGGCTCGTCGCGCGTGTTGATGATGGGGCGCTTGAGCGTGGTCTCCAGGCCGACCTCGACCTCGAAGTAGTCCGCGCGCTGGCTGATCTGGAACCCGTGCTCGTGGCCGTCCTGGCCGATGCCGACCCGGCCCGCACCGGTGACGACCTGGCGGGAGACGAAGAACGGCGTCAGGTGGCGCACGATGTCCGAGAAGGGGGTCTCCCGCTTCATCAGGTAGTTCTCGTGCGTGCCGTAGGAGGCGCCCTTGTTGTCGGTGTTGTTCTTGTAGAGATGGATCGGCTGGGCCCCGGGGATCGCGGCGGCCCGCTCGGCCGCTTCCGCCATCACCCGCTCGCCGGCCTTGTCCCAGAGCACCGCGTCCAGCGGATTGGTGATCTCGGGTGAGCTGTATTCGGGGTGCGCGTGGTCGACGTAGAGCCGCGCACCGTTGGTGAGGATGACATTGGCCAGGCCGATGTCCTCGTCGGTGAGCTGACTGGAGTCGGCGGTCTCACGGGCGAGGTCGAAGCCTCGCGCGTCCCGCAGCGGATTCTCCTCCTCGAAGTCCCAGCGGGCGCGGCGCGCCCGGTGCATCGCCGCCGCGTAGGCGTTGACGATCTGGGACGAGGTGAGCATGGCATTGGCGTTGGGTTGACCGGGGACGGAGATCCCGTACTCCGTCTCGATGCCCATCACTCGCCGTACGGTCATGCGGCCCTCCTTGCCCGGCGGCGCCCCCCTCCGGGAGCGGCGCTCAAGTACCGCTGCTGGTCCGCGGTGCCCGTCCCCGCACTGCGCGACTCGGCGGTACGGCAGAGCCTAGAGCGCCTCTGCGCCGGTGGGGAGATCAATTGCGTCATTGTTCGGGTGTGGCCGGCGCTGCCGGGAAAACGGCCGGCTGCGGATACCCTGCCGGGCATCCGCAGCCGGTCTGCGTTTTACAGGTACTGTCCGGTATTTGCCACCGTGTCGATGGAACGACCGGTGTCCGCGCCCTGCTTTCCGGTGACGAGTGTGCGGATGAAGACGATCCGCTCGCCCTTCTTTCCGGAAATCCTGGCCCAGTCGTCCGGGTTGGTGGTGTTCGGCAGGTCCTCGTTCTCCTTGAACTCGTCCACGCACGCCTGGAGGAGATGGGAGACGCGCAGGCCCTTCTGGCCCTGCTCGAGGAATGCCTTGATGGCCATTTTCTTCGCCCGGTCCACGATGTTCTGAATCATCGCTCCGGAGTTGAAGTCCTTGAAGTACAGGACTTCCTTGTCGCCGTTCGCATAGGTGACCTCGAGGAAGCGGTTCTCCTCGGATTCCGTGTACATCCGCTCCACGACGGACTGGATCATCGCGTGGGCGGCGGCTTCCTTCGAGCCGGTGTGCTCGGCCAGGTCGTCCGAGTGCAGCGGCAGCGAGGGGGTGAGGTACTTGGCGAAGATGTCCTTGGCGGCCTCCGCGTCCGGGCGCTCGATCTTGATCTTCACATCGAGGCGGCCGGGGCGCAGGATCGCGGGGTCGATCATGTCCTCGCGGTTGGAGGCGCCGATGACGATGACGTTCTCCAGTCCCTCCACACCGTCGATCTCGGCGAGCAGCTGGGGGACGATGGTGTTCTCCACGTCCGAGCTGACACCGGAGCCACGGGTGCGGAAGAGGGATTCCATCTCGTCGAAGAAGACGATGACGGGGGTCCCCTCGCTCGCCTTCTCCCGGGCACGCTGGAAGACGAGGCGGATGTGCCGCTCGGTCTCACCGACGTACTTGTTGAGGAGTTCGGGGCCCTTGATGTTGAGGAAGTAGCTCTTCCCCGCGGGCTGTCCGGTCACCTCGGCGACCTTCTTGGCCAGCGAGTTGGCGACGGCCTTGGCGATGAGCGTCTTGCCGCAGCCCGGAGGGCCGTAGAGCAGGATGCCCTTCGGCGGGCGGAGCTCGTGCTCCTTGAAGAGGTCCGGGTGGAGGTACGGGAGCTCGACCGCGTCGCGGATCAGTTCGATCTGGTCGCCCAGACCGCCGATCTTGTTGTAGTCGATGTCCGGGACCTCTTCGAGAACGAGCTCCTCGACCTCGCTCTTGGGGACCACTTCGTAGACGTACCCGGACCTGGGCTCGAGCAGGAGGGCGTCGCCGGGGCGGATGGTGATGTCCAGCAGGGGCTCGGCGAGCCTCACCACCCGTTCCTCGTCGGTGTGCCCGACGACCAGGGCGCGCTCGCCGTCCTCGAGGATCTCCTTGAGGGTGACGATGTCCCCGGCCCGCTCGAACTCCATGGCCTCGACCACGTTGAGCGCTTCGTTGAGCATGACTTCCTGGCCTCGCCTGAGGCCTTCGAGCTCGACGCTGGGGCTGACGTTCACCCGGAGCTTGCGGCCCCCGGTGAAGATGTCACAGGTGTCGTCCTCGTTGGCCTGCAGGAAGACACCGAAGCCGGCCGGTGGCTGGGCCAGCCGGTCGACCTCCTCCTTGAGCGCGACGATCTGGTCGCGGGCCTCGCGGAGTGTGTTGGCGAGCCGCTCGTTCTGCGCGGACACGCCTGCCAGGTTGGTCTGCAACTCGACGATCCGCTCTTCGAGAATCCTCGTATGACGCGGAGAGTCGGCGAGCTTACGTCGCAGGACGGCGATTTCCTGCTCGAGATAGGCGACCTGGCCGGCCGGGTCTTCTGACCCGCGCGCGGGCCGGGTGCCGCGGTTGATGTCGTCGTCGTGGGCTGCCACGGTCCTCACCTCCTCCAAGGGGAGCTGGACGCTTCCTGACCCTACCTGGGTGGGTGATGATTGAAACCCCTAGATCACAAAGACCCGGGAGTCTGTCCGATCTTCACCCTTGCGCTCTCCCTCACGCCAAGGGAATACCCACCCTTCGGCACCGGAAAGCAGCCGGTTGTATCGTCGAAGCGTTCAACACCCGTCAGGGCTGGCTTCAATTGGTGCAGATACGCAGGGAACGGCAGGACACATGACCGTGCAGCAGGACGCCCCGGGCGGCGGCGACACCCAGGATCTCGAGGTCTGGATCGACCAGGACCTGTGTACGGGGGACGGCATCTGTGTGCAGTACGCACCCGAGGTGTTCGAGCTGGACATCGACGGTCTGGCGTACGTGAAGAGCGACGAGGACGAACTGCTCCAGGACAAGGGCGCCACCACACCGGTGCCGCTGCCCCTGCTCCAGGACGTCGTCGATTCGGCCAAGGAATGCCCGGGCGACTGCATTCATGTACGTCGCGTTTCGGACAACGTGGAAGTTTACGGGCCGGACGCGGAGTGACGGCTCAGGCGCCGCGGGCGGTGCTTCCCGCGGGGGTGACTGTCTTGACGAACGCGTTGCCCTTCCACTGCCAGGTGACGCTCTCCAGTTCGTCCGGGCAGCAGCGGGGGACGGTCTCGGAGGAGTAGCCGAGCAGGGTCGCCGACACCTTGCCGTCACGGACGGTGAAGTCGGTGACGGAGAGTTTTCGAGCGGGGTCCACCAGGGTCGCCACGACCCGGGGTGCGGCCCCGCTCGGCTGTGTCACGACGTAGATGCCGCTGGGCGGCGTGCCGGATCCCGCGGCGCAGCGGACGACTGCCACGGTCTCGGGGCCGCCGTCCCCGTCGAGGTCTCCGGTGGCGCTCTCTGCCACGGTCTGCCCGACGGCTCCGCAGTCGAGCGGGAAGGTGACACCGGCCGGGTCGGGGGCCTCGGCGGCGGGCGCGCCGCCGTGCTGCGTGGTCACCCGGTGCTCGGACGCCGAGGCCGTGGCGGTGGCCGCCTCGGGCTGGAGCAGGCCCGCGGCCGCGACCACGGCGGCCATCGCCGTCGCCGTGGCGAGCCAGTGCACCGGCTTGGCGGCGGTGTGCGCGAGGTCCGGGAGCGCGGAGGTCTGCACGCGGTATGTCTCCTGTGGTTCCTGGAGGCCTGAAAGAGGCGGTACCGGACGAGGGCCGGCGGGCGGGGTGGCCAGCATCGTGCCACACCTCACACCCGGGGGGAACGGCGGGGTCCTGACGGCCGCAGAAAAGCGCCGCCGCCGGGTTCCCGGGTCGGTCCGGGAACTCGGCGGCGGCGCCGGCTCGTGGTGCGGGTCAGTCGCGGTTCGCGCTGCCGCTCCGGCCGCCGGGGCCGGTGTAGTCCTCGCCGTAGGCGCCCTTGGAGGGGCGCCGGCGCCGCAGCGGCGGCTCCACGCCGTCCGCGAGGCGGCGTGCGGTGACGAGGAAGCCGGTGTGGCCGATCATCCGGTGGTCCGGCCGGACCGCCAGACCCTCGACGTGCCAGTTGCGGATCATCGACTCCCACGGCTGCGGCTCCGCGAAGCAGCCGATCTCGCGGATGGACTCGACGGTCCGCGAGAGCTGCGTCGTGGTCGCGACGTAGGCGCAGAGGATGCCGCCGGGCACCAGCGCCTTGGAGACGGCCTCGAGGCACTCCCAGGGGGCGAGCATGTCCAGGACGACGCGGTCGACGTCGGTGTCCGAGAGGTTGTCCTGGAGGTCGCCGACGGTGAGCTCCCAGGCGGGGTGCGGCGAGCCGAAGTAGCGCTCGACGTTCTGCTGGGCGATCTCGGCGAAGTCCTCGCGGCGCTCGTAGGAGTGCAGCATGCCCTGCTCACCGATGGCGCGCAGCAGGAAGGTGCTGAGCGCTCCGGAGCCCACTCCCGCCTCCACGACGCGGGCGCCGGGGAAGATGTCGGCGAAGGCCAGGATCTGCCCCGCGTCCTTGGGGTAGACCACGGCGGCACCGCGGGGCATGGACAGGACGTAGTCGGGGAGCAGGGGGCGCAGCGCGAGGTAGGCGACGTTTCCCGTGGTACGGACAACACTGCCCTCGGGAGCACCGATCAGCTCGTCGTGCTGGAAAGAACCCTTGTGGGTGTGGAAGTTCTTCCCGGCCTCGAGCGTGAAGGTGTAGTGACGTCCCTTGGGGTCGGTGAGCTGGACCTGGTCCCCGACTTTGAATGGGCCGCGACGGCGGGCGGCACCGGTCGGTTCGGACATGTGAACAGCGTACCGGTATTTCGGGGGCCCCTTTCCGGGGCCTCAGGCCGAGGGGCGGGCCATGGCCTTGATGAAGGCGCGCTCGACGTCGGTGGTGGAGAGGACGCCGTAGATCTCCCCGGTGTCCTCGACCACCAGGTACTCGGTCGCGGGGGTGGCCTTGAGCCGGTCCAGGAGAGCCTCGCCCGCGAGCTCGGCGGAGACCTTCATGCCGTCGGTGAGGTCCTGGGCGAGACCGCTCACCGGCACCCAGGGGCGGCGGTGCTCGGGGACCCCGGCGATGGCCGCCTCCCGTACGACGCCCTTGGGGGCGCCCTGTCCGTCGACGACGACCAGGGCGCGTGCGCCTGCCTCGTTGGCACGGCGGAGTGCCTCCGAGAGCGGGGTGGCGGACTCGACGGGCACGGCGCGCCGGGTCAGGGTGCGGGCCCGGAGCTCGGGGAGGTGTTCGCGGAGCCGCGCCGTCCTCAGACTGTTGCCCGCCCCGGTCCAGATGATCGCCGCGAGGATGGCCGCGAGGAGGGCGTCGGTGACTGTCTCGAAGCCGCTGATGTCGTCGGTGGCGTTGCCGAGGGCGCCGGTGTGGGTGAGGAGCGGGAGGCCGACGAAGACGGCGATGGCCAGTCCCCTGCCGACCCACGCGGCGGCGACGGTGCCGCTCATCGGCTTGCCCGTGATCTTCCAGACGACGGCGCGGAGCATCCGTCCGCCGTCCAGGGGCAGACCGGGCAGCAGGTTGAAGGCGGCGACGATGAGGTTGGAGATCATCAGACCCGCGAGGAGTACGCCCGGGACGGTGCCCGCCTCGACGAACTGGAGCGGGATGTAGAAGACACCGCCGAGGACGAGGGAGAGCAGGGGCCCCACGAAGGCGAGGACGAACTCACGGCCGGGGGTCTCGGTCTCCTTCTCGATCTCGGAGACTCCGCCGAAGAACTGGAGCTGGATACGGCGCACCGGCAGCTTGTAGCGCAGGGCTGCGACGGTGTGGGCCAGCTCATGGACGAGCACCGACGCGTAGAAGGCGATGGCGAAGAAGAGCGCCACCAGGTAGCGGGCCCCGCCGAGTTCCGGCAGGACACGGTCGAGCTGTCCGCCGAAGACCCAGGTGATCAGGGCCGCGACGACGAACCAGCTGGGGGCGACGTACACGGGCACGCCGAAGGGACGGCCCATGAGCAGGCCGCCGCCCGGATCCGCCGGGCGCCGGGGCTTGCCCTTGTCCGGTCCGGTGCCGGGGTCCTTGTCCCCTGCGCCGGGCTGCGGGCGCCCGCTGTCGCCGCTCTCGTCCACGGGATCCCTCCGGTAGGTGGCTCATGCCACGATCGTGCTGTGTGCGAGCTCTGTGGTCGATGGTATGCCGCCGGGTGTCGGTGGCGGGCCGTAGGGTCTTCGACATGACGTCCGTACCGCGCCCGCCCCAGCCACCCTCGTCCCTGTCGCCGTCGCGCGCGAACGATTTCATGCAGTGCCCCCTGCTGTACCGCTTCCGGGTGATCGACAAGCTGCCCGAGAAGCCCAGTGAGGCTGCTACCCGGGGCACGCTGGTGCATGCGGTGCTGGAGCGCCTGTTCGACGCCCCCGCGGCCGACCGTACGGTGCCGGGGGCCAAGGCCCTGATCCCCGGCCAGTGGGACCGGCTGCTGGAGTCGAAGCCCGAGCTGACGGAGCTGTTCGAGGGCGATCCCGGAGGGGAGCGGCTCGCGGGGTGGCTGGGCGAGGCGGAGCGGCTGGTGGAGCGCTGGTTCTCGCTGGAGGACCCGACGCGCCTGGAGCCGGCCGAGCGGGAGCTGTTCGTCGAGACGGAGCTGGACTCGGGCCTCCGGCTGCGCGGGGTGATCGACCGGGTCGACGTGGCTCCGACGGGCGAGGTCCGGATCGTCGACTACAAGACGGGCAAGGCGCCGCGGGCGGAGTACGCGGAGGGCGCCCTGTTCCAGATGAAGTTCTACGCCCTGGTGGTGTGGCGTCTGAAGAACGTGGTGCCGCGCCGACTGCAGCTCGTCTATCTCGGCAGCGGTGACGTGCTGACGTACGACCCCGTGCCGGCCGACCTCGAGCGGGTGGAGCGCAAGCTGCTCGCGCTGTGGGAGGCGATCCGGCTGGCCACCGAGACGGGCGAGTGGCGGCCGCGGCCGACGAAGCTGTGCGGCTGGTGCGACCACCGGGCGGTCTGTCCCGAGTTCGGCGGGACTCCCCCGGTCTATCCGCTGTCCGTCCGCCCGGCCGAATCCGTGGAGGCTGTACAGGGCAGAATGGAGCCGGCCGAGGCCGGTCGGCCGGTGGCCCTCGAAGGCCCTTAAGGAGATTACGTGGCTATCCGCGTCCTGCTCGTCGATGATCAACCACTGCTGCGCACCGGCTTCCGGATGATCCTGGAGGCCGAGGGCGACATCGCGGTGGTCGGTGAGGCAGGCGACGGCCTGCAGGCCATCGACCAGGTACGGGCGCTGCAGCCGGACGTCGTACTCATGGACATCCGGATGCCCCGGATGGACGGGGTCGAGGCGACCCGCCAGATCACCGGCCCCGGGCGGGACGGCCCGGCGAAGGTCCTGGTGCTGACGACGTTCGACCTCGACGAGTACGTGGTGGAGGCGCTGCGCGCCGGTGCCAGCGGCTTCCTGCTGAAGGACGCGCCGGCCGTCGAACTGGTGCAGGCCATCAGGGTGGTGGCGGCGGGCGAGGCGATGCTGGCACCCAGCATCACGCGCCGTCTTCTCGACAAGTACGCCGACCATCTGCCGTCGGGCGAGGCGCCCGTCCCGGATGCCCTGCACACCCTCACCGAGCGTGAGGTGGAGGTGCTGAAGCTGGTGGCGCGCGGTCTGTCCAACGCGGAGATCGCGGCCGACCTGTTCGTGAGCGAGACGACGGTCAAGACGCATGTGGGGCACGTGCTGACGAAGCTGAGCCTGCGCGACCGCGTGCAGGCCGCCGTGTACGCGTACGAGAGCGGGCTGGTGCGTCCGGGCGCCCAGTGAGACGGGGCTGAACGCGGGACCGGCGCGGTCCGGGGCTTGTGGCCCCGGACCGCGCCGGTCCTGTTTCCGGACGCCGGGTCAGGACATGCCGCGTGCGAGCTCCCAGAGCTGGAGGTCCGCCGAGGAGTTGACGGCCCATTCCACACCGGTCAGCTCGTCGAGCGAGGCGACGTACTGCTTGCCCTGCCAGACGGGGAGCACGGGGACGTCGTCGGCGACGATGTTCTGGAGCTTCTCGAAGGCCGGCGTGGCGGCGCTGCGGTCCGCCTCGCGGCGGGACTGCGGGATGAGCGTCTTCTGCGCCTCGGTCGACTTGTACGGCAAGCCGAGGAAGTTGCCCTCGTCGAGGAACGGAGCGATGTAGGTGTCCGGGTCCGGGAAGTCGGGGAACCAGCCCATGCCGAAGACCGCGTACTCGCCCTTCTTCTGGGCGGGGCGGTACTTGTCCCAGGGTGTGCCCTCGACGTCGACCTCGAACAGCTTCGACGCGTTCAGCTGCTTCGCCAGGGTCTCGTACTCGGCCTTGGTGGCGGGGCCGTAGTGGTCGGTCGTGTAGTGCAGGGTGAACTTCACCGGGGTGCTGATGCCGGCCTTCTCCAGGGTCTGCGCGGCCCCGGCGACGCTGGGCTCGCCGTACTTGTTGAAGAAGGAGTTGGTGTGGCTGGTGATGCCGGACGGGATCAGCGAGTAGAGCGGCTCGGCCGTGCTGCCGTACACCTTGTTCGCGATGGCGCCGCGGTCGATGACCTGCGCGACGGCCTGGCGTACGGCCTTGTCCTCCACCACGGGGTCCTCGGTGTTGAACGCGAGGTAGCTGATGGCCAGGCCGGGCATCTCGGTGAGCTTGATGCCCTCCTTGGGTGCCGTCAGCATGTCCTGGGCCTGCTCGGGCGACATGTTGCGCGTCATCATGTCGATCTTCTTGTCGTCGAGCGCCTTCCCCATCGCCTTCGCGTCGGGGAAGAGGTTCAGTTCGACCTTCTCGTTGCGGATCTTCAGGTCACCCTTGTACTTCGGGTTCTTGGTGAAGACCACCTTGACGATCTGGTCGTCCTTGACCTCCGGCTTCATGGTGTACGGGCCCGACCCGTCGATCTGGAAGCCCTCGCGGGGGGTCTTCGCCCCGTACTTGTCCTTCTGGACGATGCCGGCGGGCGGCGTGGCGAGCTTGTACGGGAAGGTCGCGTCCGGGGTGCTCAGGTGGAAGACGATCTCCTTCTCACCCTTGGTCTCGATCGTGTCGATGTTGGCGAACAGGGCGGAGGGGCCGCTCTCGTCCTTGATGTCGAGGATCCGCTGGATGGAGTACTTCACGTCCTCCGGGGTGACGGGTGTGCCGTCGGCGAAGGTGAGACCGTCGCGCAGCGTGCAGCGGTAGCTCTCGTTCTCCATGTCCGTGAAGGTGCAGCTCTCGGCCGCCTCGGGCACCGGCTCGCCGCCGCCGCGCGGTATGTGCGTCAGGGTCTGCACGGTCTGGCGGAGCAGGTTCCACACGCCCGCTTCGTAGCCGATGGCCGGGTCGAGCGGGGCCGGGTTGTCCTTCGAGGCGATGAACTGGTCCGTCGTCCCGACAACGATGGCATCGCCCCCGTCGTCCGACCCGCCGCAGCCGGCGAGAACGGGTGCGAGCAGGCCCACTACGGCCGGCAGCACCAGCGTCTTGCGGTTCATCTGGACGTTCTCCCTCATTCCGTCATGTGAGAAAACCGAGATTAGTAGGCGCCGCAGGGCGACTTGACCGGTGCGGATCCGCTCCGTATCCACTCGGTGATCACCGATGACGGGTTGTCCATGTCGCCGCCGGGAATGTTTCGTACACGTCTCAATGAATACGGACGTATGGGCTCTCGAAGCCGACATACCGAACGGCCTCGAGAACCCTCGAAGGTCACGACGAGTGACGAATGTCACTCCGGGACATCATCGACCGCATTGACATGGACCTGATTTACGCGATGTGCGAAAGCGGGGAACGGACAGAATTGGCACCGGAGTTCTTGTCACCTGCCGACGAAACACCCTCGGTGCCACGGTCGTCACTCGTCCGCGACCAGACCCCGCAGGAAGGCGAGGTCCACCTGCTCCAGGGAGGACACGACGGCACGCCCCGGCGCGGGGGCGATCGCCGCGACGGAGGGCACCGCGACGACACGGCAGCCCGCCGCTTCGGCCGCGGCGACACCTGTCGCGGTGTCCTCGACGACCGCGCAGCGCCAGGGATCCGCCCCGAATCCCGCCGCCGCGGCGAGGTAGGGCTCGGGGTGGGGCTTGGTGCGGGCCACCTCGTCGCCCGCGACCGTGAGCGCGAAGTGGTGACGGCCCACGGAGTCCAGGACCCGGTCGATGATGCGCCGGTGCGAGGCGGAGACCAGAGCTGTGGGCACCTCGTGCGCGGCGAGCTCGGCGAGCAGCCGGGCCGCGCCCGGCATCAGCGGCACACCGCGTCCGATGCGCTTCTCGAAGCGGTCGTTGAGCAGCACGGTGAGCTCCTCGATGGCGATGTCGGCGCCGGTGACCTCGATGAGGTACCCGGCGCTGCGGGTCATCGGCCCGCCGACGACCACGTCACGCCACGCCTCGTCCAGCCGGTGGCCGAGGTCGGCGAAGACCTCGACCTCCACGTCCCACCAGAACCCCTCGGTGTCGACCAGTGTGCCGTCCATGTCGAGGAGGACGGCTTGGAGCGCCGACCCTTCTGCCGAGCGGGTCAGGGACGCGGGGACCGTACTGGTCATCCGGCACACCTCCATGAGGGACGAGAAGGCCGGCCGCCTTCCCGTGGGAACGGCGACCGGCCTGCACTGGACCGACCATTCTACGACTCGTGGCCGCGTCGCGCGCGGAGTGCCGCATGACCGCGCGTCGAACACCTGGCTACCGCGCGTTGAAGTACTTCGCCTCCGGGTGGTGGATGACGATCGCGTCGGTGGACTGCTCGGGGTGCAGCTGGAACTCCTCGGAGAGCTTCACCCCGATCCGCTCGGGCTCCAGGAGGTCGGCGATCTTCGCCCGGTCCTCCAGGTCCGGGCAGGCCCCGTAGCCCAGCGAGAAGCGCGCTCCGCGGTACTTGAGCGCGAACATGTCCTCGACGTCGGACGGGTCCTCACCGGCGAACCCGAGCTCGCTGCGGACCCGGGCGTGCCAGTACTCGGCGAGCGCCTCCGCCAGCTGCACGGAGAGCCCGTGCAGCTCCAGGTAGTCGCGGTAGGAGTTCGCCTCGAAGAGCTCGGCGGTGGCCCCGCCGATCTTCGAACCGACGGTGACGACCTGGAGACCGATCACGTCGGTCTCCCCGGACTCCTCGGGCCGGAAGAAGTCCGCGAGGCAGAGGCGGCGGCCGCGGCGCTGGCGCGGGAAGGTGAAGCGGGTGCGCTCGGAGCCGTCCTCGTGCAGCAGGATCAGGTCGTCGCCCTTGGAGACGCAGGGGAAGTAGCCGTAGACGACGGCCGCCTCCAGCAGGTTCTCGGTGTGGAGCTTGTCGAGCCAGCCGCGCAGGTGCGGACGTCCCTCGCGCTCCACGAGCTCCTCGTACGTCGGTCCGTCGCCGGCCCGGGCCTGCTTGAGGCCCCACTGGCCCTTGAAGAGGGCGCCCTCGTCCAGCCAGGAGGCGTACTCCTTGAGCTGGATGCCCTTGACGACCCGGGTGCCCCAGAACGGCGGCTCCGGGACCGGGTTGGTGACGGAGACGTCGGAGCGCACGCCTTCCTCGGGCTCCACGACCTCCGCGACGGGGGTGTCCCGCTTGGGCACCCTGCGCTGCTTCAGTTCGGGGAGGGTGGCGCCGGGGACACCGCGCTTGACCGCGACGAGGGCGTCCATCAGCCGGAGCCCCTCGAAGGCGTCGCGGGCGTATCGGACCTCGCCCTCGTAGATCTCGTGGAGGTCCTGTTCGACGTAGGCCCGGGTCAGGGCCGCCCCGCCGAGGATCACCGGATAGTCGGCCGCCAGCCGGCGCTGGTTCAGCTCCTCCAGGTTCTCCTTCATGATCACGGTGGACTTCACGAGGAGGCCCGACATGCCGATGACGTCGGCACGGTGCTCCTGGGCGGCGTCCAGGATCGCGGAGACGGGCTGCTTGATGCCCAGGTTGACCACGTTGAAGCCGTTGTTGGACAGGATGATGTCGACGAGGTTCTTGCCGATGTCGTGCACGTCGCCGCGGACCGTGGCCAGCACGATGGTGCCCTTGCCCTCGGCGTCGGTCTTCTCCATGTGCGGTTCCAGGTGCGCCACCGCGGACTTCATGACCTCGGCGGACTGGAGAACGAAGGGCAGCTGCATCTGGCCGGAGCCGAACAGTTCGCCCACGATCTTCATGCCGGCCAGCAGGGTGTCGTTGACGATCTCCAGCGCGGGCCTGGTCAGCAGCGCCTCGTCGAGGTCCGCCTCCAGACCGTTCTTCTCACCGTCGATGATGCGGCGCTGGAGTCGCTCGTCCAGTGGCAGGGCGAGGAGTTCCTCGGCCTTGCCCTGCTTCATCGACTTCATGTTGACGCCCTCGAAGAGCTCCATGAGCCGCTGGAGGGGGTCGTATCCCTCCTCGCGGCGGTCGTGGATGAGGTCGAGGGCGACCTTGACCTGCTCCTCCTCCAGCCGGGCGATCGGGAGGATCTTGGAGGCGTGGACGATCGCGGAGTCCAGGCCGGCCTTCACGCACTCGTCCAGGAAGACGGAGTTCAGGACGACGCGGGCGGCCGGGTTCAGGCCGAAGGAGATGTTGGACAGGCCCAGCGTGGTCTGGACCTCGGGGTGGCGCCGCTTCAGCTCACGGATGGCGCCGATGGTGGCGATCCCGTCCTTGCGGGACTCCTCCTGGCCGGTGCAGATGGTGAAGGTCAGACAGTCGATGAGGATGTCGGACTCGTGGATGCCCCAGTTGGTGGTGAGGTCCTCGATGAGGCGCTCGGCGATGGCAACCTTGTGCTCGACGGTGCGGGCCTGGCCCTCCTCGTCGATCGTCAGCGCGATGAGCGCGGCACCGTGCTCGGCGGCCAGCCCGGAGACCTTCGCGAAGCGGGACTCGGGACCGTCGCCGTCCTCGTAGTTGACGGAGTTCAGTACGGCGCGGCCGCCCAGCTTCTCCAGGCCGGCGCGCAGAACGGGCACCTCGGTGGAGTCGAGGACGATCGGCAGGGTGGAGGCGGTGGCGAAACGGCCGGCCAGCTCCTCCATGTCGGCGACGCCGTCGCGCCCCACGTAGTCGACGCAGAGGTCGAGCATGTGCGCGCCCTCGCGGATCTGGTCACGGGCCATCTCCACGCAGTCGTCCCAGCGGGCGTCGAGCATGGCCTCGCGGAACTTCTTGGATCCGTTGGCGTTCGTGCGCTCGCCGATCGCGAGGTACGAGGTGTCCTGCCGGAAGGGGATGGTCTGGTAGAGCGAGGCGGCACCCGGCTCGGGGCGCGGGTGGCGGGGGGTGAGCTCGGAGCCGCGGACCCGCTCGACGAGCTGCCTCAGGTGTTCGGGCGTAGTACCGCAGCAGCCGCCCACGAGGGAGAGGCCGTACTCCTGGACGAAGGTCTCCTGGGCGTCGGCCAGGCCCTCGGCGTCCAGCGGGAAGTGTGCCCCGTCCTTGGTGAGCACGGGCAGCCCGGCGTTCGGCATGCAGAGCAGCGGGATGCGGGAGTGGCGCGTGAGGTAGCGCAGGTGCTCGCTCATCTCGGCGGGGCCGGTCGAGCAGTTCAGGCCGATCATGTCGACGCCGAGGGGTTCGAGCGCGGTCAGCGCGGCACCGATCTCGGAGCCCAGCAGCATGGTGCCGGTGGTCTCGAAGGCCAGCGAGCAGAGCACCAGCAGGTCGCTGCCCATGGCCTCCAGGGCGCGCCGTGCGCCGAGCACGGCGGCCTTGGTCTGCAGGAGGTCCTGCGTGGTCTCGATGATGAGCGCGTCGGCGCCTCCGGCGATCAGGCCTTCGGCGTTCTGCTGGAAGCCGTCACGCAGGACCGTGTACGGGGCGTGCCCCAGCGTCGGGAGCTTGGTGCCGGGGCCGATGGAGCCGAGCACCCAGCGCTGCTGTCCGGTGGACTCGGTGAACCGGTCGGCGACCTCGCGGGCGATACGGGCGCCGGCTTCGGACAGCTCGTGGATCCGGCCGGGGATGTCGTACTCACCGAGGGCGGAGGCGTTGGCGCCGAACGTGTTGGTCTCGACGCAGTCGACGCCGACCGCGAAGTACTCCTCGTGGACCGACCGGACGATGTCGGGGCGCGTGACGTTCAGGATCTCGTTGCAGCCTTCGAGGTTCTCGAAGTCCTCAAGGGTGGGGTCCTGGGCCTGGAGCATGGTGCCCATGGCACCGTCGGCCACCACCACGCGGGTGGCGAGCGCCTCACGGAGCGCTGCGGCTCGGATCCGGCTGTCAGCTGAGGGGGTCGGCAACGAGGCCATGGATGTTCTCCCTGGGATGCGACGGCTGTCGGCTTTGCGCCCTTCTGCGGAGGAGGGCACGCGGCCAGCGTAGCCGGGACGTGCCCGGGCCGGTCGTCGTGTCCCACGGGGCGGACTGCATGCTGTGCGGTGAAACGGGCCCTCGGCGGGTGGCGCATAATTTTCGCGCCAACGGACAGAGGTCGGCATCGACCGATAGTGTTCAGCATTGTCGAACCGAGGTGGAGGAGTACGGCGCGATGGCGAAGAACATCCAGTCGCTCGAGCGGGCAGCGGCGATGCTGCGTCTGCTGGCCGGCGGCGAGCGCCGGCTCGGGCTGTCCGACATCGCGTCCTCACTGGGGCTGGCCAAAGGCACCGCGCACGGCATTCTGCGCACCCTCCAGCTCGAGGGCTTCGTCGAGCAGGACCCCGCGTCCGGCCGCTACCAGCTGGGCGCCGAGCTGCTGCGCCTGGGCAACAGCTATCTCGACGTGCACGAGCTGCGGGCCCGCGCGCTGGTGTGGACCGACGACCTGGCCCGCTCCAGCGGCGAGAGCGTCCATCTGGGCGTGCTGCACCAGCGCGGCGTCCTGATCGTCCACCACGTCTTCAGGCCCGACGACAGCCGCCAGGTGCTGGAGGTCGGCGCCATGCAGCCGTTGCACTCCACCGCCCTGGGCAAGGTCATCGCGGCCTACGACCCGGTCGCGCACAGCGAGGCCACCGAGGTGGAGCTGCGCCCCTTCACGCCGCGCACGGTCACGGGCGAGGAGGAGTTCGAGTCACTGCTCGACCTGATCCGGGCACAGGGCTGGGCGGCCGACGTGGAGGAGACGTGGGAGGGCGTGGCGGCGGTGGCCGCCCCCATCCACGACCGGCGCAGGATGCCGGTCGGCGCCGTGGCCGTGACGGGCGCCGTGGAACGCGTCTGCGCGGGCGGCGAGCTGCGGCCCGAACTCGTCGCCGCCGTGCGCGACTGCGCCCGCGCCGTCTCACGGGACCTGGGCGCCGGACGCTTCTGAGCACCCCGCGACGTCGGTAACGATCGAGTCGCGCGTCACACACCCCTTGACTCACTCTTCATCGGGGAGAAACATTGCCGTTCACCGGTCGGCATTGCCGAACACTTAACGGCAATACGCGTTAGGGTGTGACAGTGCCGAGGGCCGGTCAAGCCCAGAGGTGAAGTACCCGTACCGCACGAGTACCCACCTCGGGTGCGATCCACCGGAGGGACCCGGTGTTTCGCCTTCCCCTGGACGAAGGACAAAGGAGTCACGGGTGTCCAGCTCCGACATCTTCATCGGCGAGACCATCGGTACCGCCGTACTCGTACTGCTCGGCGGCGGTGTCTGTGCCGCCGTCACGCTCAGGCGCTCCAAGGCGCACAACGCCGGCTGGCTGGCCATCACCTTCGGGTGGGGCTTCGCCGTACTGACCGGCGCCTACATAGCCTCCGGCGTGTCCGGTGCCCACCTCAATCCGGCGGTCACGATCGGCCTGGCGATCCAGGGCGGCACCGCGTGGAGCGACGTGCCCCTGTACCTCGCGTCCGAACTGCTCGGCGCGATCATCGGGGCCGTGCTCGTCTGGGCCGTCTACTACGGACAGTTCCACGCGCACCTCACCGACCCCGAGGTCGTGAAGGACCAGCCGGCCGAGGAGGGCATGGTCGACCAGTCGGCGGCGCCGAAGGCGGGCCCCGTCCTCGGCATCTTCACCACCGGCCCGGAGATCCGGCACGGGGTGCAGAACGTCGTCACGGAGATCATCGCCACGTTCGTGCTCGTCCTGGCGATCCTCACGCAGGGCCTCAACGACGAGGGCAACGGCCTCGGTGCCCTCGGTGCCCTGATCACCGCGCTGGTGGTCGTCGGGATCGGTCTGTCACTCGGCGGCCCGACCGGTTACGCGATCAACCCGGTGCGCGACCTCGGACCGCGCATCGTGCACGCGTTGCTGCCGCTTCCGAACAAGGGCGGGTCGGACTGGGGCTACGCCTGGGTACCGGTGGTAGGACCGCTCATCGGGGCCGCACTCGCCGGCGGGCTCTACAACCTCGCCTTCGCCTGAGCCAGACCCGCACACCACACAGACCTCCGGGAGCCAACCGTGACCGACGCACACACCACCGGCCCGTTCATCGCGGCCATCGACCAGGGCACCACGTCCAGCCGCTGCATCGTCTTCGACAAGGACGGCCGGATCGTCTCGGTCGACCAGAAGGAGCACGAGCAGATCTTCCCCAAGCCCGGCTGGGTCGAGCACGACGCGACCGAGATCTGGGAGAACGTCCAGGAGGTCGTGGCCGGGGCGATCGTCAAGGCCGGCATCACCTCCGCCGACGTCAAGGCGATCGGGATCACCAACCAGCGCGAGACCACGCTGCTCTGGGACAAGAACACCGGTGAGCCCGTCCACAACGCCCTCGTCTGGCAGGACACCCGCACCGACGCGCTCTGCAAGGAGCTCGGCCGCAACGTCGGCCAGGACCGCTTCCGCCGCGAGACGGGCCTGCCGCTCGCGTCGTACTTCGCCGGCCCGAAGGTCCGCTGGCTGCTCGACAACGTCGAGGGGCTGCGCGAGCGCGCCGAGCGGGGCGACATCCTCTTCGGCACCATGGACTCCTGGGTCATCTGGAACCTGACCGGCGGCACCGACGGCGGCGTCCACGTCACCGACGTCACCAACGCCTCGCGCACCCTCCTGATGAACCTGCACACGATGCAGTGGGACGACAAGATCGTCCAGTCGCTGGAGATCCCGTCCTCCGTCCTGCCCGAGATCCGGTCCTCCGCCGAGGTGTACGGCAACGCCAAGGGCGGCGTCCTCGACGGCGTCCCGGTGGCCTCCGCGCTCGGCGACCAGCAGGCCGCGCTGTTCGGCCAGACCTGTTTCGCGCAGGGCGAGGCCAAGTCCACGTACGGCACCGGCACCTTCATGCTGATGAACACCGGCCACACCCCGGTGAACTCCTACAACGGGCTGCTGACGACCGTCGGCTACCAGATCGGCGAGCAGAAGCCGGTCTACGCCCTCGAGGGTTCCATCGCCGTCACCGGTTCGCTGGTCCAGTGGATGCGCGACCAGATGGGGCTGATCAAGTCCGCGGCCGAGATCGAGACGCTCGCCTCCTCCGTCGAGGACAACGGCGGCGCGTACTTCGTGCCCGCGTTCTCCGGCCTGTTCGCCCCGTACTGGCGTCCCGACGCCCGCGGTGTGATCGCCGGACTGACCCGGTACGTCACCAAGGCGCACATCGCCCGTGCCGTGCTCGAGGCCACCGCCTGGCAGACCCGCGAGATCAGCGACGCCATGACCAAGGACTCCGGCGTCGAACTGACCGCGCTCAAGGTCGACGGCGGCATGACCTCCAACAACCTGCTGATGCAGACGCTCTCCGACTTCCTGGACGCGCCCGTGGTGCGCCCCATGGTCGCCGAGACCACCTGCCTCGGCGCCGCCTACGCCGCCGGTCTCGCCGTCGGCTTCTGGCCGGACACCGACGCGCTGCGCGCCAACTGGCGCCGCGCCGCCGAGTGGACACCCCGCATGGCCGCGGACACCCGCGACCGCGAGTACAAGAGCTGGCTCAAGGCCGTCGAACGGACCATGGGCTGGATCGAGGACGAAGAGAGCTGAGGAGCAATCACATGACCACCCTGCAGAGCGTCCCCGCCCTCGGGACGCATCCGGCCTCCGGCTCCCTCCCGAGCCGCGCCGAGACCCGGGAGCAGCTGTCCAAGGCGACGTACGACCTCCTGGTGATCGGCGGCGGCATCCTGGGCATCTCCACCGCCTGGCATGCCGCGCAGTCCGGGCTGCGGGTGGCGCTGGTGGACGCCGGTGACTTCGCCGGCGCCACCTCCTCCGCGTCCTCCAAGCTGCTCCACGGCGGTCTGCGCTACCTCCAGACCGGCGCGGTGAAGCTGGTCGCGGAGAACCACTTCGAGCGGCGCGCGGTGTCCCGTCAGGTCGCCCCGCACCTGGCCAACCCGCTCACCTTCTACCTGCCCGTCTACAAGGGCGGACCGCACGGCGCCGCCAAGCTCGGCGCGGGTGTGTTCGCCTACTCGGCGCTGTCCGCGTTCGGTGACGGCGTCGGCCACGTGATCAGCCCGGCCCGGGCACAGCGCGACGTGCCGGAGCTGCGCACCGACAACCTGAAGGCCGTCGCGGTCTACGGCGACGACCAGATGAACGACGCCCGGATGGCGCTGATGACGGTCCGCGCGGCCGTGGACGCGGGCGCCGTGGTCCTCAACCACGCCGCGGTGACCGGCCTGCGGTTCACCAAGGGCCGGGTCACCGGTGCCGAGCTGGAGGACCGTCAGGACGGCACGGAGTTCGGCGTCGACGCCCGCCTCGTGCTGAACGCCACCGGCCCGTGGGTCGACCACCTGCGGAAGCTGGAGGACCCGAACTCGGCCCCCTCCATACGTCTGTCCAAGGGCGCCCACCTCGTCCTCAAGCGCACCCGGCCGTGGAAGGCCGCGCTGGCGACGCCCATCGACAAGTACCGCATCACGTTCGCCCTGCCGTGGGAGGACATGCTGCTGCTCGGTACGACGGACGAGGAGTACGAGGGTGACCCGGCAGACGTCGCGGTCACCGAGAAGGACACGGCGCAGATCCTCGACGAGGCCGCGTTCTCGGTCCGGGACCAGCAGCTGTCCCGCGACCTGATCACCTACTCCTTCGCGGGGCTCCGGGTGCTGCCGGGCGGTCCCGGGAACACCTCGAAGGCCAAGCGCGAGACGGTCGTGACCGAGGGCCGCGGCGGGATGCTGTCGGTCGCGGGCGGCAAGTGGACGACGTTCCGCCACATCGGCCGCACGGTGATGAACAAGCTGGCCGAACTGCCCGGGCACCCCCTCGCCGAGGACATGGAGCCGATGGCGCGGCTGCCGAAGAAGGTGCCGCTGCCCGGTATCGCCAACCCGAACGCGGTCGCGCACCGGCTGCTGGTCGACGGCGGTACGCCGGGGCCGCGGATGTCCGCCGACACGGCACGGCACCTCGCGACCCACTACGGCTCGCTGTCGTTCGACATCGCGCGGCTGGCGAACGAGAACCCGGCCCTCGGAGAGCGCATCCACCCCGACGCCCCGGAGATCTGGGCTCAGGTGGCGTACGCGCGCGACCGCGAGTGGGCCGAGACGGCGGACGACGTGCTGCGCCGCCGGACGACGCTGACGATCCGGGGCCTCGCGACCGACGACGTCCGGTCCAAGGTCGAGGACATGCTGGCCGACGGCCGCTGACGGCGGCGGCAGGCGGCATCAGGGGCGGTCTCCCGGTCGGGAGGCCGCCCCTGCCGCATACGGACCCGTGATGCGTGCCATGCAGCCGCCACACGGGTGCAACGTGACGCGGGGACAGTGGGGAGATGCCCGAGACACAGGGATTCCATCTGTCAGCGGCTCTGGACGGCGCCGGTTCGCATCCGGCCGCGCCCGCCAGGCCCTTCACGCCCGAGGAGTACGCCCGGCTGGTGCGTCGTGCCGAGGCCGGACTGCTCGACTTCATCACGGTGGAGGACGGGCCCGGGCGGCGACGAGCGACTCCGAGCGTGCCCGGCTGGCACGGATCTTCGGCACTGCCGAGGGCGACCGGCAGTTGGCCGAACTCTTCGCGCAGGCGGACGAGTTCCTGACCGAGGCCACCGGGGCATGGGGCGCCACCGTGTCCTCCCCGCAGGGCAGGCCGCCGGTGGCTCTGCTCGCGCACGCCACGGCCCCTTACCGGCTGGCGGCCACGCACGGCGACGTGGTCCTCGTGACTCCCCCGGACACCGCCGCGCTGGTCGCCGTGCGCGAGGAGGTGGAGGCGCTCCGGGAGGAGGCCGGCCGGTCCGCGGGCTCGCTGAGGGTCTTCGCCGACGTGAACGTCGTGCTCGGAGACAGCCAGGAGGCGGCCGACGCACGCCGGGCCGGCCTGGAGGAGGCCGCCGGTGCTCCGTTCACCTCGGACGCCGCCGTTTTCTCCGGCACGCCCGACGGCCTGGCGGACCTTCTCGAGGAGTGGTTCACCGAAGGTGGCGCCGACGGTTTCCGGCTGCGGCCGGCGGTGCTCCCCGACGACCTGGAGGTGATCGTCACAGGACTGGTGCCCGTCCTGCAGCGGCGTGGGCTCTTCCGCACCGCCTATTCCGCCCGGACCCTGCGCGGCCACCTCGGCCTCGACTGACCGGATCGAGCCGGCAGCGGGGCCGCCGCCTCTGCGGTCGGCGCGGTCCGGTCCGGCCCTTCGGCAGCCCGTGGGCCTCCGTCTCCCTCGCATGGCCGCATAATGAGAGACATACATCGGATGTCTTGTGCGCGAGGAGGCCCCACATGGCCGTCACCGACGAAGCGATCGAAAAAATCAAGGGAATGATCGTCTCAGGTGCGCTGGCCCCGGGAGACCGGCTCCCCAAGGAGAGCGAACTCGCGGCCGAGCTGGGCCTGTCGCGCAACTCGCTGCGCGAGGCGGTGCGCGCGCTGTCGCTGATCCGCATCCTCGACGTCCGTCAGGGCGACGGCACGTACGTCACCAGCCTGGATCCGCAGCTGCTCCTGGAGGCTCTCAGCTTCGTGGTGGACTTCCACCGCGACGACACCGTGCTGGAGTTCTTCGCGGTCCGCCGGATCCTGGAACCGGCGGCCACGGCGATGGCGGCGCTGCGTATCGAGGAGGATCAGCTGGACGCCCTGAGCGCCCAGCTGGACGCGCTGGGGCCCGAGCCCTCGGTGGAAGCGCTGGTCGCCGGCGATCTGGAGTTCCACCGCGGCATCGTCCAGTCCTCCGGCAACTCGGTGCTGTGCTCCCTGCTGGACGGCCTCTCCGGCCCGACCACCCGGGCCAGGGTGTGGCGCGGGCTGACCCAGGAGGACGCGGTCAACCGCACCCTGCGCGAGCACCGGGCGATCCTTGCCGCCCTGCGGGACCGGGACGCCGAGGCGGCCCGGTCCTGGGCGACGGTGCACGTGGCGAGCGTGGAGCAGTGGCTGCGCTCGACCCTGTGAGCCTCGGTCAGCCCTGCGAGGGGTCCGGGCGCAGCCGCAGGCCCTGCATCCCTCCGTCGACGGCGAGCGCCGTCCCGGTGACGGAAGCGGCGGCCGGGCTTGCCAGGTAGACGACCGCGGCGGCGACCTCGTCGGCGGACACCAGCCGTCCCAGCGGCTGGCGGGCGTCGAGCGCGGCACGCTCCGCGGCCGGGTCCTCGGCCTGCCCGAGCAGCCGGCCGATCCAGGGGGTGTCCGCGGTGCCGGGATTGACGCAGTTCACCCTGATTCCCTCCCGTACGTGGTCGGCGGCCATCGCCAGGGTGAGGGAGAGCACGGCGCCCTTGCTCGCGCTGTAGAGCGCGCGCTGCGGCAGACCGGCGGTGGCGGCGATGGAGCAGGTCTGGGTGATCGACACGGCGCCGGGCCGCGCGGTGGCGGCCCGGCGCAGGTGGGGCAGCGCGTGGCGGGCGGTGCGGACCATGCCGAGCACGTTGAGGTCCAGGACGCGGGTCCACTCCTCGTCGGCGTTGTCCTCGACGGTGCCGATCGAGCCGATCCCCGCGTTGGAGACCACCGTGTGCAGGCCGCCCAGTTCGGTGGCCGCCCGCTCGACGGCGTTCCGTACGGCGTCGTCGTCCGTCACGTCGGCACGGAGCGCGAGGGCTCCCGCGGGGGCGCCTCCCGGATCGAGGTCGAGCACCGCGACGCGCGCCCCCCGGGCGAGCAGCTGGGTGGCCACGGCCGCCCCGATGCCGGACGCGCCCCCCGTCACGAGTGCGGACAGTCCGTCGAAATCCTGCGTGGCGGTCATCGGCCGGTCTCCTCGGGTGTGCGGCGGGCCTGCCAGACGTGGCCCTGCGGATAGCGGTGTCCGGCGATCGAGGCGGGAAGCATCCGGGCCGAGAAGCCCGGTGCGCGGGGGGTGACGTAGTGGCCGTCCTCGATCACGGCGGGGTCGGCGAAGTGCTCGTGGAGGTGGTCGACGTACTCGATGACACGGTCCTCCCGGCTGCCGGACACCGCGACGTAGTCGAACATCGAGAGGTGCTGGACCAGCTCGCACAGTCCGACGCCACCGGCGTGGGGGCAGACCGGGACTCCGTACTTGGCCGCGAGCAGCAGGACCGCCAGGTTCTCGTTGACCCCGGCGACGCGCGCGGCGTCGATCTGGACGAAGTCGACCGCACCGGCCTGGAGCAGCTGCTTGAAGACGACCCTGTTGGCGATGTGTTCGCCGGTGGCGACCTTGACCGGCTGCCCGGCACGCACGGCGGCGTGGCCGAGTACGTCGTCGGGGCTGGTCGGCTCCTCGATCCAGTACGGGTCGTACGGGGCGAGTGCCTTCATCCACTCCACCGCGTCGGCCACGTCCCAGCGCTGGTTGGCGTCGACGGCGATCCGGATGCCGGGGCCGACCGCCTGACGGGCGACCGCGAGCCGGCGGATGTCGTCGTCCAGGTCGGCCCCGACCTTCAGCTTGATCTGGGTGAAGCCGTCCGCGACGGCCTCCTTGGCGAGGCGCACGAGCTTGTCGTCGTCGTATCCCAGCCAGCCGGGTGAGGTGGTGTACGCGGGATAGCCCTCGGCGAGGAGCCGCTCGGTGCGCTCGGCCCGGCCGGGCTCCGCGGCACGGAGGATGTCGAGCGCCTCCTGCGGGGTGAGTGCGTCCGTGAGGTAGCGGAAGTCGACGAGGGAGACGAGTTCCTCGGGTGTCATCTCGCCGAGGAACTGCCAGACGGGCTTGCCCGCCAGTTTCGCGGCGAGGTCCCAGGCGGCGTTGACGACGGCTCCTGCCGCCATGTGCATCACGCCCTTCTCGGGGCCGAGCCAGCGCAGCTGGGAGTCGTGGGTGAGCGTGCGGTACAGGGCGGCGAGGTCCGCCGCGTCCCGCGGGACGGGCCGCCCCACCACATAGGAGCGCAGCGTCTCGATGGCCGCGGCCATGACATCGTTGCCGCGGCCGATGGTGAAGCAGAACCCGTGCCCTTCCTCACCTGTGCCGCCCGGGCCGTCGGTGCCGTCCGTGCGCAGGACGACATAGGCGGCGGAGTAGTCGGGGTCGGGGTTCATGGCATCCGAGCCGTCCAGCTGTTCCGAGGTGGGAAACCGGATGTCGTCGACCTCGAAATCCACGACGGTCAGACTCATGTGCGCCCCCAGGGGAATAACATCGGATCTCTCAGCGGTCATCCGATGTATAGCCCCTCCCGAGCCCAGTAGTCCAGGGCTGGGATGCATTTCGACCGCTTCCGACCGGTACAGCTCGGATGAATCAAGGCGTGGCACGGTTCATCTCCGCACGCAAACGGGCTGCGTCGGAGCTGGGTGGAAGCCGTAAGGTTGGTCCGTACACAAGGAAACTTCGGAAGGAGGCCTGGGTGATCGAGCTCGAGGGGGTACCCGAGCTGATCGACCCGGTCATGGTGGCCGCGTTCGAGGGCTGGAACGACGCCGGGGACGCCGCCTCCACCGCGGTCGCGCATCTGGACCGGGAGTGGAAGGGCGAGGTCTTCGCGGCGCTCGACGCCGAGGACTACTACGACTTCCAGGTCAACCGGCCCACGGTGTGGATGGACGGCGGGACACGCAAGATCACCTGGCCCACCACACGGCTCTCCGTGGTCCGGGTCGGCGGCGAGAAACCCCGTGACCTGGTGCTGATCCGTGGCATCGAGCCCTCCATGCGCTGGCGTTCGTACTGCAACGAGATCCTGGGCTTCGCCCATGAGCTGGGCGTCGAGATGGTGGTCGTCCTGGGTGCGCTGCTCGGCGACACCCCGCACACCAGGCCGGTCCCGGTCAGCGGGGTCACGTCGGATCCGGACCTGGCGAGGACCATGGACCTGGAGGAGACCAGGTACGAGGGCCCGACCGGCATCGTGGGCATCCTCCAGGAGGCCTGCACACACGCGGGGGTTCCCGCGGTCAGCCTGTGGGCGGCGGTCCCGCACTACGTGTCGCAGCCGCCGAACCCGAAGGCGACGCTCGCGCTCCTGAACCGTCTGGAGGACCTGCTCGGTCTGCGGATCCCGCTGGGCGAGCTGCCCGAGGACGCCCGCGCCTGGCAGCTCGGGGTCGACCAGCTGGCCGCCGAGGACAGTGAGGTCGCGGAGTACGTGCAGACGCTGGAGGAGGCGCGGGACACCGCCGAGCTGCCCGAGGCGTCCGGCGAGGCCATCGCCCGCGAGTTCGAGCGCTATCTGCGCCGCAGGGACGTCGGAGGTCCCGGTCAGGGGCCGGGCGGTCATGCCACGGAGAGCGGTGACATGCCCTATCTGCGGGACACCTCCGGCGGGCGTACGCGGCCGCCGAAGCCGCAGCGTCCGGAGAAGGGCCGCCCCAAGGACGGCAAGGACGGCGACGGCGGCGACGCACCCGAGGACCCGCCTGCCGCGGGTCCGGACGGGAACGCCTCGGACGACTGACACCGCCTCCGTACACGCCGGACGGCCCCGGACTTCGTCGATCTCTCGCGAAGTCCGGGGCCGTCCGGCGTGTCCGTGGGGTTGCGGGTCAGAGCGCGACGCCCAGCAGGGCGTCGACGGTGCGCGAGACGAGGCCGGGCGCGCCCTCGTCCGTGCCGCCCCCGGAGATCTGGAGCTCGGCCCAGCGGTCCACGGCGGCCAGTGCGGCCGGGGTGTCGAGGTCGTCGGCCAGGGCCTCCCGCACCTCCTCGACCAGGGCGTCCGCGGAGAGTCCGTCGGGGCGGGAGACGGCGGCGCGCCACCGGGCGAGACGCTCGACCGCGTCGGCCAGGACCTGGTCGGTCCACTCCCAGTCGGACCTGTAGTGGTGTGCGAGCAGGGCGAGCCTGATGGCGGCGGGGTCCACGTCGTCCCGGCGCAGCGCCGAGACGAAGACGAGGTTGCCCTTGGACTTGGACATCTTCTCGCCGTCGAGGCCGACCATGCCGGCGTGCACGTAGGCGCGGGCGAACGGGTGCTCCCCGGTCAGCACCTGTGCGTGCGAGGCGCCCATCTCGTGGTGCGGGAAGGCGAGGTCGGAACCGCCGCCCTGGACGTCGAAGGTCATGCCCAGGTGGTCCAGGGCGATGGCGACGCACTCGATGTGCCAGCCGGGCCTGCCGCGGCCGAGGGAGCCGCCGTCCCAGCTCGGCTCGCCCTCACGGGCGGCCATCCAGAGCATCGGGTCGAGCGGGTTCTTCTTGCCGGGGCGCTCCGGGTCACCGCCGCGCTCGGCGGAGAGCAGTCGCATGGCCTCGGCGTCCAGGTTCGAGACCTCGCCGAAGTGCGGGTCGCTCTCCACGGAGAAGTACACGTCGCCGTCGAGTTCGTAGGCGGCGCCCGCGTCCCGGAGGCGTTCCACGAGCGGGACGATGCCGGGTATCGCCTCGACCGCCCCGATGTAGTGCTTCGGGGGAAGCATGCGCAGGGCGGTCATGTCCTCCCGGAAGAGTGCCGTCTCGCGCTCCGCGAGCTCGGTCCAGTCCTCGCCGTCGCGCACGGCCCGCTCAAGCAGCGGATCATCCACGTCGGTCACGTTCTGGACGTAGTGAACCTGCCGCTTGGTGTCGAGCCACACGCGCTGAACGAGGTCGAACGCGTTGTAGGTCGCCGCATGACCCATGTGGGTCGCGTCGTACGGCGTGATGCCGCAGACGTAGATGCGGGCGACGGGACCGGGGTCAAGGGTGATCCGTCCGCCGGTCGCGGTGTCGTGGATCCGAAGGTCGCGGCCCTTGCCAGGCAGGGCGGGGACCTCAGAAGCGGGCCAGGCATGCATGTCATGAGCGTAACCGGACGATGCTTCCGGATACGAACCGGATGGCAGATCATGGCCGAAGAGGCGGTCTTGCGCACGGGGTGGTGATGCCCTACCGGCCGTTCCCGGGACGGGCGCCGCCCGCGCCGCCGGACGGGCCGGACCGTGCTGTCACACGGGTGGCCACGGGATCGGCGGCCAGTCGCCGCTCGGCTGCGGGTGCCGGCCGGACGTGCGAAGGCTCTCCACCCGGCCGCGCAGGGCGTCGAGTTCCGCCGTCGTGATCAGTTCCGCCAACCGGGTGGCGAGCTCCGTGCCCGGTTCCAGGGCCGTGGACAGCCGACCGAGCACCTCGGACGCCTCGGCGGTCAGGGGTTCGCCCGCCCACCCCCAGAGCAGCGTCCGCAGTTTGTCGTCGGCGTTGAACGTGACGCCGTGGTCGATGCCGTACAGCCGTCCACCGGGGGCGGGCAGCAGGTGCCCGCCCTTGCGGTCACCGTTGTTGATCACCGCGTCCAGCACGGCCAGCCGGCGCAGGCGGGGGTCGTCGGCGTGCACCAGCAGGGCCGTCCGCCCCTCCCCGACCTCGGCGAATCCGACGGCCTTCCAGCCCTCCCCCGGCTCGTCGTCCTCGACGAGGGCGAGCAGGGGCGGCAGTCCGTCGGCGGTCTCCGTCTCCTCCTCCGCCTCGATCCACAGCTGGCACATCCCCTCGCCGTAGGGGCCCTCCCGCAGCACCGTGGGCGGCACGAGGCCCCAGCCGGTGGCCTCGGAGATCTCGTACGCGGCGACCTCGCGCCCGGCGAGGGTGCCGTCGGGGAAGTCCCACAGCGGCTGCTCACCGGCGACCGGTTTGTAGACGCAGGTCCGCTCCTCGCCCTCGTGGGCGATCGTGCAGTACAGCACCGCGTTGGACGCGCCCCGGACCTGGCCGAGGACCGTGAGCTCCCCCTCCGTGAGCAGGGCGCGCAGCCCGGCCTCCGTCAGGCCCCGCGACGGTATCCGTTCTGGCGCGGGCACACGTGTCCTTCCGGATCGAGGGGCAGGCTGCACAGCGGGCAGGGCGGGCGGCCGGCGTTGACGACGTCGAGCGCGCGCTTGGCGAAGGCCCTCGCCTGGCCTCCGCTCAGCCGGACGCGCAGCATCGGCGGGCCGTTCTCCTCGTCCTGCAGAAGCCTTTCCTCGGCCTCCGCGAGGTCGTCCTCGGAGTCGGCGTCCAGTTCGACGAGTGCCTGCGCCTCGACGATCATGCGCTGCTCCTCGCCGTCCCAGGCGAGCGCCATCGTGCCGACGCGGAACTCCTCCTCGACGGGGGCGTCGAGCGGCGCGGTGTCGGCGACATCCGTGGGTGCGACGGCGGGCACCGGTGAGTTTCCGCCGGTCCGCCGGACGACCTCGTCGAGGAGTTCGTCGATCCGTTCGGCCAACGCGGCTACCTGCGTCTTCTCCAGAGCCACGCTCGTGACCCGGCCGCGCGAGGATGCCTGCAGGAAAAACGTACGGCGGCCAGGCAGCCCGACCGTGCCGGCCACGAAACGGTCCGGCGGGTCGTAGAGGAACACCTGACGGGACACGTCCTGTCTCCCTTGAGAAGTGATGGCGGATGGGGGCTGCCCCCGGGACCCAGCGAGAGGTCCCGCAAGGGCTCTACGGCGCGTCCACCCTACTGCGCCGAGCGATCACGGTGCCCCAGCGCCGCCCCCGACGGCCGCGTCCGTCCCCGTGTCCCCCGCCGCGTCGGCCCCGATGGCCTGTTCACGCGGTGCCAGGGACGCGAAATCGCCGGTGTCGCCGAGGCGGAGGAGGAACGGGCGCAGCCGCGTGTAGCGGATCGCGGTCACGGAGCACGGGTCGGCCTGGATGCGCTGGAAGAGGTCGAGGTGCATGCCGAGGGCGTCGGCGACCAGGGCCTTGATGATGTCGCCGTGCGAGCACATCACGTAGGCCGCGTCCTCGCCGTACTCCGCCTCGATGCGGGTGTTCCAGTCCCGCACGGCTTCGACGGCCCGGGCCTGCATGGCCCGCATGGACTCGCCGCCCGGGAAGGCGGCGGCGGAGGGGTGCTGCTGGACGACCTTCATCAGCGGCTCGTCGGAGAGTTCCGCGAGTTTGCGCCCCGACCAGTCCCCGTAGTCGCACTCGCTGATGCGGTCCTCGGTGTGCAGCGCGAGCCCGGGGCGGGCGTCCAGCAGCGGCTGGAGCGTCTCGCGGCAGCGCTGCAGCGGGCTGCTGACGGCCTCCGCGAAGGTGAGGGCCGACAGCCGGCCGGGAAGTGCGGCGGCCTGTGCGGCGCCGCGTTCGTCGAGGGAGACGCCGGGGGTCCGGCCCGCGAGCACTCCGGAGGTGTTGGCGGTCGAGCGTCCGTGGCGTACGAGGATGAGCGTGGGCATACCTGCCAGCGTAGAGGTGCGTGAAGGCGTCGCGGCAGGGAACAATGCGCGGGTGATCGTCGACTGCGGAATTTACCGGGACGGGCGCCGGACCGAAGGTCCCGCCGACTTCTCCGATGCCCTCGACGAGGCACGTGCCACCGGGGACGCCTTCGTCTGGATCGGGTTGCACGAGCCGACGGAGAAGGAGTTCGACCTGGTCAGCAGCGAGTTCGCGCTGCATCCACTCGCGGTCGAGGACGCCCTGCGCGCCCACCAGCGGCCCAAGCTGGAGATCTACGACGACTCCCTGTTCGTCGTGATCAAGCCGGTGGTCTACGAGCCGAAGAGCGACACCGTGAGCGCCGGCGAGCTGATGCTGTTCATAGGGGACTCCTTCGTGGTGACGGTGCGGCACGGCGAGGGCGCGCCCCTGGCCGCGGTGCGGAGCCGCCTGGAGGCCGAGCCGGAAGTCCTCCGGCACGGGCCGACGTCGGTGCTGTACGCGGTCAGTGACGCGGTGGTGGACCACTACATCGAGGTCGCGGCAGAGCTCCAGATCGACCTGGAGGGGCTGGAGGCCCAGGTCTTCGCCCCGACCGGTTCGGCGGACTCGAAGAACACGGCGGCGAGCATCTACACCTTCAAGCGGCAGGTACTCGAGTTCCGCCGGGCGACCAATCCGCTGGGAGCGCCCATGGCGCGGCTGTCGAGCGCGGGCGTGCCGTTCGTCGATGACGGGTCCCAGCCCTTCTTCCGGGACGTGAACGACCATCTGACGCGTGCCGTCGAGCACGTGGAGGGGCTGGACCGGCTGCTCTCGGACATTCTGTCGGCCCATCTGGCGCAGGTGGGAGTGCGGCAGAACGACGACATGCGGAAGATCTCGGCATGGGCCGCGATGGCCGCCGTGCCGACCATGGTGGCCGGGATCTACGGGATGAACTTCGAGCACATGCCGGAGCTCGACTGGGTGTGGACGTACCCGGCGGTGATCGTGCTGATGGGCCTCGCGGTCGCCGGGCTGTACCGCCTGTTCAAGCGCCGCGGGTGGATGTAGGGGCGGGCTGCTCAGGCGTACTCGGTCTCGGGCAGGGCGGTGCCGCCCAGGGCGTCACGCAGGACGGGCTGTTCGAGGCTCACCATGCGCCGCCAGCCGACCAGCCGCTCGTAGGCGTACATCGCGTGGATCCCCGCGGCCAGCGCGGCGGCCTTGGCGCGCGGCCAGCGCAGCACGCGGCCCATGTGGCTCATCACGGCGAGGCTGACGTCGCGGTACACCCGGATCTCGGCGTGGGCGCACTCGCGCAGGACGTACTGGATCGTCCGGCCGTGTCCGGCCCGGGCGAAGCGGAGCAGCTCCTCGTGGCAGTAGGCGAGGTGGTTGTCCTCGTCCCGCGAGATCATCCTGACGGCCCGGCCGAGGACCGGGTGCCCGACGAAGTGCTTGAGCAGGAGCCGCATCTGTTCGGACGCCCGCTGTTCGGTGACCCGGCTGTGGGCCAGGTACACGATGACGTCCCGCTCGGTGAGCGGTTCCTCACGGCTCAGCCGCTCGTGGGCGAGGCCGATGCCCCGGCGCTCCAGCAGCAGGGTGTAGTCGGTCTCGTACGGCACCGCCACGGGCTGGAGTCCTCGCTGCTTCAGCAGGGCGTTGAAGATCCTGCCGTGCTTGTCCTCGTCGGCACCGTGCCGGGCGACCTTGGGCGCGAGCTCCCGCAGGCCCGGCGGCACGAGTGAGGCGATACGGCCGTTCTCCCAGCCGCCCTGCGACTCCCCTCCGGCAGCGATCGAGCAGAACAGCCGGAACGACTCGTCGTCGTCGAGGATCTCCTGGAACAAACTCTTGGCCGAGAGCATCACTGCCACCTTTCGCACCGGTGTCCGCAGAGCGACAGTCAAATTCGGTACGCGTCGGTAGGCAACACCAGCGGGGCGGTGGCAGGGCCGAACGGGGCGGCGCCCGGTCGCGGGGCCCGTCGGGGCGTCCCGGACGGACACAGGGCGTAACCCGGGGCGCTCCCGCGCGTTGCACCCTGTGACGGCCGTGGCGGGGAGGACCCCCGAGCCCCCACCACGGCCGTAGTGCTGAGCCCGGTGCCTAGGCGGCCAGGCCGGAGCGCTCCAGGGCGTCGGTACCGGCGCGCAGGGCCGCGAGCCGCTCGTCGAGCGTGAAGCCCGCCGGGGCGAGGGTCAGGGTCGTGACGCCCGCCGCCGCGTACGCCTGCATCCGGTCGGCGATCCGGTCGACCGAGCCGAGCAGTGTGGTCTCGTCGATGAGCTGGTGCGGCACGGCGGCCGCCGCACCCGCCTTGTCGCCGGCCAGGTACTTGTCCTGGATCTCGGCGGCTTCCTTCTCGTACCCCATGCGCCGGGCGAGCTGGTTGTAGAAGTTCTGCTTGCGGCTGCCCATGCCTCCGACGTAGAGCGCTGTGTACGGACGGAACATGTCGGCCAGACCGGGGATGTCGTCGCCGACCGCCAGGGGCAGGGTGGGGCAGACGTCGAATCCGTCCATCGTCTTCCCCGCCTTCTCGCGCCCGGCCCGCAGGTGCTTCACCGCGGTCTCCTCCAGGTGGCCGGCGGAGGGGAAGATCAGCAGGGCGCCGTCGGCGATCTCGCCGGTCTGCTCGAGGTTCTTGGGGCCGATCGCGGCGATGTAGAGCGGGATGTGCTCGCGCTGGGGGTGCACGGTCAGCTTGATGGGCTTGCCGGGGCCGTCGGGCAGCGGCAGCGTCCAGTGCTCGCCCTCGTAGGACAGCCGCTCGCGGGACATCGCCCTGCGTACGATCTCGACGTACTCGCGGGTCCGGGCCAGCGGCTTGTCGAACTTGACGCCGTACCAGCCCTCGGAGACCTGGGGCCCCGAGACGCCGAGGCCGAGGCGGAAGCGGCCTCCGGAGAGCGAGTCGAGGGTGGCCGCGGTCATGGCCGTCATGGCGGGCTGCCGGGCCGGGATCTGCATGATCGCGGAGCCCACGTCGATGGACTCGGTCCGGGCGGCGACCCAGGCGAGCACGGTCGGCACGTCCGAGCCGTACGCCTCGGCCGCCCAGCAGACGTCGTAGCCGAGCCGGTCGGCCTCCTGGGCGACGGCGAGGTTGTCACCGTCCATGCCCGCACCCCAGTAACCGAGATTGATGCCGAGCCGCATACCCACACTCCCTCTACTGATCAGTAACGTTCCTGTGCCGGGGACTCTAGCGCGGGGCGCCGGATTCCGGCAGGCTCGCCCCGGGGCCGCGGTTGTCCACAGGCTTCCACCCCGTGGGGCCCCGGCCAGTAATCTCAGCGCCCATGGAGCAGAGGCATCTCGGCCGTACCGGCCTTCGTGTGTCCCGGATCGGGCTGGGCACGCTCACGTGGGGCCGCGACACCGACGAACACGACGCCGCGGACCAGCTCAAGGCCTTCTGGGACGCGGGCGGCACCCTCGTCGACACCGCCGACGTGTACGGCGGCGGGGAGGCCGAGTACCTGCTGGGGCGGTTCCTGGACGCCCTGGTGCCCCGGCAGGATCTGGTGGTCGCCACCAAGGCGGGCAGTGTGCCCGACCCCTACCGCCGCGTCGACGGGTCGCGCGGGCATCTGCTCGCCGCGCTCGACGCCTCCCTCGAACGGCTCGGCACGGACTACGTCGACCTGTGGCAGATACACGCCTTCGACCCCGGCACTCCGCTGGAGGAGACCTTGCAGGCGCTGGACATCGCCGTGTCCTCGGGGCGAGCCCGGTACGCCGGGGTGGCCGACTTCAGCGGCTGGCAGCTGGCCAAGGCGGCCACGTGGCAGCTCGCCGCGCCCGGGCTGCGCACCCGGCTGGCGTGCACGCAGATGGAGTACTCGCTGCTGCAGCGTGGCATCGAGCGGGAGGTGCTTCCGGCGGCGCTGGACCTCGGGGTGGGGCTGTTGCCGTCGTCCCCGCTGGGCCGCGGTGTGCTGACCGGCAAGTACCGCACCGGGACGCCGTCAGGTTCACGTGGGGCCTCCGAGCAGCTGGCCCCGTTCGTGGAGCCGTATCTGGACGAGGCCGCGAGCAGGATCGTGGACGCGGTCGCCACGGCGGCGGACGGCCTCGCCACGACGCCCCTCCAGGTCGCGCTCGCCTGGGTGCGGGACCGGCCGGGGGTGGTCGCGCCGGTCGTCGGGGCGCGCAACGCGCGGCAGCTGGGCGAGGCGTTGTCAGTGGAGGCGCTTAGTCTTCCTGACGAGATCTGCCAGGCGCTCGACGATGTGTCGGCGCCCGTGCACCGCTATCCGGACCAGGACTGGAGCACGCTGTGACTGCGCATTCCCGGGGAGAAGCCCCGGACCCCCCGGCCGAGGACCACGAGGCCGGCGAGGACGCCGGTGGCCGGGCCGCCGACACGCCCGGCGCGCCCCACGAGGACGGCGCGGGGAGCGCGGAGGGGACGGACGACGCGGAGCACGCGGAGCACGCGGACGACGGCACTGAGGAGGCCGGCGACCAGGAGCAGGGGTCGGATGCGCCCCCAGCGCCCGCCGCCCCCGCCGTGTCGGAGGCCGAGGCGGAACTGGCCGCACAGCGTGAGCTGCGTGAGCGGATCGAGCGGCGCAAGGCCGAGAAGGAAGGGCCCATCGCGGCCGGTGCGAAGCTGAGCGGCCCGGCCGCCGATCTGCTGGCGGCTGTACGCGCGGTGGAGAGCGGCGAGAAGCCGGGCACCGCCTTCTTCGACTCACCCGCGTCGGCTCCCGCACCCCGCAGGGCGGCCCCCGCCGCCACGACCGCGCCCGCGCCCCGGGCCCCCGAGCGGCCTGCCCCGGGGGCCGTCTCCGCCGGGACCGCGGCCTCGGTCGCGGCGGTGCTCGCCGAGGGCGGGGCTCCCGAGACGCTGGCCCGCCCGGCCGCGACGACGCTCGGTGAAGGGGCCGCCGGTCTCCTCCGGGAGGACCCGTGGCAGCTCCTGTCCCTGCCCGGTGTGCGTCCGGAGCAGGCGGACGGCTTCGCGCGGGCTCTGCTGGGCGCGGAGTGCGGCCCCGACGACGAACGGCGCACGGCTGCGCTGGTGGGCTGGCTGCTGGAGCGGGCCGCTCTGCGGGGGCACACCGCGCTGGACGCCGAGGAGGCGCGCAAGGCACTGGCCGGGTTCGCGGTGGCCGATCCCGCGGGGGCCGTCGAACACGCCGTGGCCGAGGGGGTCGTGCTGGTCTTCCAGGACGGCGTCGACGCCACGGAGGGGGAGGAGACGGTGCAGGACACCGAGGAGGGCGAGGCGTCGTCCGAGGACGGGGCCCGGGGCGGCGAGGAGCCGGTGCGGGTCCTGCTCGGTCTCGACCGGTACGCCCTGGCCGAGGAGAGCCTGGCCGACGGCCTGGCGCGGCTGGTCAACTCCTGCGAGAAGGGGGCCGACTGGACCGAGGCGGCCGCCGCCGCCCCGTCCTCGTCGGCGGGCGAGCTGATCCGGGCTGCGGCGGCCGCCGGACTGGTCGCCCACAGCGGCGGGGAGACCGCCCGGGCGGAACCCGCCGCCCTCGTCGCCGCGGCGCGCGGTCTCGGTCTGCGGGCGCTGGGGACCACCCACAGCCCCGACGGACAGCGCAGGCTGGCCGCCGAGGCCGGTGAGCCGGGGGCCGCTGTCACGCTCTCCGCCCTGCTCTCCGGCGAGGGCGGGCCCGGCCGGGACGCGGACGGCGCGTTCGCCCTCGACGTACTGGTCGTGCTGGACGCCCCGCAGCTCGACGTGGAGACGGCCGCGATGCTGGTGGAGTCGTTGGCCGACGGGACGCGGCTGGTCCTGAGCGGCGATCTGGGGGTCCTCGGATCGGCCGGTGCGGGGCGGGTGTTCGCCGACGTGATCGCGTCGCGAGCCTGCCCTCACGTGGTCTCCCGCACGCCCGACCCGGGGCCCATCGGCGAGCTGGTCTCCGGCATCGGGATCGGCGAGCTGGCCCAGGTCGAGGCGCCCGGCAGGGAGGTGGTGATCGTGCCCGTGCGGGACGCGGGTGAGGCCGTCCACCGCACGGTGCAGCTGGTGGCCGATTCGGTGCCGCGCGTCATCGGCGTACCGTCCTCGGACACGCAGGTGATCACGGTCGGGCACGGTGGCTCCGCGGGCACGACGGCGCTCAACGCGGCGCTGAAGCAGCGGCTCAATCCGGGGCCGGGCCGGTTCGGCGGCTTCGACCCCGGCGACCGCGTGGTCCATGTCCCCGCGCCGGGCAGGGTGGTCCCCGGATCGGTCGTCTCGGCCGACGCGGAGGGCCTGCACCTGGACTGCGCGGGCACGTCCGTCGTCGTACCGCAGGACCGGGTGGAGTCCGCCGTGCGCCACGGCTGGGCGCTCAGTGCCCATCAGGCGGCCGGGATGCGCTGGCCCGCCGCTGTCGTCGTCCTGCCGGGCGACGCCGCGCAGGGGCTCAGCAGGCCCTGGGTGTACACGGCGTTCAGCCGTGGGGAGCGGCATCTGTCCGTGGTGCACGGCGTGGATCAGGCTCTGCCGCGCGCGGTGGCCGAGGTGCCCGCCCAGCAGCGGACGACCAGGCTGGGGCCCCTCCTGGAGGCGCTGCCCACCCCGGACGCCTCCTAGGGGCCCCGGCCGAAGACACGCCGACGGCCCCGGTGCGCTGCGCGCCGGGGCCGTCGGGCGGTGGGATCAGGAGCGCCGGCGGACGACGCCGTCGGGGTCCCCGTCCGGCTCGTCCTCCTCGTCGAAGACCGAACTGGCGTCGAAGCGGCAGACCACCAGGGCGGGGTCGGCCTCGTCGAACGGCGCCGCGAGCCACTCCCCCGGTTCGGGAAGCTCGTCCGCGGCGGAGACCCAGAGGGTGGAGTCCCCCTCCTCCAGACCGAACTCCACGTGCCGGGAGGCGATTTCGTCCGCCTCGTACTCGCCGAACACCACACCCAGCGCGGCATGCACACCGGCGCCGGCGGCAGCCGCCTCGCCGTCCTGCCCGTCCGGGTCCAGGTCGGCGAGCCGCTGGGCCTGGGCGAGCAGCCGTGCCGGCTCCGCCACCGCGTAGTCACGCCTGATCAGCACGCTCACGGCGTGCGGCTCCTCGGGACCGGCGTAGGGCGGGAGGGAGTCCTCCGCGGCCGGGATCTCGAAGGGGGTGACCTCGTCGTAGCGGTCGTAGAGCAGTTCGTCGTAGACCTCGGCAGCGGCGGCCAGGGCGTTGAACGCGTCGTAGACGGTGGGGTCGTCGTCCCCGGTACGGCGTTCGACTGCCTGGAGGTGGCGGTCGAGCGCGGTTTTGACTGCATCGGCGGCGGCGCGTACCTCGGCAGCAGTGGGCTGCGCAGCATCAGACATAGGACAGACGCTATCCGTACCGGGGGTCTGCCCGCACAATAGATGCGATGCCGGAATACGAATTCATCGACGTGTACGTGCCGCGCGGGGTGTCCCGCAAGGAGGCGGCCCGCCTGCTGACCGACCATGCCGAGTACGGGCACTGGGAGTTGGACCGGCTGACGCTGCGCCTGGACGGCAGCCGCCGGGTGCGGCTGCGGCGCCGCATCATCCGCCAGCTCCGGGCCACCTGGTAGCACGGAGCGGGCTCCGCGTGCGCGGAGCCCGCCCGTCGGGCGTTGTCGCGGTACCGCTACGCCGCGTTGCGCGAACGCCGGTACAGCACCGTGCCCGCGCCGGCGAGCAGCATGCCCGCGCTCGCCGGGATCAGCACGTCGAGCCCTCCCCCGCCGGTCTGCGCGAGCTGCTCACCGGCCACGAGCTGGGTCTCCGGAGCCGGGGGCGCGTCCGGCGTGACCGGCTTCTGAGGGGTGTGCGGCGTCTGCGGTACGACGGGAGGCGGGACCGGCTCCGTGTCGTTCTCGCAGGAGTTGCCGAAGACCGGGTTGAGCAGTCCGCCGATGGTGATGCTGTTGCCGCACAGGTTCACCGGAATCTCCACCGGCGCCTGCACCTGGTTGCCGGAGAGGATCCCGGGGGAACCGGTCGTCTCCGCCTGGGCCGAGGTGCCGGAGGCGCGGTGCCTGCCCGTCCCCGCCCCGCTGTCGCGCGCGTCCTCGTGCCCGGACGCCCGGCTCCCGGAGCCGTGACCGGACGACGCCCCGTCGTCCGGGGCGTACGCGTGTCCGGAGTCCGAAGATCCGTTTCCGCAGTCGTTCCCGCTCGCGGGGTTGAGCAGACCGCCGACGTCCACGGAGTTTCCGCACACGTTGACGGGTACATCGACCGGGACCTGGATCGAGTTGCCGGAGAGTACCCCCGGTGAACCCGACGCGGCACCGGCCGCACCCGCGTCGGCGTGCGCGTAGCCGCCGCCGAGCGCGAGCACTCCGCCCGCCGCTGCCATGGTGATCAGGCCTTTACGTGTGACCTGTCGCATAGGTTGTCTTCCTGCCTTCTGCACTCACGAAATACCCCGGACGCAACCGTGCGGCGGGGCCGAATGCCCAGCGGCCCCGGAGTGCATGGAACGCACTCCGAGGCCGACCGGACTCAAACCCTTACGGGTTGACGCGCATCGTCACGCGTTGACGCAGGTGTTGCCGAAGGCGGGGTTCAGCAGCCCGATCACGGAGACCGTGTTGCCGCACACGTTCACGGGAACGTGAACCGGAACCTGGACGACGTTGCCCGAGAGCACGCCGGGGCTGCCGATGGCGGCACCCTGGGCACCGGCGTCGGCGGAAGCCATACCCGCACCCGCGAGCACGAGGCCACCGGTAGCAGCCGCGATTGCGACGACCTTCTTGATCATGATTCCTCCTGTGTTGACAAGTGCGGTCCCAGCCGCGGACCGCATCAGGTGAAACGAGGAGAGGAGGAGCGGGCTACGTGCGGGTGATCCCTTTCACCCTTACCAGTGAGATTCGTACAGGCTGGCGAATTCGGCTGCTCGCCGAGGTCAGGAGGGTCGGGCAGGGTCAGGAGTGGTCGATGAACCGGTCGAGCACCCGGGCGCCGAACTTCAGACCGTCCACCGGGACCCGCTCGTCCACGCCGTGGAACATCCCGGCGAAGTCCAGCTCCGGCGGCAGCTTCAGCGGGGCGAAGCCGAAGCAGCGGATACCGAGGTCGTCGAAGGACTTCGCGTCGGTGCCGCCGGAGAGCATGTAGGGCACGGCGCGCGCGATCGGGTCCTCGGCCTTCAGCGCGATCTGCATCGCGTCCACGAGCGAGCCGTCGAAGCTGGTCTCCAGGGCCTTGTCCCCGTGCACGTCCTCACGCTTCACCCGCGGGCCGAGGATCCGGTCGAGGTCGGCCAGGAACTCGTCCTCGAAGCCCGGCAGGAAGCGGCCGTCGACGTGCGCGGTGGCCTGTCCGGGGATCACGTTCACCTTGTAGCCGGCGCCGAGCATGGTGGGGGCGGCGGAGTTGCGCAGGGTCGCGCCGATCATCTTGGCGATGCCGCCGAGCTTGGCGAGCGTGGCCTCCATGTCCTCCGGGTCGAGCGGGGTGCCGAGCGCGTCGGACAGCTCGTCGAGGAAGGACCGCACGGTCTTGGTCACCCTGACCGGCCACTGGTGGCGCCCCAGCCGGCCGACGGCCTCGCAGAGCTCGGTGATCGCGTTGTCGGTGTTGGTCATCGAGCCGTGCCCGGCGGTGCCGTCCACGGTGAGCCGCATCCAGTGCATGCCCTTCTCCGCCGTCTCCACCAGGTAGAGGCGCAGGTTCTCGTTGACGGTGAACGAGAAGCCGCCCACCTCACCGATCGCCTCGGTGACACCGTCGAAGAGGTCCCGGTGGTTGTCGACGAGGTGGCGCGCCCCGTAGGTGCCTCCCGCCTCCTCGTCGGCCAGGAAGGCCAGCACGATGTCGCGCGGGGGCTTGCGGCCGCTGCGCATGCGGTCGCGCACGACCGCGAGGGTCATCGCGTCCATGTCCTTCATGTCGACCGCACCGCGCCCCCACACGCACCCGTCCGCGATCTCCCCGGAGAACGGGTCGTGCGTCCAGTCCGCCGCGTTGGCGGGGACGACGTCGGTGTGCCCGTGGATCAGCAGCGCCGGCTTGGAGGGGTCCTCGCCCTCGATCCGGGCCACGGTGGAGGCGCGGCCCTTGTGGGACTCGATGATCTTCGGCTCCAGCCCGACCTCGGCGAGCTTCTCGGCGATGTACTCGGCGGCGGCCCGCTCCCCGGGGCCCGAGTGGTCGCCGTAGTTGCTGGTGTCGATCCGGATCAGGTCACGACAGAGGTCCACGACCTCGTTCTCGGCCCTCTCGCCGATGCCGGCCCGGGCCGTGTTGGTCTCGCTCACGCTGCTTCCTTCCACTGTCGCGGTGGTGCTCCCTCCCATACTCGCGCGCCGGCCCCCGCGCGCCCAAGACCGCCCGGGCCCCGTCACGCGCCATTCACATGGCCGGGGGTGTGATCGAGCACCCCCGAATGTTTGCTATTGTTTTCCACGTCGGAACGGGCAGGACCCGGACGACAGACACCCGGTCCGGGTGGCGGAATGGCAGACGCGCTAGCTTGAGGTGCTAGTGCCCTTTATCGGGCGTGGGGGTTCAAGTCCCCCCTCGGACACAGCGGAAAACCCCCAGGTCACCCTGGGGGTTTTCGCTTTTCTTCTCCGGCTTACTGCCTGATGCGCAGGAACGTCACGGAGTGCGCCGGGAACGTGTGGGTGAGCACCGGCCCGTCGACGCGCAGCGTCGAGGTACGTGGCGCCACCTGACGGTCCTCGGCGGTGTTCACGGCCTCCGGGGCGGCCTGGAGCGTGGTCAGCCGGGCGGTACGCGCGGACGGCTTCGCCCCCAGGTCGATCCGGGTCCTGGCGTCCGCCGCCTGTGCGTTCACGACCTTGACGACGAGGTCGCCGGTGGCGTCGTCCCGGGTGACCACCTGCCGGAAGGGCTCGGCCGCCTTGTCGTCGGTGAAGGTTCCCCACTGCTCGCCGTCGAGGAAGAGGGTGACCTGCCGGCCGCGCACCTGGACGTGGACGTCGTAGGCGCGCCCCGTCTCGATCGTCGTGGTGTCCTCGGCCATCGTCTGCTTGGCGCCGTCCACCGACTTCTCCACGGCGGAGCGGGTGTTGCCCCAGCCGCCTAGGTTCCACCAGTAGGTGTTCCCGGTGTCCTTGACCCCGAAGGCGACGAGGAAGCCCTCCTTCCCCGACTTCTTGGTGGCCCGGACCTTCAGGTCGTAGTTCTGCCAGCCGGTGTCCCCTGCCATGACCAGGGTGTTCTCCGCGCTCTCGTCGGACTGGACGTACGCCCCGTCCTGGACGGCCCAGTCGCCGCGCCCCGCGGCCTTCGTCCACCGCTCGTCGCCGGCGGAGAAGTCGTCGCTCAGCAGCTCGGTGCCGTCCTCCCCCGTCACGCGGACATCGTCGTAGGCCGCCGCGGTCGCCCAGGTCGACAGTCCGACCGCGCCGGTGATCGGCGCGGTGGTGGCGGGCGTCGAGGAGGCGGTGCTCGGGACGACGCGGTTCCCCACGTTGTTCATGAAGAGCTTCTGGACCTCGTAGTTCGCCGATCCCCACGACTTCTCGTTGTCGAACCAGATCATGTCCGGCCGCCACTGCGCGTCGTTCGTGTCGGCGAACAGCGGCGCGTAGGAGGCGAGCTCGACGACGTCGGCGTTGCGTTCCAGGCCGGTCATGTAGGCCGCTTCGGCGAGGGCGTTGGAGAAGCGGTTGTCGAGGGAGGCGTATTCGCCGAGGAACACCTTCGGGCCGCGGCGGTCGTAGGTGTCGTAGCGCGCGTTGTTCTCCAGGAACCACTGCGGGCTGTTGTAGTAGTGCTCGTCGACCATCGCGACGTCCGCGTCGCGGTTGAGCTGCCAGGCGCGGTCGAAGGTGGTGCCGCTGTCGTCGGGGCCTGAGTTGCTGATCACGGTGATGCCGGGGTACCTGGCCTCTATCGCCTCGCGGAACTCGGTGAAGCGGGCGAAGAACTCGTCGGGGAGGTTCTCCTCGTTGCCGACCTCGAGGTGGGTGAGGCCGAAGGGCGCGGGGTGACCCATCGCGGCGCGCTTGGCACCCCAGGTGGAGCCGGCCGGGCCGTTCGCGAACTCGATCAGGTCGAGGGTGTCCTGGATGTGGCGTCGCAGCAGGGCGGGGTCGTCGGTCGCCCTGTTCTGTCCGCAGCCGGTGACCAGGGCGGGTACGACCGGGAGGGCCATCGCCCCGATGTCCTCGGCGAACTGGAAGTACTCGTAGTACCCCAGGCCGTAGGTCTGGTTGTAGCCCCAGAAGTTGGCGTTGACGGGTCGCTGCTCGACCGGGCCGATGGTGTCCTTCCACTGGTAGGAACGCTTGCGCTCCCAGTTCGGCGCCTCGTACGCCTCATGGCTCCCGGTGTTGACGAGGCAGCCGCCGGGGAAGCGCAGGAAGCCCGGGTGCAGCGCGGCGGTCTTCTCCGCGAGGTCCTTGCGCAGACCGTTCGGCCGGCCCTTGTAGGTGTCGCGGGGGAAGAGCGAGATCATGTCGAGCCGTACGGTTCCGCCGCCCGCCGCCGTGACGGTGAGCCGGCCGTCGGCCGCCGAGCCGCGGGCGGTGAGGGTGCCGGTGTACTTCGCCCAGCGGTCACCGCGTGCGTCGACGCGCAGGGGCGTGGCGAGCGCGGTGCCGTCCGCCGTGGTCGCCGCGACCGTCAGCGCGGTTCCCGCCGGACGGTCGGTGCGGGCCCAGACGGAGAAGTCGTAGCGCTCACCCCTGCGCAGGGCCAGGCCCTGGTTCCAGCCGGAGTTGGTGACTCCGAAGCCGGCCCCGCCCTCCGGTCCCGTCGAGGTCGAGGCGCAGATGGCGCCGGTTGCGTTCACCCAGCCGCTGGTCGTCGTCCACCGTCGTGGCGCGCCCCGTGGCGCCGGCCACGGCGGCTTCGCTCCAGGCGGTCATGGGTGAGTACGCGGCGTTGTCGGCGCGGTCGTACTCGAAGGAGCGGTTCTGGACGAGTTCGGCGTACAGTCCGCCGTCCGCCGCATGGTTGATGTCCTCGTAGAAGACGCCGTACATCGACTTGCCGATCGCGGGGCCCGTGCGGTCGGGGTGCACGGTCAGGGAGTAGTCGGTCGCCTCCGCCACGGGCGGGCCGTCGTCGGCGCGGGTGGGTGCGGCCACCAGCGTGCAGAGCAGGAGGGCGATGGCCGGGACGATCGGTCTCGTCCACAGGTGCGGGTGCGGCATGGACGCTCCAGGGATCATTGTTCGAGATATCGGACGTTGCCCAGAACTTCGAACGCAAGATAGGCAGGGCGCGGCAGCGCGTCAACGCCTCCGCCGGAACTGGCCGGTACGGGACCTCAGGACCGCACGGGGACGCCGAAGTCCGGCGTGCCGTCCGCCCGCCAGCTCAGCGGCTGCACGCGGGTGTCGCGGCCGGGGTCGTCCAGCGGGTCGCCGGCGATCTCCTCGTACGGCCTGGCGTGGTACACCAGCACGTCCGTGCGGCCGTCCTCGGCGACGGTGAAGCAGTTGTGGCCCGGGCCGTACTGCCCGGTCTCCGCGCTGCCGGTGAAGACGGGCTGCGGGGACTTGACCCAGGACGCGGGGTCCATCAGGTCGCTCCCCGCTCCGGCGGTGAGCAGGCCCACGCAGTAGTTGGCGTCCGTGGCACTCGCGGAGTACGTCATGAAGACGCGGCCGTTGCGCCGGAGGACCGCGGGGCCTTCGTTGACCGCGAAACCGACGCGTTCCCAGTCGTGCTCGGGGGCGCTGATCCGGACCTGAGGGCCCGTCAGGGTCCAGGGGTCCGCCATGCGGGAGAGGAAGATCGCCGTGTTGTCCGTCAGCCCGGGTTCGTGCTGAGCCCAGGCCAGGTAACGCTCGCCCCGGTGGGCGAAGGCGTGGGCGTCGAGCGAGAACGTGTCCCACGCCGTGAGGATCCGCCCCTTCTCTGTCCAGGTGCCGTGGCGGGGGTCGGCGCTCACGTTCTCCAGCACCCAGATCCGTATCTTCCACACGTCGTCGGCGGGTGCCGCGGCGAAGTGGATGTACCACGCCCCGTCGATGCGGTGGAGTTCCGGCGCCCAGATGTGGGCGGCCATGTCACCGGTGGCGTGCCGGCTCCAGATCACCGACTCCTCGGCTGTGGCCAGGCCGTTCAGGGTGTGGGAGGAACGCAGGACGATCCGGTCGTACGCGGGGACCGTCGCCGTGAAGTAGTAACGGCCGTCCGTGTGCCGGGTGATGTGGGGATCGGCGCGCTGCCCGGCCAGCGGGTTTCGGTAGGGGCCCACGGCGGGCGGGGCGGGTTTCACCGGACCTCGCGGGAGGCGAGCAGCCGCTGGTCGCGGAGTTCCGCGAGGACGAGCGCCGCGTACTCGGTGGCACCCCGCACCGAGGTGTGGGTGTTGTCGCGCTTCTCGTCGTAGAGGTAGAGGGCCTTCGAGCCCTCGGGGCCGAGTTCCTCGACCCGGGCCTTGGTCAGGGCCGTGAGGTCGACGAGCCCGGTGCCCTGCTCGGAGGCGAGGGCACGGACCTCGGCGGGCAGGTCGACGCCCAGGCCGTTGACGAGCAGCGCGGTGCCGTTGTCGAGCGTGCCGTCGGCGTTGAACCAGCGGCGCACGACCGGGGTGACGAGTACGGGTCTGCCTCCCTCGGCGCGCACGTCCTCGATCATCGCCGTGAGGTTGGCCCGGTAGGTGTCCCGGTCGGTCTGCTTGTCGTTGTGGGCGAGCTGGACGAGGACGAGGTCCCCGTGCCGGATGCGGGAGCGCAGCGCCGGGAAGAGCGCCGGGTTGTCCCGGAAGGACTGCGAGCCCTCCCCCGAGTCGGCGTGGTTGGCGACCGTCACCCGGTCGGTGAGGTACTGCGGAAGCTGCTGCCCCCAGCCCGTGTAGGGCTCGCCGGCCTGGTCGCAGACGGTGGAGTCCCCGGCGAGCAGGATCTGCGGGGTGCGGACGCGTTCCACCCGCAGGCCGGCGAGCCGCGGGGCCGCGCCGCCGAACGTGAGGTCGAGCCCGGGGCTGCCGGTGGCCCCGGTCGGCTCGCCCTCCGGGTCGCGGACGTCCACGGTGAAGCCGCGTCGCAGCGTCTCGCCCGGGGCGTTGCGCGTCTCGGCGAGCACGGCCCTGCGGGTCTCGGCGGTGACGGACGTGGAACCGGCGCCCTGGCCTCCGCCGAGCAGGACGCGGACGCGATAGGTGCCGGGGGTGACGTCGAAGTGGCAGACGACGGGGGCGGTGCCTGCGCAGTGCCGGAGGCCGGCGTCCCGGGGTCCGTCAGCCTGCGCGCGGGCAGGGGTGGCGGTGACGGTGGTCAGAGCGGCGACGGCGGTGCAGGCGGCCAGCAGTGCGGTACCGGCTCGGCGCATGGAAGGGCTCCTCCGTGTCGGACGGACGCTGAATGGATTCAACGGGCAGGAACCATAGCGCCTCCCGTAAGCGCTTTCTACGGGGCGGCCGATTTCGTCCGCACCCTTGACTCGCCCCGCCGACACCCCTGACGTCGGGCCGATTCGACGAAGTCCGACATTTCGAACATTTTATCGGGAGAGCAATACGTCCGCCCCTCTCGCGAAGAACTCCCGCCCCCCGCGGACGCGGATCCGGCACACGCGGCGTCCGCCGCCGGTGACCCCGAGCCGCGCCGCCGGCGGCCGCCGGGCTCACCACGGGGCACGAGCGACTGCTGGAGGTTCTCGCGATGGGATGATGGAGGGACCCGGCCCGTCCGTTCCGGGCCCTCCGGCGACAAGGACCCATGCGATGAGAGGACGGGCGAAGCCCCCGGCCGCCCCGCTCCCCCAGCGCGCGGGCGTCGACCCGGTGCGGGTGCGGCTGCCCGCGGACCCGGCCGGGGCCTGGCCCACCGTCCGGGACCACCTGCTGGACCGGTTCGCGGGCGCGATCGGCACCGTGCGGGTGGACGCCATGCTGGCCGAGGGCCGGTTCGTCGGGGCGGACGGCTGCGCCGTGCGCCCCGACGAGCCGTACACCGCCGGGCGTCACCTCTGGTTCCACCGCGACTTCGCCCCCGAGGAGCCGGTGCCCTTCCCCGTCGGCATCGTCCACCGCGACGAACGCCTGGTGGTCGCGGACAAGCCGCACTTCCTGGCCACCACCCCGCGCGGCCGGCACATCACCGAGACCCTGGTCGCCCGGCTGCGTGACACCCTGGGGCTGCCCGGACTGCAGCCCGCGCACCGACTGGACCGGCTGACGGCGGGCCTGGTGCTCTGCGTCGTACGGGCCGGGGACCGCGGGGCGTACCAGACGCTGTTCCGGGACCGGCTGGTGCGCAAGGAGTACGAGGGGGTCGCCGCGTACGATCCGGAGCTCGTGCTGCCCAGGACTGTTAGGAGCCGGATCGTCAAGGAGCGTGGGGTCATCGCCGCGCGCGAGGAGCCGGGGACGGTGAACAGCGAGAGCCGGATCGAACTACTGGAGCACCGGGGCGCTCTCGGCCACTACCGGCTGCTGCCCGCGACCGGCCGCACCCATCAGCTGCGGGTCCACATGAACGCGCTGGGGCTGCCGTTGGTGGACGATCCGGTCTATCCCGTGGTGGAGCCGGACCCGGAGCGCGAGGACTTCGGGCGCCCACTGCAACTGCTCGCGAAAGTACTGGAGTTCACCGATCCGGTCACGGGTGTGCCGCGCCGCTTCGAGAGCGGCCTGCGGCTCTCCGCGTGGCCGGACCGGTGATCCCCGCCGCGGTCAGTGGCCGCGGTTGATCCAGTCCTGCAGCTGCGGCGCCTCCGCGCCGATGCTGGTGGAGTCGCCGTGTCCGGTGCGGACGGCGGTCTCCGGCGGAAGGGCGAGCAGCCGGTCCCTGATCGAGTCGATGATCGTCGGGAAGTGCGAGAAGGACCGCCCGGTGGCGCCCGGCCCGCCCTGGAAGAGCGTGTCCCCGGTGAAGACGGTGCTCAGCCCGGGGGCGTGGAGGCAGACCGCGCCCGGGGCGTGGCCCGGGGTGTGCAGCACCGTGAGGCGAGTCCCCGCCACCTCCAGCTCCTGGCCGTCGGCGAGTTCGCCGTCGGGGGCGCGGTCCGGGTGGGTCTGCTGCCAGAGCGGCAGGTCGTCCGGGTGCAGCAGGATCGGCGCGCCGGTCGCGTCGGCCAGGGCCGGAGCCGCGTCGATGTGGTCGTTGTGCGCGTGGGTGCAGATGATCGCGCGCAGCGTACGCCCGCCGAGTGCGGCCTCGATCGCGGCGGCGTCGTGGGCGGCGTCGATGACGACGGCCTCGGTGTCGTCGCCGACGATCCAGACGTTGTTGTCGACGTCCCACTCGCCGCCGTCGAGGGCGAAGGTGCCGGACGTGACCAGGTGGTCGATGCGGGCGGCCATCAGAGGATCACCACCGAGCGCAGGACGTCGCCGTCGTGCATCCGGGCGAAGGCCTGCTCGATCTCGTCGAGCTGGATGGTCTCGGTGACGAAGGCGCCCAGGTCGAGGCGTCCCTGCTGGTGCAGGTCGATCAGCATCGGGAAGTCGCGCGAGGGGAGGCAGTCGCCGTACCAGGACGACTTGAGCGAACCGCCGCGTCCGAACACGTCCAGGAGCGGGAGTTCGAGCTGCATCTCCGGGGTGGGCACGCCGACGAGGACGACGGTGCCTGCCAGGTCACGGGCGTAGAAGGCCTGCTTGTACGTCTCGGGGCGTCCGACCGCCTCGATGACGACGTCGGCGCCGTTGCCGTCGGTGAGCGCGCGGATCGCCTCGACGGGGTCGCCGGAGCGGGAGTTGACGGTGTGGGTGGCGCCCATCCTCTTCGCCGTCTCCAGCTTGCGGTCGTCGATGTCGACCGCGATGATCTTCGCCGCTCCCGCGAGCCGCGCACCGGCGATCGCCGCGTCGCCGACGCCGCCGCAGCCGATGACGGCGACCGAGTCGCCGCGGCCGACCTGGCCGGTGTTGATGGCCGCGCCGATTCCCGCCATGACTCCGCAGCCGAGCAGACCCGCGACGGCCGGGGAGACCTCGGGGTCGACCTTGGTGCACTGGCCTGCGGCGACGAGGGTCTTCTCGGCGAACGCGCCGATGCCGAGCGCCGGGGAGAGCTCCGTGCCGTCCAGGAGGGTCATCTTCTGCTTCGCGTTGTGGGTGTCGAAGCAGTACCAGGGGCGGCCGCGCAGACAGGCACGGCACTGACCGCACACCGCGCGCCAGTTGAGGACGACGAAGTCGCCGGGCTCGACGTCGGTGACGCCCTCGCCGACGGACTCCACGACACCCGCGGCCTCGTGACCGAGCAGGAACGGGAAGTCGTCGTTGATGCCGCCCTGCTTGTAGTGCAGGTCGGTGTGGCAGACGCCGCACGCCTGGATCTTGACCACGGCCTCACCGGGGCCCGGGTCCGGCACCAGGATCGTCTCCACCCGCACGGGCTCGTTCTTTCCCGGTGCGATGACCCCTCGTACCTGCTGCGCCATGCCGTGGTCTCCCATTCCGACTGCCCCGTTGTACCGAAGATCGATCCCGTCCACCGTACCCGGGCGGGAGGGCGCTCACGGGGCCAGCACGTCCAGTTCGTGCAGCGCGCCGACGGCGATCTCCTTGGTGAGCCGTTCCGCGCCCTCGGCGTCCCCCTCGCGGACGGCTTCGGCGAGCCGGACGTGGAGCGTGACCGCGGCGGGGTCCGGGTCCTCGAACATCACCTGGTGGTGGGTGCGGCCGGCGAGGACCTCGGCGACGACGTCGCCGAGCCGCGCGAACATCTCGTTGCCCGAGGCGTTGAGGACGACGCGGTGGAAGGCGATGTCGTGCCGGAGGTATCCCTCCAGCTGCTGGCCGCGTGAGGTCGCGACCATTCCGAGGGCGCACTCGGTGAGTGCGGCGCACTGCTCGGCGGTGGCGTTCCGGGCCGCGAGACCCGCGGCGACGGGTTCCACGGCGGACCGCAGCACGGTGAGGGAACGCAGCTGCCGGGGGCGGTCGGCGCCGGCGAGCCGCCACCGGATGACCTGGGGGTCGTAGACGTTCCACTCCTCGGTGGGCCGCACGGTCACCCCGACCCGGCGCCGTGACTCGACGAGGTGCATGGACTCCAGGACGCGGATCACCTCGCGCACGACGGTGCGTGAGACGTCGAAGCGCTGCGCGAGCTCGTCCGTGCGCAGGACCAGGCCCGGTGCGCAGTCCCCCGCGGCGATCTCCAGACCCAGGGTGTCCAGCACATGCGTATGGAGGCCCTGGGCAGGTGTGGTCATGCCCACAAGCCTACGGGGCGGCCTTCGGGATCTAAAAGTACGACGTTTATGTCACAGCCTCTTGAATAAGTCGTACGTAATGGGTTTCAGTAGCGCGACGGACCGATGTCGCGGACCGATGTCGATGAAGACAGCGAGGCAGCAATGAGCACCCCCCACGTCGTCGTGGTGATGGGCGTAGCAGGGACCGGCAAGACCACGATCGGCCCCCTGCTCGCCGACGCCCTGGGCGTCCCCTACGCCGAGGGCGACGACTTCCACCCGCCGGCCAACATCGCCAAGATGTCCGCGGGCACCCCGCTGGACGACGACGACCGCTGGCCGTGGCTGGACGCGATCGGGCGGTGGGCACACGGCCGGGCGGGGCTCGGCGGCGTCGTCAGCAGCTCGGCGCTCAAGCGCGCCTACCGCGACCGGCTGCGGGCCGAGGCCCCCGGTGCCCTCTTCCTGCATCTGACCGGCGACCGGTCCCTCATCGAACGCCGCATGGCGGACCGCAAGGGCCACTTCATGCCGACCGCGCTCCTCGACTCCCAGTTCGCGACCCTGCAGCCCCTGCAGGAGGACGAAGCGGGAGTCTCCGTGGACGTGTCCGGCACCCCTGAGGAAATCACCGACCGAGCCGTCGCCGCGCTGCGCCGGCTCGCCAACTAAGGATCACCACCGTGACCAGTCTCAGCGTCGAGATGCTGGCAGCGGATGCCGTCGAACCCATCACTTCGGCCGGCAACGCACAGCTGGGTATCGCCGTCCTGGCGGGTATCGCCGTCATCGTCCTGCTCATCACCAAGCTCAAGATGCACGCGTTCCTCGCGTTGACCATCGGCTCGCTGGCGCTCGGTTCCTTCGCCGGCGCCAACCCGGCGAAGACGATCACCAGCTTCACCGCGGGCCTGGGCTCGACCGTCGCGGGTGTCGGTGTCCTCATCGCCCTGGGCGCCATCCTGGGCAAGCTGCTCGCCGATTCCGGCGGAGCCGACCAGATCGTCGACACGATCCTCGCGAAGGCGAGCGGGCGTGCGATGCCGTGGGCGATGGTCCTGATCGCCTCGATCATCGGGCTTCCGCTGTTCTTCGAGGTCGGAATCGTGCTGATGATTCCGGTCGTGCTGCTGGTCGCCAAGCGCGGCAACTACTCGCTGATGCGGATCGGCATCCCCGCGCTCGCCGGACTCTCCGTGATGCACGGGCTGATTCCCCCGCACCCCGGCCCGCTGGTGGCGATCGACGCCCTCGGCGCCAACCTGGGCGTCACGCTGGCGCTCGGTGTGCTGGTGGCCATCCCGACCGTGATCATCGCGGGCCCGGTCTTCTCGCGTTACGCCGCCCGCTGGGTGGACATCGAGGCGCCGGAGAAGATGATCCCGCAGCGCCCGTCGGAGGAGCTGGACCGCCGGCCAAGCTTCGGCGCGACCCTGGCGACGATCCTGCTGCCCGTCGTCCTGATGCTGGTCAAGGCACTGGTCGACATCGTGGTGGACGACCCCGAAAACCACGTCCAGCGGGTCACGGACGTCATCGGCTCGCCGCTGATCGCGCTGCTGGCGGCCGTCGTCGTCGGCATGTTCACCCTGGGCCGCGCGGCCGGGTTCACCAAGGGCCGTCTGTCCGCCACCGTCGAGAAGTCGCTCGCCCCGATCGCGGGCATCCTGCTCATCGTGGGCGCCGGCGGCGGGTTCAAGCAGACCCTCATCGACGCCGGTGTGGGCCAGATGATCCTGGAGTTCTCCGAGAACTGGTCGATCCCCGCCCTGCTGCTCGGCTGGCTGATCGCCGTGGCGATACGGCTGGCGACCGGCTCGGCGACCGTGGCCACCATCTCCGCGGCCGGTCTGGTCGCCCCGCTGGCCGCCGACATGTCCACGTCCCACGCGGCACTGCTCGTCCTCGCGGTCGGTGCGGGTTCGCTCTTCTTCAGCCACGTCAACGACGCGGGGTTCTGGCTGGTGAAGGAGTACTTCGGCATGGACGTCCCGCAGACGATCAAGACCTGGTCGGTGATGGAGACCATCATCTCCGTCGTCTCGCTGGCCTTCATCCTGCTGCTGTCGCTGGTGTTGTAGCCGGCGTCACTCCTCCGGTTCCCGCCACAACGGGTGCTCGGAACGGGCCCAGAGGCGCTCGACCGACCCGGTGCGCATGCCACGGCGTGCCTCCGGGTCGGCGAGCGCCTTCGCCATGTGGCCGGCGACGACGATGCCGGTCGCGAGGGCCAGCCAGTCGTGGACGAAGGTCGCGCCCGTGCGCCACACCAGCGGGGCGAGCCCGGTGAACCACATGAGCAGTCCCGTGCCGAGCATCACGAGCACGGCCCCCGCGATCCAGGCGGCGTAGAGCTTCTGGCCCGCGTTGAACTTCGCGGCCGGGCGGGATCCCGGTGAGCGGTCGCGCCGCAGGGCCGCCCGCAGCCACTGCCTGTCGTGCGGCCCGAAGCGGTTGAGCCGGGAGAGGTCGGCGCGCAGGGCGCGGGAGACCAGTCCGGCAAGCAGCGGTACCGGAATGAGCAGCCCGGACCACTCGTGGACGGTGACCACGAGACGTCGGCGGCCCACGAGTTCGGCGAGCTGGGGGACGTACAGGCAGGCTGCCGTGGCGATGCAGATCAGCACCAGCCAGGCCGTGGCGCGGTGCACCATCCGTTCCGCCGCGGTGAAGCGCCGGACCCTCGGGGAGGGGTCAGACGGTGGGGGCGTCGTCGCGGCCGTTGGACCGGCCGACCCAGGCGTCGACGTCATAGCCGAGCTCCTCCCAGTATCCGGGGCGTACGGAATCGGTGACGGTGATCCCGGAGAGCCATTTCGCCGACTTGTAGAAGTACATGGGGGCCACGTAAAGCCGGACCGGCCCGCCGTGGGCGTGGGCCAGCGGCTCGTCCTGCATGCGCGTGGCGACCAGGACGTCCGGACGGCGGGCCTGTTCGAGCGTGAGGCTCTCGCTGTAGGAACCGTCGAAGCAGGTGAAGCGGATCGCCTTCGCACCGGACTGTACGCCTGCCGCGTCCAGCAGGGCGGAGAGCCTGACGCCCTCGAACGGGGTCTCTGGCACCCGCCAGCCGGTGACGCACTGGACGTCGCGCACCATGCGGGTCTGCGGCAGCGCCTTCAGGGAGCCGAGCGTGTACGTCGCCGGGCGGTCGACCAGGCCGTCCACGGTGAGGCGGTAGTCGGCGGCGGTCTTCTCGGGCACCGACGTGGTGACCGAGTAGTAGCGGAAGCCGCCGCCGTTGGGGAGCAGGCCGGTGAGCCCGGTGGGGTCCTTGTCGGCGACCGCGCCCAGTCCGCTCTCCAGCGTGCGCTGGAGGACGGGCGCGGCCACCACCCCGGCGGCGCCGAGGCCGAGCATGGCGAGGACCAGGCGGCGTCCGACGGGTGCGCCGCCGTCGTCCGGGGAGGAGCGGTCACTGTCGGGAGGGGGATTGTTCACCCACCCATTCGAGCACCCGCGGTCCCCCTTCACCAGGGGCCGCGGGCACACGTCGTGTTCCGGTGAGGAGGCCTGGGTCAGCGGGTATTCGCCGGAACCCCCTCCGCCGCCTTCTCCAGCTGGAACGCCTCGTTCCCGAGGCCGATCCGCGCGTGGACCTCGGGCCTGGTGCGGCGCAGCACCGCCCCGTAGGCCAGACCTCCGGCGAGGGCCAGCACGATCACACCGGGCAGCAGCCAGTTCAGCGTCGAGCCGGGGCCCGAGCCGACCAGGACGTCGAAGTCCCGGACGGTGAACACGGCGATGGCGAGCAGGGCGAGGCCCGCGAGTCCGGAGGCGACGAGCCTGGGCGCCTGGGCCCGGCCGGCGCCGCGCCGTACGAAGAACGCGATGACGGCGAAGGAGGCCGTGGCCATCAGGACGATGACGCCGAGCGCGCCGACGTTGCCCATCCAGGTGAAGAGGTGCAGGACGGGCGCGGTGGGGTCGCCGACCGGGTTGTCGTCGGTGACGGCGAAGGCGAGCACGATGACGACGGAGACCGCGGACTGGAGCATGGAGCCGGTCGCGGGGGCTCCGCTCGCCTTGTTGGTGCGGCCGAATCCGGCGGGCAGCAGCCCTTCCCTGCCCATGGCGAACGCGTAGCGGGCCACCACGTTGTGGAAGCTGAGCAGCGCGGCGAACATGCCGGTGACGAACAGGACGTGCAGGACGTCGGTGAAGGTGGCGCCGAGCCGTTCCTCGGTGAGGCCGAAGAGCATCCCGGGGCCCTCCTTGAGCGAGGTGTCCGCGATGGAGGAGGGGCCGGCGGCGACGGTCAGGGCCCAGGAGCTCACTGCGAGGAAGAGCGCGGCGTAGCCGACGGCCAGGAACATCACGCGGGACACGACGACCTGCGGGCGGCTGGTCTCCTCCGCGTACACCGGGGCCTGTTCGAAGCCGACGAACGCGGCGATGCAGAAGCAGAGCGCGGTGCCCAGGCCGGCTCCGGTCAGGGTCTCCGGGTCGAAGGCGTGCAGGGACAGGCCCTCCGGGCCCGGCTTGCCGACGGCGGCGATGTCGAAGATCACGACGAGGGCGCACTCGACGACCAGCAGGACTCCGAGGACCTTGGCGTTGAGGTCGATCTTCAGCCAGCCGAGTACGCCGACGACGGCCACGGAGACCAGGGCGGGGATCCACCACCGGAGGTCGATGTCGAGATAGGTGGCGAAGAGGCCCGAGACCTCGAAGCCGAGGATGCCGTAGATGCCGACCTGCATGGCGCTGTAGGCGACCAGCGCGACGAGAGAGGCGCCCGCACCGGCCGTGGGGCCGAGTCCGCGGGCGATGTAGGCGTAGAAGGCACCGGCGTTGTGGACGTGCCGGCTCATCTCCGCGTAGCCCACGCCGAACAGCATCAGGACGATGCCGAGGATCACGTAGAGCAGGGGCTGTCCGACGATGCCCATGACCCCGAAGACCGTGGGCATCACACCCGCGACGACCATCAGCGGGGCACTGGCGGCGAGGACGGACAGGAGCAGCCCGGGGGTGCCGAGCCGGTCGGCGCGCAGCGCGCGCTCCTCCCCCTTGTAGGTGCTGATCCCGCGGTCCGCGCCGGTGGTGCCGGTCGCGCCGGTGTCTGTTCTGCCCGTCGACATGGCGGGGTGGTCCCTTCCTCGGTGGAGACGTGCGTGCAGACGTGCGTCAGGGGGCACCGAACGCGAGGGTGCGCGCGGCGGTGAATTCTGTGTACGGGTCGCGTCCGGCGTACGACCACGGGACCTCGGTGGCGTGCGGGCCGATGCGGTGGAACAGTGCCGCGGCCTCGGCGGGGCGGCCTTCGCAGATCTTGGCGTGAGCCAGGAAGTTGAGGTCGGTGTGGTGGCGGGGGTGGTCCTCGCGTTCCCATTCGAGCCACCAGTCGAAGGCGGCCTTCATGACCTGCCGGGCCCTGCGCCCCGACCAGTGGCCCGAGGCCGCCGGGTCGTCGGACACGGCTCCGGCGGCGGCGAGGACGCGGTAGCGCTCGGCGTGGGCGACGACGGGGAGCACGGCGAGCGGCGAGTCGGCCGGGGCCTGTTCGGCGGCCCATGCGGCGAAGTCGTACACCTCGTGGAGGGGATCGCTCCCGGGGTTCGTCCCGGCGAGGGAGGCCGTCATCAGGTGGTGGCCGTGGTGGTGTTCGGGGTGGCGGGCGCGGATCTCCTCGAAGTGTCCGGCGGCCGCCTCGTGGGTGCCGTGTGTGCGCTCCAGTGTCATCAGGCCGAGCCAGGGGGTGGGGTCGGCGGGGTCGAGCGCGGCCGCGGTCAGGCACGCCTCGCGCGCCCGGTCACGTTCTTCGGCACCGGCCTCGGTGCGCCGGGAGCGGACGACGGTGGCGCAGGCCAGCAGCGTCGTGGCGTCGGCGCTGTCGGGCTCGGCGAGCAGCCAGTCGGCCGCCCACCCGGCGGCGGACGGGACGGCGGCGAGGGCGAGGAGCCGGTGGCCGCGGCGGTCCCAGTCGGTGCCGGTCGCGACCAGCAGGGAGCGCGCCCGGGTCCAACGGCCCTGTGCGAACTTGCTTCGTACGTCGATGAGTTCGCTGTCACCGAGTGCCGGGTCGAAGGCGTGGTCCGAGCGCCCGCCCCTGCGTCGGGAACGGCCCAGGGGCGGCGGAGGCGGAGACATCCGCAGGATTCCTTTTCGACTTCGACGTGAGATCAGCACATTTCGATGCGCTGTGCGAGCAGACGATCGCGCACAGCAAAGCGGTAGGCAAGGCTCGGCGTCAAGGTCGGTCTTGCCACAACTGCATTTACTGGAAGCGGAGTTGGCGATTCAGGGGGCGTGGAACTCGCCGTTCACGCAGTTCGCGAGCCGTCCACCGGCGTGACGGATGAGGAAGGGGTGACGCGTGCCACACTGCCGCCATGGAGAACCGTGAACCGCTCAAGCCGTTCCTGCTCGCATTCCCCGGGCCCTTGCGCGACCGTCTGGTGGCCGCCGTGCTCTCGGGCGAGAAGGTCTCCACCTCGGGGCTGCTCGTCGAGTACGAGGCCGAGCGCGAGGAGCTCCCGCCCGTGGGCGAGCGGTCCGCGGTCGTCGACTCCGACGGGCGGGAGGTCGCCGTGGTCGAGGTGACGGAGGTGCGCGTGCTGCCACTGGGCTCGGTGGGGTTGCAGCACGCCCTCGACGAGGGCGAGGGGTACACGTCGGTGGCCGAGTGGCGGGCGGGGCACGAGACGTTCTGGCACAGCGAGGAGATGCGGGAGGCGCTCGGGGACCCGGGGTTCACCGTGGACGACGACACGATGATCGTGGCGGAGCGCTTCCGGGTGGTGGAGCGCCTCGCCTGACGGCCGGCGCCCCGTCAGACCGGCGCCGGCCGTCGAGCCTTGCCGTCAGCCGACCGCCTTCGCCGCAGCGCGGCCCGCCGCACGGCCGGAGAAGATGCAGCCACCCAGGAACGTGCCCTCCAGCGACCGGTAGCCGTGGACCCCGCCGCCGCCGAAGCCGGCCGCCTCCCCCGCCGCGTACACCCCGGCCAGCGGGGTGCCGTCCTCGGTCAGGACGCGGGAGGAGAGGTCCGTCTCCAGGCCCCCGAGGGACTTGCGGGTCAGGATGTTGAGCCGTACGGCGATCAGGGGGCCGGCCGCGGGGTCGAGGATGCGATGCGGCTTCGCCGTGCGGATCAGCTTGTCGCCGAGGTAGGAGCGGGCACCGTTGATCGCCGTGATCTGGAGGTCCTTGGTGAAGGGGTTGGCGATCTCACGGTCCCGGGCGGTGATCTCGCGGCGCAGGTCGTCCTCGTCGATCAGAGCGTCGCCGGTGAGCGCGTTCATCCCCCGTACCAGCGCGCCGAGGTCCTTCTCGACGACGAAGTCCACTCCCTTGTCCATGAACGCCTGCACCGGCCCGGGGACGTCCGCGCGGGCCCTGCCGATCACGTCGCGCACCGACTTCCCGGTCAGGTCCGGGTTCTGCTCGGAACCCGAGAGTGCGAACTCCTTGCCGATGATCTTCCGGTCGAGGACGAACCAGGTGTATCCGTGGCCCGACCTCATGATGTGTTCGAGGGTGCCCAGGGTGTCGAAGCCCGGGAACAGCGGGACCGGAAGCCGCTTGCCGCGCGCGTCCAGCCAGAGGGAGGACGGGCCGGGCAGGATGCGGATGCCGTGCTTGTCCCAGATCGGGTTCCAGTTCTCGATGCCCTCGGTGTAGTGCCACATCCGGTCGCGGTTGATGTGGTGGGCGCCCGCCTTCTCGGCGATGCCCAGCATCAGTCCGTCGACGTGCGCGGGGACCCCGGAGAGCATCTTCTCCGGCGGGGTGCCGAGCCGCGCGGGCCACTGGGCGCGCACGAGGTCGTGGTTGCCCCCGATGCCCCCGGAGGTGACGATCACGGCCTGGGCCCTGAGCTCGAACGCGCCGGTGGTCTCGCGGCTGCTCGCGGTGCCCCGCTCGGCGCCGCTCTCCTGGAGGATCTCGCCGGTGACCGTGTCGACCTCTCCGCCCGAGCGGCCGAGACCGGTCACCCGGTGGCGGAAGCGTGCCTGGACGAGTCCCTTCGCCATCCCCTCCCGGACCCTGCGCTCGAAGGGGGCCACGACGCCGGGGCCGGTGCCCCAGGTGATGTGGAAGCGGGGGACGGAGTTGCCGTGGCCCCTCGCGTCGTAACCGCCGCGTTCCGCCCAGCCGACGACGGGGAAGAGCCTCAGCCCCTGGGCGTGCAGCCAGGACCGCTTCTCCCCCGCCGCGAAGTCGACGTACGCCTCGGCCCACCGCCGTGGCCAGTGGTCCTCCTCGCGGTCGAAGCCCGCCGTGCCGTACCAGTCCTGGAGGGCCAGCTCACGGCTGTCCTTGATCCGCATCCGGCGCTGTTCGGGCGAGTCGACGAGGAAGAGGCCGCCGAAGGACCAGTGCGCCTGGCCGCCGAGGGACTGCTCGGGCTCCTGGTCGAGCAGGATCACCGTGCGGCCCGCGTCGACGAGCTCGGCGGTGGCGACCAGCCCCGCGAGCCCTGCCCCGATCACGATCACATCAGCGTCGTACGCCATGGGGTTCCGTCCTTCGGGACATGCGGGGCGGCCCGGCGCGGGTCCCGGCCCGGTGAGAAGTTACTGGTGCGTCAGATCTTGGGTACCGGCCGCCCCTCACGTCAACCGTCCGGGCGACGGCGGCTTCACGCTTCCCGTACCGCTGCGGGGCTATCGTCGGACCGTGTCCTTGCTGGTAATCCTGCTCTCCGTGGGCGCCGCGTGCTGCACGGGCTTCGGTTTCGTCCTGCAGCAGGACGCGGCACGCCGCGCGCCGCAGAGCGATTTCCTGTCCCCCCGGCTGCTGCTGGACCTGATGAGGGTGCCGAGCTGGCTGGCCGGCATCGGTCTGATGATCTGCGGCATGGCCCTGGGGGCGTTCGCGCTGGGTCAGGGCGAGGTGTCGGTCGTCGAACCTCTGCTGGCCACCAATCTGCTGTTCGCGCTGGCGCTGGCGCGCTTCTTCACCGGCCAGCGCCTCGGACGTCAGGGCTGGGGCGGCCTCTGGCTGCTGGCCGGCGGCGTCACGGCGTTCCTGCTGGCCGGCCAGCCGAGCGGCGGCGAGGCGGTGACGGAGCCGTTGCGGCACTGGCTGGTGATCGGTGTGGTGGTGGGGCTCGCACTGGTCCTGACCGCCTTCGCCCGGCATCCCCGTACGCCGTGGGCACCCGCGATGCTCGGGCTGGCGGGTGGACTGCTGTACGGCCTCCAGGACGCGCTGACCCGCGTCTGCGCCCTGCGGTTCGACGAGGGCGGCCTGGGCGCCCTGTTCACCGGCTGGCAGCCCTACGCACTCGTCGTCATGGGTGTGACCAGCCTGATCCTCGTCCAGAGCGCGTTCGAGGCGGGCCCGCTGCGGATGTCGCTCCCGGCCCTGACCGCCGCGCAGCCCCTGGCCGGCATCGTCTGCGGGATCGGCTTCCTCGGCGACCAGGTGCGCACCGACACCGGCGCACTGGCCTGGCAGGCCGCCGGGCTGGCGGCCATCGTGACGGGGATCGTGCTGCTGGGGCTCCACCCGGCGATGCCGGAGGGGAAGGACAGGCACGGTTCCACGGCAGCAGACCGGTTGATGTTGGATGGGCCCCATGAATCCGGCTGACGAGATCCTGGACATCGTCGACGAGAACGACGAGGTCGTCGGGCAGGCGCCCCGCGGCGAGGCGACCGTACGCGGCCTGCGCCACCGCGTCGTCTTCATCGAGGCCAGGGATGCGGAGGGCCGGCTGTTCGTCCACCGCAGGACGGCGACGAAGCTGGTCTTCCCCTCGCACTACGACATGTTCGTCGGCGGGGTCGTGGGGGCGGGCGAGTCCTACGACGAGGCCGCGCTGCGCGAGGCGGAGGAGGAGCTGGGGGTGTCCGGTCTCCCCCGCCCCACGCCGCTCTTCAAGTTCCTCTACGAGGACGAGGGCACCGGGCACAGCTGGTGGTCCTACGTGTACGAGGTGCGCTGCGAGCTGCCCGTGCGGCCCCAGGCGGAGGAGGTCGACCTGCACGCCTTCCTGACCGACGCCGAGCTGGAGGACCGGCTGGGCGACCGGCCGTGGGTGCCGGACGGCCTGGCCGCCCACCACCGGCTCCGGAGGTTCCGGGCCGGCGGCGGCGCGGGGCCCGCCGCATGAGCGACTTCACGCGCGGACTGCGGCTGTGGTTCGCCCCGGAGCGGATCCGCGAGGAGGGTGACACCCCGGACTACCGCTTCTCCCTCGCCAACGAGCGCACGTTCCTCGCCTGGATCAGGACGGCTCTCGCCCTCATCGGCGGCGGGTTCGCGGTCGACCAGTTCCTGCCCGGACTGGCCTGGGGCATCCGTGCCGGGCTGGCCCTCGGGCTGTTGGCCGCAGGGGTGCTCTGCGCGCTGCGGGCCGTGAACCACTGGGTGCGGTGCGAGCGCGCGATGCGGCGCGGCGAGGACCTTCCGGCATCGCGCTTCCCCGCGCTGCTCAGCCTCGTGGTCGCGCTGGTGGCGGTCGCGATGGTGGTGGTGGTCCTGTTCGGCTGGGAGGGCCGGTGACCGGCCCGGCCCGGGACCCCGGGCTCCAGCCCGAACGGACGCGGCTGGCCTGGCGCCGCACCACCCTGGCGTGCACCGTGGTGGCCTTGCTCGGGGTACGCCAGGCACTGGTCGGCGGGGCGACCGGGGCCGCGGCCCTGGCGGTGGCCGCGAGCCTGCTGGCCTGGCTGGGCTTCCTCGCGGTGGCGCACCGCCGGGTGACGGGCATGGGGACGGCGCGTCCCGCCCCGCTGCCGCGGCGCCTCGCGCTGGCGGCGGTCGCGTGCACGGTCGCGCTCGCGGTGTTCGCCGCCGCGACGTTGTTCTGAGGGGATCCGGCGGCCGGGCGCCCCGGACCCGGCCTGTCCCGTCTCAGTCCTCCCAGGGCACGGTCACGATGATCTTGCCGCGGGTCCGTCCCTGCTCGTTGAGCCGGTAGGCCTCGGCGGCCTGCTCCAGGGTGAAGACCTGGTCCACGTGGACGGAGACGATGCCCTGCTCGGCGAGTCCGGCGAGGTGGGCGAGGTCCTCGGCGTCGGGGCGCACGAAGGCGTAGTGCCCGCCGTAGGAGAAGACCTCGGCGTCGGCGATGGACGCGAGCCTGCCCTGGGGCGCCAGGGTCTCGGCGGAGACGCGCAGCGCCTCCCCGCCGACGGTGTCGAACGCCGCGTCGAAGCCGTCGGGTACCAGGTCCCGGAGCCGGGCGGCGAGCCCGTCGCCGTACTCCACGGGTTCGCCGCCCAGCCGGGTCACGTAGTCGTGGTTGTGGGGTCCCGCCGTGCCGATGACCCGGCAGCCCGCGTGCCGTGCGAGCTGGACGGCCAGCGAGCCGACCCCTCCGGCTGCCGCGTGGACGAGCACGGTCTCGCCCTCCCGGACCTTCAGGGTGCGGTGCAGCACCTGGTGTGCCGTGAGGCCGCACAGCGGAAGGCCCGCCGCCTCCTCGAAGCCGATGCTCAGGGGCTTGCGGGCGAGGGTGCGCACGGGGGCGGCGACGTACTCGGCGAAGGTGCCGCGGGAGAGGAAGTCCTCGCGGACGTAGCCGATGACCTCGTCCCCCACCGCGAACTCGTCGACGGCGGCGCCGGGCTGGACCACGACACCGGAGACGTCCCAGCCGGGGACGACGGGGAACACGGCCTCCAGGCCCGCCTGGAGGTAGCCCTCGCGGGCCTTCCAGTCGACGGGGTTCACCGCCGCGGCCCGCACCTTCACCAGGACCGTGTCGGGCCCGACCTTCGGGTCGGGCCGCTCGCCGTACTCGAGGACGTCGGCCGAGCCGTACCTGCTGTAGCTGATCGCCTTCATCCTCCGACGATCAGGGCGGGCCGGGGCCCCCGCAACTCCTGGGGTGACCTCCTCGGGCAGCCCCCGGGTACCGGAGCACGGCGAGCACACGGTGACCGCCCGGCCGGGGCCGGGGAGCCCCAGATCACTTCTCGGATTCCGGGCGGACACTGGACGACATACCGACTGGTCGGCATCATGGTCCCGACCGTCCAACCGCCCCGGAGGTACGCCCCATGAGCCCAGTCCACCCGCCAGGTCTCGATCTCGACCTGCTGCGCGGCCATCTCGACCGTGAGCGGCCGGGGCTGGTGAACGGGCCGCTCGACGCCCGGGTGATCGAGGGCGGCCGCTCGAACCTCACCTACGTCGTCACCGACGGTTCCGGGCAGTGGGTCGTGCGCCGGCCTCCGTTGGGGCACGTGCTCGCCACCGCGCACGACATGAAGCGTGAGCACCGGGTGATCAGCGCGCTCCACCCGACGGCGGTCCCGGTGCCGGAGACCCTCCTGCTCTGCGAGGACGACGCGGTCATCGGCTCGCCCTTCTACGTCATGGAGTACGTCGAGGGCACGCCGTACCGCACCGCCGAACAGCTGGCCCCGCTCGGCGCCGAGCGCACCAGGGCGGTCGTCCTGGGACTCGTGGACACCCTGGTGGACCTGCACGCCGTCGATCCCGCGACCGTCGGCCTCGGCGACTTCGGGCGTCCGGAGGGTTTCCTGGACCGGCAGCTGCGGCGCTGGGGCAAGCAGCTGGACGCCTCACGCAACCGTGAGCTGGCCGGGATCGACGAGCTGCACGCCGCGCTCGGCCGGGAGCTGCCCGTCTCCCCCGCTCCCACCGTCGTGCACGGCGACTACCGCCTGGACAACGTCCTGATCGGCCGGGACGACCGGATCGAGGCGGTCCTGGACTGGGAGATGTCCACCCTGGGCGACCCGCTCACCGACCTCGGTCTGCTCGTGATGTACAGCTCCGACCTGGGGCTGCCCGAGTCGCCGGTCTCCACCACCAGCGGCGCCCCGGGCCACCCGAGCCCGGCCGAACTGATCGAGCGTTACGCCGTCCGTTCCGGCAGGGACACCTCCGCCATCTCCTGGTACACGGCCTTCGCGTGGTTCAAGCTCGCCGTGATCCTCGAGGGCATCCACTACCGCTACACCCTGGGCCGGACCGTCGGCGCCGGCTTCGACCGCATCGGCGACCTGGTCCCCGTCTTCATCGCGCACGGCCTCACCACCCTCCAGGAAGGCTGATCACCCCGTGGACTTCGCATTCGACGCCCGTACCGAAGAGCTGCGCACGAAGCTGCTCACGTTCATGGACGAGCACGTATATCCCGCAGAGCAGGTCGCCGAGGAGCAGCGCGCACAGCTGGCGTCCCCCTGGGACACCCCGCAGATCGTGGAGGACCTGAAGGCGGAGGCGCGCAGGCAGGGGCTGTGGAACGTCTTCCTCCCGGACGCGGAGTACGGGGCCGGGCTGACGAACCTGCAGTACGCCCCGCTGGCCGAGATCACCGGCCGCAGCCCGCACCTGGCCCCGACGGCGCTGAACTGCGCGGCGCCGGACACCGGGAACATGGAGGTGCTCTCCCAGTTCGGCTCCGAGGAGCAGAGGAAGCAGTGGCTGGAGCCGCTGCTGGCCGGGGAGATCCGTTCGGCGTTCGCGATGACGGAGCCGGAGGTGGCCTCGTCGGACGCGACGAACATCGAGACCCGGATCGCCAGGGACGGCGACTCCTACGTCATCAACGGGCGCAAGTGGTACATCTCCGGGGCGATGAACCCGGACTGCGCAGTCTTCATCGTGATGGGCAAGACGGACCCGGACGGCGAGGACATCCGCCGCCAGCAGTCCATGATCCTCGTCCCGCGCGACACCCCGGGACTCGAGGTCCGGCGCGCGATGCAGGTGTACGGCTACGAGGACCACTCGCACGGCGGCCACGCGGAGGTCGTCTTCGACGACGTACGGGTGCCCGCCGCGAACCTGATCGGCGAGGAGGGCGGCGGCTTCGCCATCGCGCAGGCGCGGCTCGGCCCGGGCCGCATCCACCACTGCATGCGGCTGATCGGGATGGCCGAGCGTGCGATCGAGCTGATGTGCCGCCGGGCAGTGGCCCGTACGGCCTTCGGCAAGCCGCTCGCGCAGCAGGGCGTCGTCCAGAACTGGATCGCGGACGCCCGGGTGACGGTGGAGCAGCTCAGGCTTCTGGTGTTGAAGACGGCCTGGCTGATGGACACGGTGGGCAACCGCGGGGCGCACACCGAGATCCAGTCGATCAAGATCGCCACGCCGCGCGCGGTCGTCGGCATCCTGGACCAGGCGGTGCAGCTCTACGGCGCCGGTGGCGTCAGCCAGGACTTCCCGCTGGCCGAACTCTGGGCCTCGGCCCGGACGCTGCGGCTGGCGGACGGACCGGACGAGGTGCACCAGCGGTCGCTGGCGCGGCGCGAGATCAAGAAGTACCTCTGACCCGGTGCGGGGAGGCGCCCGTGCGGCGCCTCCCCGGCGGGTCCCGGCCTCGGGTCCCGACCGCGGGTCAGAAGGTGAGCTGCCAGCTGTCGATGTAGCCGGTGTCCTGCGCGGCGACGTCCCTCACCTGCAGCTTCCAGGTCCCGTTGGCCGTCTCGCTCGACGCGTCGACGGTGTACGTCGCGATCACGTTGTCCGCCGAGTCGCTGCTGCTGGAGTTCTTCAGCCGGTACGCGGTCCCGTCGGGTGCGAGCAGGTCGACGACGAGGTCTCCGCGGTAGGTGTGCTTGATGTCGACCCCCACCTTGAGCGCGGACGGGGCGTTGCCCGTGCGGCCGGTGACCGCGACCGAGGAGGTCACCGCGGCGCCGTTGTCGGGCACGGAGACGTTGGCGGCGTTACTGAAGACGGTCCCGGTGGGCGGGGTGACCGTCCCGGCGGACAGGGTCCATATCGCGTGGGCGACCGCGTCGCTGTTGCGGTTCAGGGCCGTGTCGTCGATGTTCGCCGTCGTGTCGCACGACGAGTGGTAGCAGCGGTCGAAGGACTGGCCGGCGGTTCCGCCCCACTTCTGGGCCTGGGCGCTGGTCTTCGTGTAGTCCGCGCCGGAGAACAGCCCGCCCACCGGCACGCCCGCGTTCTTGAACGGGGCGTGGTCGGAACGGCCGTCGCCCTCGGTCTCGATCTCGGTGGGTATCGACAGACCGGCGTAGTAGTCCTTGAAGGTCTGCTCGATGACCGGGTCGTCGTCGTAGACGAAGTAGCCGGGGTTGGGCGAGCCGATCATGTCGAAGTTGAGGTAGCCGGCGAGCTTGGAACGCTCGGTGGTGGCCAGGTTGTTGACGTAGTACTTCGAACCGACGAGGCCAAGTTCCTCGGCTCCCCACCAGGCGAAACGCAGGTGCTTGTCCGGTGCGAGCTGCGCCCGCGAGACGGCGAGGGCGGTCTCCAGCACGGCCGCCGATCCGGAGCCGTTGTCGTTGATGCCCGCACCGGAGGTCACCGAGTCGAGGTGTGAGCCGGCCATGAGGACCTGGTTCGGGTCGCCGCCGGGCCAGTCGGCGATCAGGTTGTACCCGGTGGCACCGCCGGAGGTGAACTGCTGGAGCGCCGTGGTGTACCCGGCGGCGTCCAGCTTGGCCTTCACGTAGTCGACCGACGCCTTGTAACCGGTCCGGCCGTGGGCCCGGTTGCCGCCGTTGGCGGTGGCTATCGACTGCAACTGGGTGAGGTGCGCCTTGACGTTGGCGAGCGGGATGTCGGGGGCCGCGGCAACGGCCTCGGGAGTGGCCTGGGCGGCGGGGGCCGCGGTCACCAGCAGGGCCGCGACGGCGAGCGCGGCCACGGGAAGGGATCTGAGACGGGCGAGGTTCATCGAGGGCTCCGGATTCCGTTCGGGGACTGACGGAACGTGCGGGGGGTCCCCGGGCGTGCACGACCGGGGCCTGGAGCGGGCGGTGCGCGGTGCGCCCCCGATGCTCAATCAATGTCCGCGTACCGTCAAGGGTGGAATCCGGACAGAGCCGTCCGCATATCGGGCACTCGCGAGCGGGTCCGGTCCCGCACCGCCCAATCCGGCGGCCGGGGCGCGGCCGGTGCGGCTCGCCTACGTCCGGGACGCCCTCAGGGGCGCAGGGCCCTCAGCAGCAGGTCGGCCAGGTGGTCCGCGACCTCCTGCTGGCTGAGCGGGCCGTCCGGGCGGTACCAGGTGGACAGGTGGTGGACCGAGCCGAAGTGGTAGTCGACGACGAGGTCCGCCGGGGTCGCTGTCGAGAACACCCCGGCCTGCTGCCCCTCCTCGATCAGGGCCCGGAAGCGCTCGTGGTAGCGCCGGCGCTCGATCCGTACCTGCTTGTTCTTCTCCGGGCTCAGATGGTGCATGGAGCGGAAGAAGATGGAGGCGTCGTCAAGGTTCTCGATGGTGGTGACGACCACGTCCGCCGCCGCGTCACGCAGCCGCCGCTCGACCGGCGCCTCGGCGTTCGCGAAGGCGTCGAGCCGCTCCTGCTGGAGCCGCAGCACCCGGGCGTAGACCTCCTGGAGGAGGTCCTCCTTGGAGCCGAAGTAGTGGTAGAGCGCCCCCTTGGTCACTCCCGCCGCCTCGACGATCTCCTGCACGGAGGTGCGGTCGTAGCCGCGCTCCGCGAAGAGCCGGGTGGCGGCGGCCAGCAGCCTCTGGGGGACGGGCGCACCGTTCCCGTCCGTCGCCTTGGCCATGTGCCGCCACCTGTCCTCTCGTACCGTGCGTGAACTGTTCTAGCGAGGGGAACGCAGTTCCCGCCTGAGGATCTTCCCACTCGCCGTCTTCGGGAGCTCCGCCAGGATCTCCACTTCGCGCGGGTACTTGTACGCGGCGAGCCGTTCCCTGCAGTACGCGCTCAGCTCGCCCGGTTCGGTCCCGGCGCCCGGCCGCAGGCTGACGTAGGCCCGGACGGTCTCCCCGCGGTAGGCGTCGGGAACGCCGACCACCGCCGCCTCCCGGACCGCCGGATGGGTGTAGAGGACGTCCTCGACCTCCCGGGGCCAGACCTTGAAACCGGAGGCGTTGATCATGTCCTTCTTGCGGTCCACCACGTACAGCCAGCCGGCCGTGTCCATGAACCCGATGTCCCCGGTGCGCAGTTCCCCGTCCGGGAAGGCGGCCGCGGTGGCCTCGGGCAGGTGCCAGTAGCCGGAGACGACCTGGGGCCCGCGTACGGCGATCTCGCCCTGTTCGCCGAAGGGGACGTCGTCGCCCTTCTCGTCGATGATCCTGACCACGGTGTCGGGTCCGGGCAGGCCGACGGAGAGGGTCCCGGACACCGGGTCGACGGGCGCCTCGTGCTCCGGCGGGACCGAGGCGCAGGGCGCGGTGCACTCCGTGAGCCCGTAGCCGTTGCGGATGTACGGACCGAAGCCGTCGCGGAACTTCTCGACCAGCGCCGGCGGCAGCGGCGCGCCGCCGGAGGAGATGACCTTGAAGGAGGCGAAGTGCTCCCGGGTGACCCCCGGGTGCGCGGCGAGCGCCATGAAGGCGGTCGACGGGCCCACCGTGTAGGCCGGGCGGTGCTCCGCGAAGGCCTCCAGGACGACGCTCGCCTCGAAGCGGTAGGCGAGGACCAGGGTGCCCGTGTTGGCGACGCAGGCGGCGAGCTGGCACACCATGCCGGTGATGTGGAAGAGCGGGGCCAGCGCGAAGTAGGCCGAGCCCTCGTCGATGGGGTGGCCGGCCCGCTGCCGCTCGGCGTTGATCATGATGTTGCCCTGGGAGTTCATGGCCCCCTTGGGGGTGCCGCTCGTCCCGGAGGTGTAGCTGATGAGGGCGGTGTCCTCGGAGGTGAGCTCCCGGCCGGCCGGTGCGGCGAGCCCTCCGCGCGCCACGGTCACCAGGTCGCGCGCCAGGTCGCCGGGGCCGGGCGCGGGAAGCCGCTCGAAGCCGAGCACGCGGGGGTCGTCGGCCGACTGGAGGTCGAGCTCGCAGGCCGTGAGCGCGATCCTCACGCTCGGCGCGGCCTCGGCGGTGGCCCGCAGGTAGGACTCCCAGGCGCGGTCGGAGCAGATCAGCGCGGTGACCTCCGCGTCCTTCAGTACGTGAGCGACCTCGCCGGACTTGTACATCGGGTTGAGCGGGACGACGGTCGCACCGGCCTTCCAGGCGCCGAGCAGCGCGAGGACGAAGTGCGGGGTGTTCTGGAGCATGATCGCGACGCGGTCGCCGCGTCGCAGCCCCTCGGCGGCGAGGTGCCCTGCCACGGAGTCGGACAGCTCGTCGGTCTCGCGGTAGCTGAGGCGCCCGTCGAAGTAGGCCAGCGCGGTGTGCTCCGGGGCCCGCCCGACGGCCGCCCGGAAGGCGTGGACCATGGTTTCGGCGGGGTGGACGGGTGCGAGCTGTGCCTCGCTGAGCAGGGCCGTCCAGGGCTTCGCCGCGTAGATCGAGTCGGTCATGCTCCGGCTCCCTCCCACTTCTGCTGGAGGTGGTTCATGTTGCCGAGCCAGTGGTCGGGGTCCTTGGCGCGGGCGCGGTAGTAGCCGGCCACCTCGGGATGCGGCAGGACCAGGAAACGGTCCTGCTCCATGGCGTCGAAGAGGGCGTCGGCGACGGCCTCCGGCTCGATCGCGGTGGGCGCGAGCACGAGGTCGCCGGCGGAACCGGCGGCCGTGAGCATGTCCGTCCGTACGCCCTGGGGGCAGATCGTGTGGACCTTGACGCCGCGGTGCCGGTAGGTGAGCGAGAGCCATTCCGCGAAGGCGACGGCGCCGTGCTTGGTGACGCTGTACGGGGCGGCGCCGATCATCGTCAGCAGCCCGGCCGCCGAGGCGGTGGAGACGAAGCGGCCGCTGCCCCGTTCCAGCCAGTCCGGCAGCAGCGCCCTGGCCGCGCGCACATGGGACATGACGTTGACGTCCCAGGCCGCGGCCCAGACGTCCTCCTCGGCGAAGGCGTCCCCGCCCGACGCGAGTCCGGCGTTGGCGCAGTAGACGTCGACCGTGCCGCCGAGGGCGTCGCGAGCGGCGTCCACGATGCCGGAGGCGTCCCCCGCGACGACGGTTCCGCCGATCTCCTGGGCGAGGGCCTCCACCCGGCCGCCGTCCAGGTCGTTGACGACGACCCGCGCGCCCTCCGCGGCGAACCTCCGGGCGAGAGCGGCTCCGATCCCGCCCCCGGCTCCGGTCACCACTACGCCAGCGCCCTGCACCGTACTCATCCGCTCCGCCTCTCTCAGCCGTCCTCCCGGCAGACTAACCAGTCGGTATGTGATCGGGGAAGGGGTTCCGGGCAGGACTGGGAATCTGCCCAGTCATGGCCGTTCCGTGTGGCCCGCACCCGCGCTAGCGTGCGTGACCATGACAGTCGAAGCGATCATGGAGGTAGCGGAATGACCCTGTCCAGGCGTGGTTTGCTGGCTGCCGGCGGTGCGATGGGGGCCCTCGCGACGACCGCCGCCGGGCCGGGGACGGCCGTCGCCGCCGGCCACGGAGCCGGGCGTAACCGGGTCCGTACCGGCTTCGACCGGCTGGCCGCAGACGGGTACCGGCTGCTCGCCGGTGAGAAGGTGGGCATCGTCACCAACCCGACCGGGATCACCGGCGACGTCCGGCACATCGTCGACGTGATGCACCCCGACGACCGGGTGAACCTGACCGCGGTCTTCGGCCCCGAACACGGCTTCCGGGGCACCGCGCAGGCGGGCGGTTCGGAGGGCCGGTACGACGACCCGGCGACCGGGCTGCCGGTCTACGACACGTATCTGAAGAGCGGCCGGCCGCTCGCCGACATCTTCACGGCGTCCGGTGTGGACACGGTGGTCTTCGACATCCAGGACGCCGGGGCCCGGTTCTACACGTACATCTGGACCCTGTACGACTGCATGGAGGCTGCCGCGCTCGCCGGCAAGCGCTTCGTCGTCCTGGACCGGCCGAATCCGGTCACCGGCAGGGCGGCTCTGGGGCCCGTGCTCGATCCGGCCTTCGCGTCGTTCGTGGGACGCCGGGAGATCTCGCAGGCGCACGGCATGACGGTGGCGGAGCTGGCACTGCTCTTCAACACGGAGTTCCTGGCGGAGAGTCCGGTGGAGCTGGAGGTGGTGAAGATGTCCGGCTGGCGGCGTGCCGACTTCTTCGACGCCACGGGTCTGCCGTGGGTACCGCCCAGCCCCAACATGCCGACGCCGGAGACGGCGGTGGTCTACTCCGGGACCTGTCTGTTCGAGGGGACGAACCTCTCTGAGGGCCGGGGCACGACGCGGCCCTTCGAACTGCTGGGCGCGGAGGGCGTCGACCACCGGTGGGCGGCGGCCGCGAACGCGCTCGACCTGCCCGGAGTCGCCTTCCGCGAGGCGTACTTCGCGCCGACGTTCTCCAAGTTCCAGGGGAAGACGGTCGGAGGGGTGCAGGTGCACGTCCAGGACCGGGAGGCGTTCGACCCCGTACGCACCGGCATCGCCCTGCTGGTCACCGCGAAGCGGACGTGGAGCGGGTTCGCGTGGCGGGCGGACAACGCCATCGACCGGCTCTCCGGCAACACCCGGGTCCGCACGATGATCGACGCGGGAGCGGACACGGACGAGGTGGTGGGGGCCTGGGCAGCCGACCTCGCCGCGTTCCGGCGGACGCGGCGGGAGTACCTGCTCTACCGGTGAGCGTGCGGGGCCCCGGACACGACGGGGGCGGGGTGGTACGGGCCTGGCCCGTACCACCCCGCCCCCGTCTCAGCTCACTTGCGGAAGTAACCGGTGATGTCGGCGATCAGGTCCAGGGTCCCGGAACGGTTGTAGAAACTCACCTTCCCGTTCACCACGGGCACGATCACCAGGTTCGCGGCCGTCTCGCCCTTCACCAGGTTCAGGTTCGACGCGCTCGTGCGCTCGGTCCCGTCCGGATAGACCGACACGTAACTGGTCGCCCCGGTGACGTTCGTCGCCGTCACGTTCAGCACGACAGCCGTGACACCCTCGGCCGGCACACCGTCGACGCCGGCGACCTGAAGGGTGACGACACCGTCCGCGCCGACCGGCGCCTTCGGCACGCCCAGACCCTCACGGGTGTCCATCACACGCTTCGGCCCCAGGTTGACGTGGGACGCGCCCTCGTCGCCGGTGGCGAAGTAGCCGGTGATGTCGGCGATCAGGTCCAGGGTCCCGGAACGGTTGTAGAAGTTCACCTTCCCGTTCACCACGGGCACGATCACCAGGTTCGGCGCCGTCTGCCCCTTGACGAGGTTCAGGTTCGACGCGCTCGTGCGCTCGGTCCCGTCCGGATAGACCGACACGTAACTGGTCGCCCCGGTGACGTTGGTCGCCGTCACGTTCAGCACGACAGCCGTGACACCCTCGGCCGGCACACCGTCGACGCCGGCGACCTGAAGGGTGACCGCACTGTCCGCGCCGACCGGCGCCTTCGGCACACCCAGACCCTCACGGGTGTCCATCACACGCTTCGGCCCCAGGTTGACGTGCGTGGAGCCCTCACCGACGGAGGTGAAGTAGCCGGTGACGTCGGCGAGCAGGTCCAGGGTCCCGGAACGGTTGTAGAAGTTCACCTTCCCGTTCACCACGGGCACGATCACCAGGTTCGGCGCCGTCTGCCCCTTCACCAGGTTCAGGTTCGACGCACTCGTGCGCGTCGTGCCGTCCGGATAGACGGACACATAGCTCGTCTCCCCCGTCACGTTCGTCGCCGTCACATTGAGCACGACGGCGCCGACGCCGGTGGCGGGGATGCCGTTGGCACCGGTCACCTGGAGGGTGACGACGCCGCCCGCGCCGACCGGCGCCTTCGGCACACCGAGGCCCGCACGGGTGTCCATGACCCGCTCGGGGGTGACGGGCACGAACGTCTTCGGGCTGGGGACGTTCACGTTCACCGCCGTGGCGACCGTGGTCCGGCCCGACTGGTGGACAGCCTTCACCTCGACCTTGTGGGCGCCCGGAACGAGCGTCGTGGAGGCGGAGCGGGCGCTGCCCGCGACGGTGGCGACGCTCCGGCCGTCGACGAGGAGCTCGAAGCCGCTGATCAGCGAACTGGGCGTGCTCGTGGACCAGTTCAGCGTGACGGGACCGGGGGTCTCGTAGCCGGATTCGACGGCGAACGCCCCACCGCCGACCGAGGTGACCTTGAGCGCCTGCACGGGTCCGGCCGCCAGCGTCCGGATGTCCCCGAGCTGCGGGTAGAGCTTCATGCCCGGGCACTCGGTGTTGAAGCCGTCCCGGTGGCCCGAGATCTGGCTGAACGGATAGGACTGCCCGGCGACGAACTCCTTGCCGGCGTAGTTCTTCTGCGTGGCGCCCGCCACCAGCGTGGTGCTGCCGGCCGGGTCACCGCCGTACTGTCCGAGCTTGTACGCGGCGACCCGTGCGGTCGCCTCCAGAGCGGCGGCGGGCGCTCCGGCGGTCGTGTAGTTCCCGATGATCGCGACGCTGGTCGACTCGCTGTTGAAGCCGTAGGTGTGCGCGCCCATGACGGGCTGGTCGATGCCGCCCTGACGGCCCTCGAAGATCGTCCCGCACTTGTCGACCAGGAAGTTGTAGCCGAGGTCGCGCCAGCCGTTCGTCTTCACGTGGTAGACGTGCAGGGCCCGCACGACGGCCGCGGAGTCGGCACAGTTGTACGTGCCGTCCGTGGTGTGGTGCACGAAGACGGCCTTGATGACGCCCTTCTCGAGGTAGATCGGACCCTCGTCGTTCAGGGACTCGTCGGCGCCCCACTGCGCCCGGCTGACGACCGGGGGCTGCGGAACCGTGGACGGCGGACCCGGGTCGACCGCGGCGGACGTGAAGGCGGCGGGTGCGGCGTCCGCGGCGCCTCCCTGTGCCTGGTCGCCGCCGGCGACCGGGTCGACCATGTCGAGCCGGAGTCCCGCCGGAAGGGTGCCGGAGGCCGCGCCGTCACCGACCCGCACCTCGGCACCGTCGGAGCGGCCGACCCAGACGGGCTCCGTGGAGCCGCGCTCGGACGGACGCTCGCCGTCCAGGCCGGGCAGGTACGGCTCCAGGGTGATCCAGTCGGACCACTCACCGGTCTCCGCGCTGCGCGTCCTTGCCTCGATCTCGCCCCTGACCTCAGCGTCGGCGTCGGGCCAGGACACGCCCAGCATGCCGAACGGCTCCGTCGTACGCCGTGAGAGGGCGGCCTCGCCGTGCCCCTCGGACTTCAGCGGGAGCTTGTGCACCTCGCTCCTGACCGGACCGTCCTGGTGCGCCGCGGCGCCGTAGGCGGTCGGCAGGCTCACGTTCCGCGCATCCTGCGCGTCGGCGCCGCTCGCCACGTTCTGGAACCCCAGAACGGCTACGACTCCGAGTGCGGCGGCCACAGCCGTACCGCGTACCCGATTCACTCTCAAGTTGTCCCCACCCCTTGACGCAGCTTGATCGAACTGCGGAATGATACGGCCCCCCGTCCGGCCGGAACGGACCGGGGTGCCCTGCACGCATCCACCCACACACGAACGCGACTCCCCACACCGCCGTGAACAGCGGTGCGGGGAGCCAGTTCTGTTGGTACGTCAGCTGACGGGTCGTTCGATGAAGCGCCCTCAGCGGTGCGAGGGGAACTCCACGACCTGCTGGTAGGTCGGGCGGTTCTGCCAGTGGATCGACTTCTGTGAGATGCCGCCGAGCGGCCGGTGCACGATCGCGTCCGTGCACCACTGCTCGCCGGCCTTGCAGCTGTCGTCACCCGGGTAGACCGTGGTGGCGGGTACGGCCGCCGCCTCCTTCAGGGTCCCGAGGAGGGCGGAACGGCAGGCGCTCAGGTCGCCCCCGCCGCAGTACGTCTTCGCCAGCGGGCCCTTGACGGACTGACCGAGCACCTGACGCAGGTCCTTGTCGGCGAAGCCCCACCAGCCGTACTGGAACGCGGATCCGCTGTGCGCCCCGCTCGGTCCGTGGCTCGCCGCGGGCGACTCGTCGGTGGCGAGGCTCGCGGTCAGCGCCGTGTAGAGACCGTCGCCCAGGCCGGGACGGAACTCGGCCTCGACCAGTTTCGGCCACCACGCGTCCATGATCCGTACCGCGTCGGCGTGCGTGTACGTGTGCGACCCGGGGCTCGTCTCCTTGCGCTGGGCGCCGGCGGCCCGCCAGGAGTCGAGCTTCTGGACCACCGCGTCGAGCGCCGGGTCCGTGACCGGCTGGGAGCGCAGCACCTTCAGCAGCTCGGGCAGCAGCTGCTCGCCGCGCAGGTCGGTGAGGGCAGCCTCCTCCATCGCGCGGGTGAGGGAGGCCCGGGTCACCCCGCCGGCCGCCACGAGTGCGGACACCCTGTCGTCGAGCAGGTCACCCCGGTGCACGGCGCCGAACCCGAAGGCCGCTGTCGAGTAGTCCTTGGCCTGACGGTTGTTCCAGGAGATGTAGTAGTCCTGGCCGCTGGAGCGCGGGTGCTCGGCGAAGGGGGTGTAGTCGGTGGTGTTGGCCGCCGGGTCGTAGCCCCGCCACTCGTACGCCTTCTCGGCCCTGACCGGCAGGGCGGCGTCCACCCCGGCCGCGCGCACCGGGTTCATGCCGCTGTTGTAGAAGGCCGTGGTGCGCGAGTCGGCGTAGAACCAGTTGAAGGCGTAGTCGATGTTGCTCGCCGCCTGCTGGAAGGAGGCCGCGTCGGTCACGACCGCCGGGTCGTTGAGCATCTGGAAGCCGATGATCGAGTCGGCCTCGTGCCGGTAGGTGGTGCGCAGCGAGGTGTACGCGACCGGCTTCCCGCCCACCGTGGCACGGTGGCTGACGATCCCGTAGTCGGTGCGCCACACCTGCATCCGGTAGGAGCCCTTGGCGGTGGAGTCGGCGACGGTGGGCTTCCAGGAGTTGGCGCGCTCCAGCTTCTCCATGGGCGTGCAGGCGCCGTCGGCGCGGTAGTGCGCGGAGTTCTTGGTGGGCGCGGAGCCGTCGGGTTCGCACAGCTCGACCGCATAGGTGTCGGTGATGTCCTGCGCCGCGGAGGTCGCGCTCCAGGCGTAGTCCTGGCCGCGGCCCATCTGGATGTACATGCCGACGCCTGCGAAGGAGACGCCACGGGCGCTGATGCCGGGTCCCTGGAGCTCCTGGAGCATCATCAGCTGCGGGGCGAAGTAGCCGGTCTGGGGGCCCATGACCGCGACCGGGTTGCCGCTCGCGGTGTGCTTGCCTGAGACCAGCAGGGCGTTGGACATCCCGCGCTTCTGGGCGCCTTCACCGGATCCGGGCAGCGAGCCCTCCGGGATGACGCCGTCGTCGTACATGCCCTGGAGCGGAGCGAGGGCGTCCGGCGCCTTCACGGGGGCCTTGGCGTTGGTGCCGGCCGAGCCGGTGCGGTCGTGTATCAGGGGTTCCGGGGTGACCGAGCCCGGGTCGGGAAGGGCGGTGCCGCGGGCGTTGTCGGGCTTGCCCGCGTACGGGAACGAGGTGCCGTCGTGGACGGTGAGGACGGCCTCGGGGTCGTTGCGCTGGCGGAAGGACTCCCAGACCCGGGTTCCCTCCTGGACCCCGTACTTCTGCTGGGCGGCGAGCAGCGAGAGCGCGGCCTGGACCTCGCCGCCCCCTCCCCCGCCGAACTGTCCGCCGACCACCGAGGCGATCGAGATCAGGTCGGTGAGCTTGAACGGCTGGATCTCGCCCACGTTCGTGATCGAGTCGATCTTCCCGGTGAGGACGTACTCACCCGGGAAGTAGCGGCCGTTCTTGGACTTCACCCGGTAGGCGTTGATGCCGTCGACGTAGGCCTGCGCGTCGGCCATCGCCTGCTCGCCCCGAGGGCCCTCCGTGGTCCTGATCCATTCGACCTGGGCCTCCAGGTCCGCCTCGGTGTACGGGGCCTGTGGCCAGAACTGCTGCTCCAGGCCCTGGTTGGCCAGCGCTCCCCCGGCGAAGGAGGTGAGCTCGCCGCGTCCGATGTGGCGGAAGAGGTCCATCAGCCACAACCGGTCCTGTCCGGCGGCGAACCCGGCGCCGAACTCGGTGCCGTAGCGGGTGGTGCCCTTGATGTGGGGGACGCCGCTCTTCTTGTCGCGGGTGATCGTGACGTCCTCGCGCGGCTTCGTCGTGGACTCGACCTGGTCGGCGGCGACCCCGAAGGACGCGTCGTTGAAGAAGTCGGTCAGCTTCTGGTCGGTGAGGCCGGTGTGGCCGGCGACCAGTCCGTTGTAGCGGTCGAGCTGGTCGTCACTGTGCGCGGGGTGCGTGCCGAACGCCTTGTTGCCGAGGATCTCCACGAGCGTGGCGTTGCCGTTCTCACCGGGCGGCAGGATGTCGGCACACTGGCTGCCGCAGTGGTCGGTGACGGCGAGGGGTTCCGGCTCCGCCGCTCCGGCGCTGGGCGCCGAGGCGAGCAGGGACGTACCGAGAGCGAGAACGGCCGCGACTGTGGCGGCTCTGAGCGTGCGGGTGCGTGGGGGCATGCGTGCTCCTCCGGGTGGCCGATGCGCCGGAGGTTACTGGCGGTAGGCCCCGCCGGTAAGATGAACATCAGTCACTTTTTCCGAATCGCCACACGCCCTCGCACGGCCTCACATGGACCGTCTCAGTCCGTGGACGCATTTCACCCTTGGATGGAGCCGAACAGGGCAGTCGTACGTCCATCCCTTGACGCCGAAGTACGAGCGACGGAGGTGGCAGTGCCATGGCCGGTTTCCGGAGTCTTGCGAGACAGGTCCGCGATCCACGGGGCGATATGGCTTTGCGGCGGTACTCACTGCGCAAATGCCTGGAGCGGTTCGCCCCCTACGGTCACCGGGCGACCTGGGATCACCTGTGCGCCCGGCACGGGATCGAGCCCGAGGACAGGGCCCCCGACCCGGGGCGCCTGATCCGGGCGCTGGAGGAACTGGAGGAGGCGCGGGCCGTCTGGCTCGCGTACGAAGCGGGCTTCGCCGAACGGCGACGCCGTGAGAAGCACGACGGGCTGCGGAGGCCCGGAACGTTCGACGACTGGCACCGGCGGACCTGGGGCGGCAACGGGATCGCGCACTGCGAGGATCCGGGGGTCCATCCCAGCGCACCCCTGGGTGATGTCCTGGGACGGCTCATCGCCGCCCTGGGGGCGAAGCCGGGCACGGCCTGCCCGGTCTGTACGGGGACCGGCATCGTCTGGCGCCAGGACCTGGACCGCGAACCGTGGGCGGGGCCGGTCTGCACGGGGTGCGGGATCGTGGTCCCCCGGCCCGTCCTGACGGCGGGCGCGTTGTCCGAGGCGAGAAGAGCGCGGACGAGGGAACTGGCGTCGGCGGCCTGAAGGCCGGCGACGGGGCGCGGCAGGAACGGCCGGTGGGCACGCGCGCCACGAGGACACCGGCCGGCCCCGCGGGCACGCGTGGCCGACACCGGCCCGGTGCGCTCCGGCGTACTCAGGTGCGGTCCGCCGCACCCCGCTCGGGCATCAGCCGCGACCCGGTCAGCCGGTCGCCGAAGACGTCGTCGGGGTTGGACAGCACGCAGGTCTCCAGGGACAGGCACCCGCAGCCGATGCAGTCGGTGAGATGGTCACGCAGCCGCCCGAGCTGCTTGATGCGCTCGTCGAGTTCCGAGCGCCACGCCCGGGAGAGCCGGGCCCAGTCCTCGTGGTTCGGCGTGCGCTCCTCCGGCAGCTCCGCCAGCGCCTCCCTGACGGTGGCGAGGGGGATGCCCACCCGCTGCGCCGCCCTGACGAACGCCACACGACGCAGCGCGTCCCTGCTGTAGCGACGCTGGTTGCCACTGGTGCGGGTGCTGCTGATCAGCCCCTTGGACTCGTAGAAGTGAAGGGCCGACACCGCGGCGCCGCTACGGGCGGAGAGCTGGCCGACGGTGAGTTCTTGGTATGACTGCGGGATCTGCGGCACTCCCCGAACCCTAATGGCCGCACCTCGGCCCCTGCCGCCACTTCGGAAAGCAGGCGGTCCCTCGTTGACAGGGAAGCGCGGCCCAACCATGCTGAGCAAGCGCTTAGACATCGCCCCGGACAGGGCGGCCGACAGCCCGGAAGGCAGGGACCACGAACATGGCAGAGCCGAAGATCTTCACGTCCGCACAGGAGCTGCGGGACGGGGTGGGCCAGGAGCTCGGTCACAGCGAATGGCTGGAGATCGAGCAGAAGAGGATCGACCAGTTCGCCGAGGCCACCGGTGACCACCAGTGGATCCATGTGGACCCGGAGCGCGCCGCGGCAGGGCCGTTCGGCACCACGATCGCGCACGGCTATCTGACGCTGTCGCTGCTGCCGGTGCTCGTCCCGCAGATCCTGCGGGTCGAGGGCGCGAAGATGGGCATCAACTACGGGACCAACAAGGTCCGCTTCCCCTCGACCGTCCCCGTCGGCTCCCGGCTTCGCGCCACGGCCGTGCTCAAGGACGTCGAGGAGGCGGGCGGCGGTGTGCAGGTGACCGCCCTCGTCACGGTCGAGCGCGAGGGCGGCGACAAGCCGGCCTGCGTCGCGGAGTCGGTCTCGCGCTACTACTTCTGAGGCGTGCCGCCGGCGCCGGGCGCCGCGGGGGCGCCCGGCCTCACTTCTGGGCGCCCACCATGCGCAGGACGAGGTCCGCGTAGAGGGTGCCGACCTCCTCGGGCGTCCGGCTGCCCTGCGCGTTGAACCAGCGCGCCACGTCGATGCACAGGGACAGCACGGCGAGCGTGGTGCCCGGGACGTCGGGGACGTCGAACTCGCCGGCCCGGACACCCTCGCTGATGATCCGGCGCACCGCGGCGTCGCTCTTCCTGCGCAGGGCGACGATCTCGGCACGGTGCTCGTCGCCGAGGGCCTCCAGTTCGTACTGGACCACGCGGGCCGTGGTGTGACGTTCGGCGTGCCAGCGGACGAAGGAGCGGACGGCGTCGGCGAGCCGGTCGGACGGGGTGCCACCGCTGTCGGCCGCGGTCTCCAGGAGGCGCAGCGCCCGGTCGTGGCCGATCCTGCTGATCCGGTGGAGCAGCTCTTCCTTCGTCTTGTAGTGGATGTACAGCGCGGCAGGGCTCATCCCGGCCCGGCCGGCGATGTCACGGGTGGTGGTCGCGTGGTAGCCACGCTCGGCGAACGCCTCGACGGCGGCGACGAGCAGTCGCCGGGCCGCTTCGGGTGTCACCTCGCTCCACGGCGTGTTCTCGCCGTCGGTCTCCTCCGCCGTGCTCATCGCCACATGCCCCTTTCGCCCGCAGGACGAACACCATACCCCGAACCTGAGCAAGCGCTTAGAGCGCTCGTGGGGCGAGATCGTCAGAGCTTCTGGAAGGGGTCGTGTTCGGAGAGGATCTTCTCCAGCCTGGCCTGGTCGACCCGGCTGACGATCTGCCCCGCCTCCTGCCGGTCCCTGATGACCTTGGCGAGGGTGAAGCACGAGGTGACGAGGTAGAGGACGCCGATGGCGAGGAAGGCCCGCACCCAGCCGTCGGCGTCGAGGAAGAAGATGCCGAGGGCCACCGCGCCCATCGCCACCCCGAAGGAGAGGACGGCCTGCCCGTAGAAGGCGGCGGTGCTCTGCTGCTTGACCGATGTCGTCTCACTCATGTGGCACAGCATCGGGCGCGATGGCGTACCCGCGGTATCCGTCGGCGTACTCAGCCGGTACTCATCGGCACCCGTGCCGCTTCCACGGGCGGGTGGGGCCGGCCAGGCCGCGGGGCACCCGTGCCGGTCCCCGGCGCCGGGGTGGTTCAGAAGGCGGAGACCCCGGTCAGCGCCCGGCCGATGATCAGTTTCTGGATCTGGCTGGTGCCCTCGTACAGGGTCATCACGCGGGCGTCCCTGACCAGCTTGCCGACGGGGTACTCGTCGATGTAGCCGTATCCGCCGAACACCTGCAGGGCGTTGTTGGCCGCCCGGACCGCCGCCTCGGAGGCGAAGAGCTTGGCCGTGGACGCCGCGGTGGCGAAGTCCTGGCCGCGGTCGACGAGGTCGGCGACACGCCAGGTCAGCATGCGGGCGGCGTCGACGTCCACGGAGATGTCGCTGATGAGCTCCTGGACGAGCTGGTAGCTCGCGATGGACCTGCCGAACTGTTCGCGCTCGCCCGCGTAGCGCAGGGCCGCGTCCAGGGCGGCCTGGGCGATGCCGACACAGCCGGCCGCGACCGACATCCGGCCCTTGGCCAGGGCGGACATGGCGACGGAGAAGCCCTTGCCCTCGGGGCCCAGGAGAGTGGAGGCGGGGACCCGGACGTCCTCCAGCACCAGTTCGGCCGTGGCCTGCCCGCGCAGTCCGAGCTTGCCGTGGATCGTGCGCCGGGTCAGGCCGGGCGCGTCGGCCGGCACCAGGAAGGCGGAGACGCCCCGGTGTCCGGGGGTGTCGCCGGTGCGGGCGAAGAGCAGGACGACGTCGGCCCAGGTCCCGTTGGTGATGAACATCTTGGAGCCGTTGATGACGTAGTCGTCGCCGTCACGCACGGCCTTCGTGCTCAGGTTCCCCGCGTCGGATCCGGTGCCCGGCTCGGTGAGGCCGAAGCAGCCGACCGCCTCGCCCGCGGTGAGGTCCGGCAGCCACTGCCGCTTCTGCTCCTCGCTGCCCCAGGAGGCGATCGTCTTGGCGACCAGGCCGAGCGAGACGGACACGATGCCGCGCACCGAGGAGTCTCCGCGGCCGAGCTCCTCGGTCACCAGGCAGTAGGCGAGGTGGTCCCCTCCGGAGCCCCCGTACTCCTCCGGGATCGTCAGCCCGAGGAAGCCCAGGGCGCCCAGCTTCTTGACTATCGACTTGTCGACACTCTCGGCGCGGTCCCATTCGACGACATGCGGGGTGATCTCCCGTGCGACGAAGTCCTCGGCGAGCTGCCGTACGGCGCCCTGCTCCTCGCTCAGCTCCAGGTTCATCCTGCGACACCCCACTTTTAATTAGCACTGCTAGTTTTAGGCTTGCAGGCCCTACTATGTGCCGCATGGCCCGACCGCGCAAGCCCCTCCTCAGCAGAGACCGCATCGTCGAGGCGGCCGGCGCCCTCGTCGACGCCGAAGGGCTGGACGCCGTCTCGACCCGTCGCCTCGCCGCCGAGCTCGGCGTCAGCGGCCCCTCGCTCTACAACCACTTCCGCAACAAGGACGAGATCCTCGACGCGGTCGCCGACTCCGTGTCCGCCCAGGTCGACCTGTCGATGTTCGAGGAGGACGACCCGCGCGACTGGCCCGCCGCCCTGCACGACTGGGCCGTCTCCTACCGCGCGGCCCTCGCCGCGCACCCGCACATCGTCCCGGTGCTCGCCCAGGGGCCCGGCCGGCGTCCCGCGGGTCTGCGGGTGGCCGACGCCGTCTTCGGGGCCATGGTCCGGGCCGGCTGGCCGCCCGCCCAGGCCACCTACATCGGCGCGCTGATGCGCTACTTCATCACCGGGTCCGCGCTGGGCTCCTTCGCCCGCGGGTTCGTCGACGACGAGACGGCGTACGACCCGGCCGACTACCCCCACCTCGGCCAGGCCCACCTGCTGGCCGACCGCCGCCAGCAGGTCGACGAAGGCGCCTTCGAGACCGGGCTGCGGGCCCTGCTGGACGGCCTCGCGTTCCAGTACGAGCGGACGGCCGGACGCACGGTCCGGGCGGAGCCGTAGCGCCCGGTCGGAGCGTCCGGGGCGTCGAGCCCGCGACACTTGACGGGAGCCGGCAATTCGGTGGGTCCCGAAGCGTTCCCGGCCTACCGTCAGGTCCATGACGACGACTCCGACAGCGCGCCCCGCCGCGCCGGGCACCGGCCGGGACTGGCGCGCCCCGGCCGCCGCGTGCACCACGGTCCTCCTGTGGGCCTCCGCGTTCGTGTCCATCCGCAGCGCGGGTGAGGCGTACTCACCTGGCGCACTGGCGCTGGGCCGGCTGCTCGCCGGCACCCTGACCCTCGGCGTGATCCTGCTCGTACGCCGTGAGGGGCTGCCCGCGCGGGCCGCGTGGCCGGGCATCATCGGTTCCGGGCTGCTCTGGTTCGGGCTCTACATGGTGGTGCTCAACTGGGGTGAGCAGCAGGTCGACGCGGGCACGGCCGCCATGATCGTGAACGTCGGTCCGATCCTGATGGCGCTGCTGGGCGCGAAGCTGCTCGGTGAGGGGCTGCCGCGCCGCCTGCTGACGGGCATGGGGATCTCGTTCGCGGGCGCCGTCGTCGTCGGTCTCTCCATGTCCGGACACGGGAGCTCATCGGTGCTCGGTGTGGTCCTGTGCCTGGTGGCCGCACTGTCGTACGCGGGCGGGGTGGTCATCCAGAAGCCGGCGCTGCGGCACGGGTCGCCGCTGCAGATCACCACGTTCGGCTGCCTGATCGGTACGCTCGCGTGCCTGCCGTTCACCGGCGTACTGGTCTCCGAGGCGGCCGACGCCCCGGTGTCCGCCACGCTCAACATGATCTACCTGGGGGTGTTCCCGACCGCGCTGGCCTTCACCACCTGGGCCTACGCGCTGGCCCGCACCACGGCGGGGCGGATGGGCGCGACGACGTACGCGGTGCCCGCCCTGGTGGTGCTGATGTCCTGGCTGCTGCTCGACGAGGTGCCCGCGCTGCTCACCGTCGCGGGCGGGCTGCTCTGCCTGGCCGGGGTCGCGGTCTCGCGGACCCGTGCGCGAAAGGCGCGGGAGGAGGCGGAGACCGCCACGGCCGCCTGAGGGCGTCGTCCCTCCGGAGTCCCTCCGGAGCGGGACACCCGGAGGGACCATCCGGCCCACGGCTCGGCGCGGCCGGGCGGTGGGGCCGCGTGTCGCGGGCCCCACCGGCGGCGTGGCGCCGTCCGGAACCGTCTAGAACACGACCAGCGCGCGTCCGCCCTTGCCCGCGATCATGTTGTCGAAGGCCGCCGGGATGCCGTCCAGGGAGATCCGCTCCGTGACCATCATGGAGAGGTCGAACCGTCCGGCGCGGATGTGCTCGGCGAGCACCGGCAGGTCGCGGGCGGGGTCGCTGTTCCCGTAGACGCAGCCGGTGAGGGAGCGGCCCCAGTGGAAGATCTCCAGGGCGTTGAAGGTCACCTGCTGGTCCTTGCCGCCGATGCCGACGACGGTGGCGCGGCCGCCACGGCGGGTCGACTCCCAGGCCCCGCGGATCGTGGCGGACCGGCCGACGCACTCCACGGCGACGTCCGCGCCCTGGCCGCCGGTGAGCTTGCGTACGGCGCGCGGTGTGGTGTCCGAGGCGACGACGTAGTCGGTGGCCCCGGCCCGGCGGGCCAGCTCCTCCTTCTCCGGGGACACGTCCACGGCGATGATCTTCGACGCCCCTGCGATACGGGCCGCCTGGAGGACGGCCAGGCCGACCCCGCCGATACCGAACACGACGACGCTCTCGCCCTCACGCACCCGCGCGGAGTGGTGGACCGCCCCGTATCCGGTCAGCACCGCGCAGCCGAGCAGTGCCGCGTCGTCGAGCGGGATGCCGGCCGGGGCGGGCAGCACGCAGTTCGCGGCGACGACGGTCTCCTGGGCGAAGGCGGCGACGTTGAGGCCCGGGTGGAGCTCGGTGCCGTCGGCCGTACGGGCGTGGATGTTCGCGGCGCCCTTCAGCGCGTCCGCGCACAGCCAGACCTCGCCGATCCCGCAGTGGAAGCACGCGCCGCAGGACGGCGCCCAGTTGAGGACGACCGGGTCACCGGCGGCGACATGGGTGACGCCCTCGCCGACGGCGAGCACCGTGCCGGCGCCCTCGTGGCCGAGGACCGCCGGGACCGGCAGCCGCATGGTGCCGTTGGACAGGGACAGGTCGGAGTGGCAGACACCGGCGGCGGCGAGAGAGACGCTCACCTGGCCGGGGCCGGGCTCCGGGAGTTCGATGTCGGTGATCTCCAGCGGAGCTCCGACGGCGGGCAGTACAGCGGCGCGGACCACGAACAGACTCCTCGGTGGGTCGTCGGGCGGATCAGAACTGGAGGGACTTGGTCTGGAGGTACTCGGAGAGGCCGTGCGGGCCGAGTTCACGGCCCACCCCTGACTGCTTGTAACCGCCGAAGGGCGCCAGCGGGTTGAAGCGGCCGCCGTTGATGTCGACCTGCCCGGTGTCCATGCGGCGGGCGAAGGCGACGGCCTCCGCGTCGTCCGCGCCCCAGACGGCGCCGGCGAGCCCGTACACGGTGTCGTTGGCGATCCGCAGGGCGTCGTCCACGTCCTCGTACCTCAGGATGGAGAGGACCGGGCCGAAGATCTCCTCCTGGGCGATGGTCATGTCCGGGGTGACGTCGGCGAAGACCGTGGGGCTGACGTAGTAGCCCTGGTCCTTGGGCGCCTCGGGGCCTCCCGCGACGAGGCGGGCTCCCTCCTCGACACCCTTCTCGATGTATCCACGGACCCGGGCCTGCTGCTTGGCGTTGACGACCGGGCCGACCCGCTCCCCCGGCACGTACTTCGCGACCGCGGTGGCGGCGAGCGCCACGGCCTCCTCGTACCGCTCGGCGTCGACCAGCATCCGGGTCCACGCGCTGCAGGTCTGGCCGGAGTTGGACATCACGTTGGCGACGCCGACGTTGACGGCCCTGGCGAGGTCGGCGCCCGGCAGGATCACGTTGGCGGACTTGCCGCCCAGCTCCAGGGCGACGCGCTTGACGGCCGCTCCGGCGGTGGCGCCGATCTGCCTGCCGACGGCCGTGGACCCGGTGAACGAGACCAGGTCGACGCCCTCGTGCTCGGCCAGCGCCTGACCGGCGACCGCCCCGATGCCGGTGACCAGGTTGAAGACGCCGGCGGGCAGGCCGGCCTCCTGGGTGGCCTCGGCGAAGAGCTGCGCGGTGAGCGGGGTGTCCTCCGCGGGCTTCAGGACGACGGTGCAGCCGGCGGCCAGCGCGGGGGCCACCTTCGCGACGATCTGGTGGAGCGGGTAGTTCCAGGGTGTGATCGCGCCGACGACGCCGACGGGCTCCAGCAGGACCGTCGAACTGCCGAGCTTCTCCTCGAAGGAGTAGGAGGCGGCGAGTTCGGCGTAGGAACCGGCGACCAGCACCGGAACGCCGGCGTGCACCGCCTGGGAGAGCGGCAGCGGCGAGCCGAGCTCCGCCGTGACCGTCTCGGCGATCTCGTCCTTGCGGGCGGCGAGTACGTCACGCAGCGCGGCGATCCTCTCGGCGCGCTCGGCGGGCGGGGTGGCCGCCCAGCCGGGGAAGGCGGCACGTGCGGCGCGTACCGCCGCGTCGACGTCCTCGGCCGTACCCGCCGGAACATGGCCGATGACCTGCTCGTCCGCCGGGTTCACGACCGCGATCGTGTCCTGGCCCGAGGCGGGCCGCCACTCCCCGCCGATGTACATCCCGTCATGCGCCTTCATGGCTGTCCCTCCCGGGCTCGCTGTGCCTGCCGCCGAAGCCGTGCTCGTACGGACGGATGCCGTCCCGGGCCCAAACTAGCGCTGTTAGTTTTTTGGCGCCAGGGAAGCGCCGGAGAAGGGCCGGAGACACAGATCACGCCCGGCCGGCGGCAACCCTCGCACGCACGGCCGGGGGCTGCCACGGGCCGTGCGGGACCGGCTCGCCGGGCAGCCGCGGGCGGCGTGTTCTCAGGCGGGGTTCCGCTCGGCCCGGGAGCGTCCGGCACGCGGTGCGGGGGCCGACGACGTGGGGCCCGGGGCAGCCGCGTCCGTCCCGCCGCCCCGCAGTCCGAGTCCCGCCGCGCCCACGAGCAGTGCGCCCAGCATGACGAACGGCGCCGCCGTGCCCGCGACACCGGCGATCAGTCCGGCCGCGGCCGGGGCCGCGACCTGGCCGAGCCGGTTCCCGGTGAGCCGGAGGGCGAGCGCCGTGGAACGGGCCGCCGCGGGTGCGGCCTGGACGACGGTGGTCATCGAGAGGGGCTGGCCGAACCCCAGGCAGAAGCCCAGTACGGCGAGCATCACGGCGAGCCCCCACACCGGCACGGGCAGGGCGACGGCCGCGCAGAGGAGGCCGCCCAGCAGGCAGGTAGCGGAGAGCAGGGCGGTCCTGCCGACCAGGCGCAGCACGGGTGTCATCACGAGCCGGCAGGCGATGGTGGCGGCGGCCCGGAGGCTGAGCAGCAGGCCCACGGTGGCGGGCGCGATACCTCGGTGCTCGCCGACCACCGGCAGATAGGCGGTGAGGATGTCGGTGGCGCTGAGCACGGCGAGGCTGATGAAGATGCCGGCCGGGACCCCGCGGGTGCGCAGGATGCTGCCCACCGGCACCTTCGGGCCCGCCTTCCGGGACGATCCGGCGGTCCTGCGGTGCTCGATGCGCCACAGCGAGGTGAGGGAGACGGCGGCGACGGCGGCCGAGACGAGCAGCGCGAGGGCGCTCGTACGGGCCATCGCGCCGTCCTTCTCGGAGATGAGGAAGCCCGCGGCGATCGGGCCGATCAGCTGGCCGAGGGAGGCGCCGATGGTGAAGTGGCCGAAGTTGCGGTCCTGTTCCGCCGGCGGGGACTGCCTGGCGACGAGCGACTGGGCGCCGATGACGAAGCAGAGGTGGCCGAGGCCCATGACCCCGCTCCAGGCGGCCAGCGTCGTGAGGGAGCCGGAGGTGCCGCTGAGCGCGCAGCCGCCGCCGATCAGGAGGACCCCGACCGGCAGCAGCGGTGCGCAGCGCCCGTGGTCGGTCCGCCGGCCCAGGGGTACGGCGGCGAAGAGCGGCAGGAGCGCGTACACGCCGGCGATGACGCCGATCGCGCGCTCGTCGGCGCCCAGCGAGAGAGCCCGGTAGGAGACGGCGGGCCGCGCCATCGACACCGCCCCCTGCGCGAAGGCGAAGGCGATGACGAGGCGCAGCAGCCAGCCCCTGCCGGGCCGTGGTTCCGGAGGCATCAGATGATTCCGAAGAGGATTCCGGCGCCGAGGACCACCAGAGAGGTGAGCACGGCCCACTTGACGGTGAACCGGGTGTGGTCACCGAACTCGACCTTGGCCATGCCGACCAGGACGTAGACGGCGGGCACGAGTGGGGACGACATGTGCAGCGGCTGACCGGCGATGGACGCGCGGGCGATCTCCAGGTGGGAGACGCCGTGGGCGGCGCCGGCCTCGGCAAGCACGGGCAGCACTCCGAAGTAGAAGCCGTCGTTGGACATGAAGTAGGTGAGGGGGAGGCTCAGCACGCCGGTGACGACGGCCATGTGCGGGCCCATGGCGTCGGGGATCGCCCCGACGAGCCAGTCCGCCATGTGCTCGACCATACCGGTGCCGGTGAGCACGCCGGTGAAGACGGCGGCGGCGAAGACCATGCCGGAGACGTTGAGCACGTTGTCGGCGTGGGCCGCGATCCTGGCCCGCTGGTCGGGCATGCGGGGGAAGTTGACGGTGAGGGCGAGGGCCGCGCCGATCAGGAAGAGCACGGGGATCGGCATGACTTCCATGATCATCGCGGCCAGCAGGGCCACGGTGAGGCCGGCGTTGAACCAGTAGAGCTTGGGGCGCAGCGTGGACCTGTTGGGGTCGAGGCCCTTGAACTCCTGCTCCTCGTCCTCGTCCTCGGCGACGTCCGCACTCCCCGCACCACCGGCGCCGGCAGCGGTGCCGGGGCCGGTCGCGGTGCCGGGGCGGCCCTTCGGCGTCTTCGTGAGCCGGTCCCCGCCGCCCGCGCCGACGAGGACGGTCTCGGGCTCGGTCACCAGCGCCTCGTCGAGGGTGAGCGTGCCGAGCCGCTTGCGCTCGCGGCGGCCCAGGACGAAGGCGAGGAGGACGACGGCGAGGAGGCCCATGGCCAGGGCGGGGATCATGGGCACGAAGATGTCGGCCGCGTCCACCTTGAGGGCGGTGGCCGCCCGGGCGGTGGGGCCGCCCCAGGGCAGGGTGTTCATGACCCCGTTCGCGGTGGCGGCGACGCAGGTCATCACGACCAGGCTCATCTTCAGCCGCTTGTAGAGCGGGTACATGGCCGAGACCGTGATCATGAAGGTGGTGGACCCGTCACCGTCGAGCGAGACGATCGCGGCGAGCAGAGCCGTACCGACGACGATCCGCATCGGGTCGGCCTTGCAGAAGCGCAGGATGGCCCGGACGATCGGGTCGAAGAGGCCGACGTCGATCATCACGCCGAAGTAGACGATGGCGAACATCAGCATCGCCGCGGTCGGCGCGAGGGTGCCGACCCCTTCGATGACGTAGTCACCCAGCTTCGCGCCCTGCCCTACGGCCACGCAGAACAGGGCGGGGATCAGGACCAGTGACGCGATCGGGGACATCTTCTTCGTCATGATCAGGACCAGGAAGGTCGCGATCATGGCGAAGCCGAGGACTGTCAACATATGGGCTACCTAACGTTCACCTTTGAACTCTCACCGGTGCCGGCGGTCCGAGTGACGTTAGGGGCCCTTCTGCGGCGTTAACAAGATGTTGACGTGTGAGCAATACGAGCAAAACCCCAGGTCAACGACTTGGTGTTACGGCGACGGGGACGGCGTTGAGTACAGCGGTGCCCGACAGCGGGTCCAGGAGCGTGCCGTCCAGGAGCTGGTTCACGTTGACACCCGGCTCCGCTCCGGCCACCGACATGCGGGTGCCCGGACGGCTGTGCCCCCAGCCGTGCGGAAGGCTCACGACTCCGGTCCGCACCGAGTCGGTGATCTCCGCCGACGCCTCCACCTCGCCGCCCGCCGCGGTGATCCGGGCGGTGTCACCCTCACGGAGCCCGATCCGGGCCGCGTCGTCGGGGTGGATCTGCAGGGTGCAGACGTTCGTGCCGCCGCGCAGCGACGCGACGTTGTGCATCCAGCTGTTGTTGGACCGCAGATGGCGGCGGCCGACGAGTACGAGCCCGGCGGGCCGCGCGCCGAGGGCGGCACGCAGCCGGGGCAGGTCGGCGGCGATCGGCGCGGGGAACAGCTCGATGCGTCCGCTGCGGGTCCTGAGCACCTGCGGGAGGCGCGGCTTCAGCGGGCCGAGATCGATCCCGTGCGGATGCGCGAGGAGCTGCTCCAGCGTGAGGTCGTACGGGCCGAGGCGCAGCATCAGGTCGAGCCGCCGTTCGGCACCGGTGCGGCCGGTCAGTTCACCGGCGAGCGCCTCGGGGGCTCCCGCCCTGGCCAGCGCGGCGCCGATGGCCAGATCGTCGACGGCCTCGGGCGGCGCGCCGTGCATGCCGCCGACGGCGAGGACGAGCCTGGCGAGGATCTCACCCTCGTCCATCCGGCCGTCCTCCAGCGGGACGGCGGGGCGGCTGTAGCGCACCTGGTTGCGCACCGCCAGGGAGTTGAGCGCGAAGTCGAAGTGGGCGCCCTGCGAGGGAGGCGGCGGGGGCAGGACGACATCGGCGTGCCGGGAGGTCTCGTTGAGGTACGGATCGACGCTGACCATGAAGTCGAGGCCGTCGGCGAGTGCCCGGTCGAGGCGGTCGCCGTCAGGGGCGGACAGCACCGGGTTGCCCGCGATGACGATCAGGGCCCGGATCCGGCCCTCCCCCGGCGTCTCGATCTCCTCGGCGAGGGCGCTGACGGGCAGTTCACCCTTGGCCTCGGGGTGTCCGGAGACCCGGCTGGTCCAGCGGCCGAGGGAGAAGCCCTTGCCGGGCGCGGCAGCGCGAGGGGCTCGGGCGGTGGCGGAGAGGGGGAAGAGGGCGCCGCCGGGGCGGTCGAGGTTGCCCGTGAGGATGTTGAGCACGTCGACGAGCCAGCTGGCCAGGGTGCCGTGCTCGACGGTGCAGCTCCCGATGCGCCCGTAGACGGCGGCGGCGGGCGCCGCGGCCAGTTCGCGGGCGATCTCCCGGATGGTCGGAGCGTCCAGGTCGCAGGCCTCCGCCACGGCTTCGGGGGTGAAGTCCGCGATGGCTTCTGTCAGTTCGTCGTAGCCTTCGAGGTGCTCGGCGAGCGCGCCGGGGTCGGTGAGCTTCTCCTCGACGAGGACCTGGGTGAGCGCGGCGAGCAGGAGGGCGTCGGTGCCGGGGCGGATCGCGGCGTGCCGGTCGGCGAGGCGCGCGGTGCGGGTCCGGCGCGGGTCGATGACGGTGAGGGTTCCGCCGCGCCTGCGCAGCGCCTTGAGTCTGCCCGGGAAGTCGGGGGCGGTGCACAGGCTGCCGTTGGACTCCAGCGGGTTGGCGCCGATCAGCAGCAGGTGGGCGGTGCGGTCCAGGTCGGGTACGGGTATGGCCTGGGCGTCCCCGAAGAGCAGACCGCTGGAGACGTGCTTGGGCATCTGGTCCAGGGTGCTGGCCGTGAAGACGTTGCGGGTGCCGAGCGCGGACAGCAGCAGGGGCGGATAGAGCCCGCCTGCCATCGTGTGCACGTTGGGGTTGCCGAGGTAGACACCGACGGCCTGTTCGCCGTGTTCCGCGGTCAGGGCGGGGATCCTCGCGGCGACGGCGTCGAAGGCCTCGCCCCAGGTCGCCTCGCGCAGGACGCCGTCCGTGCGGACGAGCGGGGTGCGCAGCCGGTCGGGATCGGCGTCCAGGCCCCCGAAGGAGGCGCCCTTGGGGCAGACGAAGCCCTGGCTGAAGACGTCGTCGCGGTCACCGCGGGCGCCGGTGACCGCCGTTCCCTCGATGGTGAGGGTGAGTCCGCAGGTGGCCTCGCAGAGCGGGCAGATCCGCAGAGCGGTGCGGGAATCGTGGGACATGGGCCCTCCCGGGGCGGCGGTGGCGCGCGGGCGTGATCCGGCGTCCCGCGGCGCGTCCGGCGGGCGCGGCACCCGGCGGACCGAGCATACCGACCGGTACGGATGGGGGCGAGGGCCTGGAGCCACCCGTTGTGCCGCCGCCCACCCGCCCGCTATCCGAGAACTCCCGCGAGGTAGGCCCGGAGCAGGATCCTGGTCTCCGCTATCAGGTCCGGGTCGCCCACCGGGTCCGCCCGGAAGGCGAGTTGGAGGAGGGCGTCGGCGGCCTGCACACAGACGAGGACCGTGCGCAGGAGTGCGGCGTCGTCGGCCGCCCCGTCGCGCCCCCGGCCGAGATGGCCGGAGAGCAGTTCCGTCAGCCGCCCCGCCACGCGCCGGTTGACCTCCTCGTCCAGCGGACCCGCGGTGGGTACGGGAGGGCCGAAGTCGACGAGCGCGAAGCCGGGGACGGAGCGCTTCATCGCCAGGTACTCGTCGAGCACGGCGTCGATGGCCGCACGCCACTCACGCTCCGGGATCGCCTCGAGCCGGGCGACGACCCGCCCCGCGTAGACCTCCAGGTTGCGCTCGGCCAGGGCGTCGACGAGCGCCCTCTTGTTGGGGAAGAAGCGGTAGACGGAACCGATGGGGACACCGGCCCGGTCGGCCACCGCCCGGGTCGAGAGCTGCTCGTAGCCGGCCTCGTCGAGCAGCGCGGCTCCGGCGTCGAGGATGCGGGCGAGGCGGTCGGCGCTGCGCTGCTGCACGGGGACGCGCCGGAGGTTCGTATGAGCGTGGGACACGGCTCCATGATGCCCGTATGCCGTTGACGGGCCCCGTTTCGATTCCTACGGTGATCCATAGGATTCCTCGTCAGGGATCCACAGGGTCCCCCTTCCGACGGGAGCGCGTGATGAGCGGCATCGAGCAGGCGAGAAAAGCGGCGGAGAACCTCGGCCACATGTCCGGCTTCGGCAACGAGCACAGTTCCGAGGCCGTCCCGGGCGCCCTGCCCCACGGCCGCAACTCGCCCCAGCGCGCCCCCCTCGGGCTCTACGCGGAACAGCTCAGCGGCTCGGCCTTCACCGAGCCCCGTGCCCGCAACCGCCGGTCCTGGCTCTACCGGATCCGCCCCTCGGCCGCCCATCCCGCCTTCGTCCGGGTCGACAACGGCACCCTGCGCACCGGTCCGTTCACCGAGACGGTGCCCGATCCCAACCGGCTGCGCTGGGACCCGCTCCCCGACCCCGCGCCCGGCACGGACTTCCTGGCCGGCCTGTGGACGCTGGGGGGCAACGGCGACGCCACCCAGCGCACCGGCATGGCCGTGCACCTGTACAGCGCGAACACCTCCATGACGGACCGGGTGTTCGGCGACTCCGACGGGGAGCTCCTGATCGTCCCCGAGCACGGCGGCCTCCTGCTCCGCACCGAACTGGGCCTGCTCCGGGCCGAGCCCGGCCATGTGGCGCTGGTCCCGCGCGGCGTTCGCTTCCGCGTCGAGCTGCTGGACACCACGGCCCGCGGCTACGTCTGCGAGAACTACGGGCAGCCGTTCGTCCTGCCCGACCTGGGGCCCATCGGCGCCAACGGCCTCGCCAACGCACGGGACTTCCTGGCGCCCGTGGCGGCGTTCGAGGACCGTGAGGGCCCGGTAGAGGTGGTCAACAAGTTCTGCGGGAACCTCTGGTCGGCGACGTACGACCACTCACCGCTCGACGTGGTCGCCTGGCACGGCAACCACACGCCGTACGTCTACGACCTGCGCCGCTTCAACGTGATGGGCACCATCAGCTACGACCACCCCGACCCGTCGATCTTCACCGTGCTGACCTCGCCGTCGGACACCCCGGGGCTCGCGGGCGTCGACTTCGTCGTCTTCGCCCCGCGCTGGCTGGTCGGCGAGGACACGTTCCGGCCGCCGTACTTCCACCGCAACGTCATGAGTGAGTACATGGGCCTGATCGAGGGCGCGTACGACGCGAAGGCGGGTGGGTTCGTGCCGGGCGGCGGCTCGCTGCACAACATGATGTCGGCTCACGGCCCGGACCGTGAGACCTTCGACCGGGCGAGCGCGGCGGAGCTGGTGCCGCAGAGGATCGACGACGGTCTGGCGTTCATGTTCGAGACCCGCTGGCCGGTCACCGCGACCGCGCAGGCCGCGGGGGCGGACCATCTGCAGCGCGGCTACGACGACGTGTGGCAGGGTCTGAGCCGCAACTTCCGGCCGTGAGACCGCACCGCCGGCCACTCCTCGGAGAGATCGGGTGAACCGGATGAATCAGGTGAACGAGGCGAGCCGGCCCGGATTCGCCCCCGACTCCCTGGTGCTGAACCGGAAGCTGCCCCTCTGGTACCAGGTCTCGCAGTCCCTGCGGGCGTCCATACTGGGCCGCCCCCAGGACGCCTCGGCCCGTCTGCCCACCGAGGAACAGCTCGCCGCGCACTACGGCGTCAGCGTGCTCACCATGCGCCAGGCCCTCAAGGAGCTGGAGAGCGAGGGGCTGATCAGCAGACACCGGCGGCGCGGCACGTTCATCGAGCCGCGTGCACGGCGGGTGTCACCGGTCCGGCTGCTGGGATCGATCGACACGATCGTCGCCCAGCAGTCGGGCGAGCTCACGACCGTGCTCGGCCACGGCCGGACACCCGTCCCCGGCGATCTCGCGGAGTTCTTCCCCGACTGCCCGGAGGTGGTCAGCTACCGGCGGCTGCGCCGCGACGAGGGGACGGGCGAGCCCACCAACTGGGCGGAGAACGCGCTGCGCCCGGAGACCGCCGCCCGGCTCGACGTGACCGATCTGGAGCGGTGGCCCATGACCAAGGTGCTGCGTGACGTCGTCGGCGTACGCATCTCCCGGATCACGGACACCGTCGAGGCGCGCCTCGCCGACCCCGCCACCGCCGAGCTGCTCCAGGTCCCGCTGCTCAGCCCGATCCTGCACTACACCGGGGTGACGTACGACGAGGACGGCTCGGTGGTGGACGTGGCGCGCATCCGCTACCGCGGGGACCGCTTCTCCTTCTCGGTGACCGTGGACGCGCACTGACGCGGGGACCGGTGCGAAGGGGCGTCACGGAGGGGTCGTCGCAGAGAGGTCGTTACGATGCCGGAGGCGGCGGACGTGGCGACGGGGAGGACCGCACGGTGGCAGCACGGGTGGCGGCCGGAGCCGGCGGGGGCGATGCGCTCCCGCTGCTGGACGACCTCATGCCCTGGTCGGTACGCCCCCTGAGAACGGGGCGTCCCTGGGTGACGGCCCCCGACGCCTCATCGCTCCGGGCCCGCTGGGACCTGCTGGCACGGGCGGAGGGCGCGGAACAGGAACGCCTGTTCCGGCCCAGCCGCTCCCGTACTCCACTGTCCCCGGCCGCGGCGCTTCCGGGCACGGCCACCGGGACCGGCGCGTTCGCCCGTGACCCGGGCCCCTACCCGGAACCCGTACGGATCCTGCACGGCCCCTTCGACAAGCAGTGGCTGATTCCCGACCACCGGCTGCTCGACGCGGCCCGCCCCGAGCTGTGGCGCGTCGCCGACGGACACCAGATCTTCGCCGTCGAGCACGGATACGTGCCCCAGGACGACGGTCCGTGCCTGTCCGCGACCGCGCTGCTGCCGGACGGTCACTCACCTGCGGGGCGGCCGGGCCGGACAAGGCCGCTCCACCGGCGGCCGGGAGGGCAGGAGCCCAATCTCGCACCGGGACTGACCGCCCTCCTGTCCGAGCGGTACGGGGCCCCGGTCACCGCCGAATCCGTCCTGGCCTGGATCCTCGCCGCCGCCAGGCCCTCCCCCGCGGGCCCCCTCGTCCCGCTGCCCATGGGCGGCGGCCTCTGGGCGCAGGGCGTGGAACTCGGGCAGGAGCTGATGCGGCTCCAGTTGCGCGGGGCACGCGGCGGGGAACGTCCACGCCTGCCCGGCGGCCGGCGGCCGTACGTACGGGCCGCGATCGGGCCCCGGCCGGACAGCATCAGCTTCGACGCCGGGGAGGAGGTGCTCGTGATCGGCGAGGGGCGGGTCTCGCCCGTTCCGGCCGCGGCCTGGGACTTCCGCGTCGGCGGTGTGCGCGTGCTGGAGCTATGGTTCGAGCGCCGTACGGCGGCGGCGGAGGGACTGGCCGCCGTGGGGCCGCGGGACTGGCCGCGGGAACGGACGTCGGAACTCCTGGAGCTGATCACCGTCCTGGCGCTGCTGGCCGGACTGCGTCCCCGTCAGGAGGAGTTGCGGGAGGCGGTCGGGAGGGCGGACACGCTCACCCGGGACGGGCTGCGCGCTGCCGGGGTACTTCCCGTGCCTGCCTGGGCCCGTCGGCCCGCCTCCGTGCTGGACCATCGCGAGGAGGGCCCCGAGGGGCAGTTCGCGTTGCTGTGAGACGGGGGGTGCCGGGGGGAAGGTGGCCGCCTCCGTACGCGGGTACCGGCGGTCGCACTGCCGGGCGGGGCGCCGATGGGTGCCGTACCGGCGCTGGGGGAACACACCGACGCAACGCTGCCACGCCCTGGGGATGACGGACGGGCGGACAGCAGCACTGCGCCGGAACGGAGTGATCGTGGACGCGGCCCTCAGCGAGGGCCGGACCTGTCGTGACAGCCGTCGGTCAGCGGCGGCTGCCGAAGAGCGAGCGCCGCAGTCGCCGCAGGGGGGCGAAGAGCGAGACACGCGCGCTCCTGCTCCTGCGGGTGTGCGCGGCGTCGCGCGACGTGAGCTCGAGCATCAGCAGCGTCGCCTCGGCCGACTCACGCTGCGGAACGGCAGGACCGCCCAGCACCGCGAGATGACGGTCGAGGCGCGAACTGGTCGCACCGCTCCCACATGTGATCGCAGGCACACGCGGCCTGCTGCGCACCGTTATCTGTTCCATGTCACTCCCCACCCGTACGAGGGCACCCGGCCCGGGCAGGTTAACCCTATCGTCCCGCAGTGACACTCGTGTATCCCGGCCGCAGGATTGCACGCCTGTACACGGGGGTTGACGGCCCGTTACCGGATCCTGTCGACCCCGGGGCGAGTTGAGTTAGCTTGGAGGTGATTCGTCCGTACTGCGCAACGCTGCTGATGGAGGGTCACCGATGAGCGAAGCCCCGGACACCGGACGTGTGATCGCGGATCGTTACCGCCTCCTGGACCCGCTGGGCGAAGGCGGGGCGGGCACCGTGTGGCGTGCCCGTGACGAGGTGCTGGGGCGCGAGGTGGCCGTCAAGGAGGTGCGGATCCCCGCGGCCCTGCCCGCCGCCGAGGCCGAGCGGCTGCACTCCCGCCTGGAGGGGGAGGTCCGCACGGCGGCGCGCGTCACGCACCGCAATGTCGTCACCGTCCACGACGTGGTCACCCAGGGCGGCCGGCCCTGGATCGTGATGGAGCTGGTCCGTGGACTCACCCTGTCCGACGTCCTGGCCGCCGACGGCCCGCTGTCCCCGCGGCGTGCGGCCAGGATCGGAGCGGAGGTGCTCGCTGCGCTGCGCGGCGGCCACGAGGCCGGTGTGCTGCACCGCGACGTGAAACCGGGGAACGTACTGCTGGCCAACGACGGCCGGGTCATGCTGAAGGACTTCGGCATCACCGCGGACCGCGGGACGCCGGAACTCACCCTGGCGGGTGAGCCGGTCAGCTCACCGGACCATGTGGCGCCCGAGCGCGCGCTGGGGCGCACGCCGGGGCCGGAATCCGACCTCTGGTCGCTCGGAGTGCTTCTGTACGTCGCGGCCGAAGGCCGGTCGCCCTTCGGCCGGAGCACTCCGGCGGGCACCTTGCGCGCGGTGGGTGAGGAGGAGCCGCCGCCTCCCGAACGGGCCGGTGCGCTCGGGCCGGTCATCGAGGGTCTGCTGCGCAAGGATCCTGCCGAACGGCTCACCGCCGGGGAGGCGGAACGTCGGCTGCGGATCCTGGCCGCGGGCGGCACCGGATCGCCGGCCGCCCCACCCTCCCCCCTGCCGGCGGGCGTTACCGATGCGACGGGCGGCGGTGGCGGGGCGGCCGCGGATCTGCCGGAACCCACCGGGACCACGCGCCGCACGGGCGTCCTGGTGGCCGTGGCGGCGGTGGTCACACTGCTCGTCGCCGGAGGTCTCGTATGGGCACTGGCGGGCGACGACGACCCGGACGACAGGAGCGGCGGCACGGCGGCCCTGACGACCTGGTCGGCGAGCTCGCCCGCGCAGGTGCCGGCGGACACCACGACGACGCAAGGGAAGGGGGCTCCGCAGGACGGAACCCCCTCCTCCACGCACGGTTGAGCCCCGGCGCCCGCTACAGGGGTACGGGTCAGGCCTTGGAACTGAGGGCGGGCAGATAGCCACCCGACTGCCCGGCGGCGGTCGGGTGGTAGGACTCACCGATGTTGAGCCAGTTCACGCTGTGCAGCCAGGCGCTGCCCGAGCAGATCTCGTGTCCGGTGAAGGTCGGGGTGACGTCGCCGAAGGTGAAGCCGTGGTCGGCCGCACGCTTGGCCGTGGCGGCGTTGAGGTAGTCGGCGGCGCCGTTGATGGCGGTGCGCTCCTTCTCGCTCAGACCGGCGACGCAGCTGCCGCTGAGCTTGTAGAAGCGGGGGTAGCCGAGCACGACGACGCGGGCCGAGGGCGCTTTGGCGCTGATCGCCGTGTAGACGGAGTCCAGTTTGCCGGGGAGGGTCGAGTCCACGTAGGCGCGGGCGGTGGCGATCCGGCTCAGGCACGTGGCCTCGGACTGCAGGACACAGGTGGTCATGACATCGGCGAAGCCGGCGTCGTTGCCGCCGATGGAGATCGACACGAGGTCGGTGGCGGAGCTGAGCGGGCCCAGCTGACCGGCCGTGACGTCACCGGTCCTGGCGCCCGAGCACGCGGTGAAGGCGAAGGAGGCGGGGTTGTTGGCCGCCTTCCAGAGAACGGGATAGGCGCGGGTGCTGCGCTTGCAGTCACCGCTCGCACTGTCGTAGCTGCCGGCGCCGACGCCCGACGAGTACGAGTCCCCCAGCGCGACGTAGTCGACGGCCGCGGCGGACTCCTGGGCCTGGGCGACGCCCACGCCGGTCAGGGCGAGAACGGTACCGAGGAGAAGAGAGGACGAGAACGCCACGAGTCTGGACATTTTCATGGAACCTCCTTGGGCAGGATCTCTGCCTACTCCGTGGTAGCAGTACCGACGGGAATTCCGGAAGTGTCCATGCCAAGAAGCTTGAACAACATCTTCTCGCGGGGCTCCTGAGGATGCGCCACACCGGACTCCGACATCAGGCATGAAGCAGGGCAAACCTTGCCACGCGCACGGGTCACCTGCCGAGAGGTGGTGCGCGGCCCACCTCCGTGCGCCCCTTTCACCCTCTTTTCTCACTTAGTGACCCAGCCCCCGCACCGCACGCCCGGCCGCCGGGTCCCGGCGCGACCGGACCGAACCGCCACCTCCACCGGGTAGCGGCCGACAGCCGCGTCACCGGCCGCAGCCGTCCGCCGGCACCGAACAGCAGGTCAGCGTGGAATTCCGCCTGATCATTTCCGGGTCGACGCTGATCATTTCCCTTGTGGAACAACTCCGGGAGGCCCGGAACATCGCGGGAAACAGGAGGCATCAATTCCGTGGCCACATGTGACAGTTCCGTCAAAGTCCGAAAAGGGTGAGACGTCATTGCATGTCTTGCCATACAGTTCCAATCGTTAATACCGTCGTAGATCAACCCGCAACGGCCCATCACGCAGGCGGCTCCAGGGGAGGGCTCAGGCAGCCGCGGTGGACACCGGAGCGGGGCGCGGTAGGGGGGTGCCGTGCCCAGCGGCCGTACTCAGTCGAGTCGGCCGCCGTACGGCCAGTTGTGCCAGCTCATCCAGCCAGCTCGGAGCGTCATGCCGTCATGGCCGGGGTGAGAACCCCCCTTTCGAACCGGACCTTTGTGCCGGACTGCCCGGGGGCGGGCCGTCCACCGGACGAGAGGGAAAAGACTCATGAGTTCAGCCCTGCCTTCCTCGATCAGACCTGTCACGGAAGAGACCGGATCCGCTCGAATACAGAGCGAATACCGACCGATCTCCTCGCATCTCGCGATAGCGCCACCGGTAAGTGTCGTGATCCCCGCCATGAATGAGGCGGCGAATCTTCCCCATGTGTTCGGTACGCTGCCCGACTGGATTCATGAAGTCGTGCTCGTCGACGGCAATTCGAGCGACGACACCGTCCGTGTCGCCCGCGAACTCCGCCCGGACGTCGTGGTCGTCGAACAGACCGGCAAGGGCAAGGGGGACGCCCTGATCAGTGGCTTCGCCGCCTGCACCGGCGAGATCATCGTGATGGTCGACGCCGACGGCTCGGCGGACGGCGGGGAGATCGTCAGCTACGTCTCCGCCCTGGTCGGCGGGGCCGACTTCGCCAAGGGCTCCCGCTTTGCCAACGGTGGCGGGACGGACGACATGACGCCCGTCCGCAAGCTCGGCAACCGGGCGCTGTGCGCGGTGGTCAACCGCAAGTTCGGGGCCCGCTACACCGACCTCTGCTACGGCTACAACGCCTTCTGGAAGCACTGCCTGGACAGGATCACCCTGGACTGCACCGGCTTCGAGATCGAGACCCTGATGAACATCAGGGTGGTCAAGGCCGGTCTCAGGGTCCAGGAGGTGCCGAGCCACGAGTACAACCGCATCCACGGCGTCAGCAATCTCAGCGCCGTGCGCGACGGACTGCGCGTACTGCGGGTGATCCTCACGGAGAAGCGGGTGCGCCGCCGGACCGCGACCGCTCCCGCGGTCATCGGCCGGGGACAGCTGCTGTGACGCCACGCGCCTTCTCCGTCGTCGTCTGCGTCTACACCGAGGAGCGCTGGGACGACATCCTCGAAGCGGTCGCCTCGGTCGGGTCCCAGTCGCTGCCGGCGGAGGAGACCCTGGTGGTCGTCGACCACAACCCGGCGTTGCTGAGCCGTCTGGCGGACGAGTACCGGGGCTCCCCGGGGGTGCGGGTCCTCGCGAACGCGGGTCCGCGCGGGCTGTCGGCGGGCCGCAACACGGGTGTCGCGGCCGCCCGCGGCACGATCGTCGCCTTCCTCGACGACGACGCCGTGGCCGGGCGGGACTGGCTGCGTCACCTCGACCGGGGTTACGACGATCCGGAGGTGATGGCCGTCGGCGGCCGGACCCTCCCGTCGTGGGCCTCGGGGCGCAGACCGCTCTGGTTCCCCGAGGAGTTCGACTGGGTCGTCGGTTGCACCTATCGGGGACTGCCGCCCGGCACGGTCCGCGTACGGAACGTCCTCGGCGGCAACGCCTCCTTCCGCCGCGAGGCGTTCGACGCGGCGGGCGGTTTCGCCACCGGTATCGGGCGGGACGGGGACAAGCGGCCACTGGGCGGTGAGGAGACCGAGTTCTGCATCCGTCTCACCCGCGCGCGTCCCCGGGCCGTGGTGCTGATCGACGACCGCGCCGTGATCCGCCACAAGGTCCCGGCGGCGCGCGAGCGTTTCGGGTACTTCCGCACCCGCGCGTACGCCGAGGGGCTCTCGAAGGCGCTCGTCGCCAGGAGCGTCGGTGCCGCCCGGGGGCTGGAGTCCGAGCGCCGCTACACCACCCGGGTGCTCCCGGCCGGGGTGCTGCGGGGCGTACGGGACTTCTTGCTGGGCCGTCCCGGCGGAGCGGGCCGCACCGGCGCCGTCGTGACGGGGGTGCTGGCGGCGGCGGCCGGTTACGCGGTGGGCAGCGCGCGGGTCCGGCGTGACGGTGTGTCGTTCGCCGTGCCCCCGATCGAACCGGCGGACGCACGGGAGGAGGTGCGGTGAGCGGGGACGACCTCGGGAGCGGCGCCGTGCCGATCCTGATGTACCACGCGGTCGGCCACCGCCCGGCCGACCGCGTGTACGGCCTCTCCGTGTCACCCGGCGCGTTCCGGACGCAGATGGAGATCCTGGCCCGGCGCGGCTTCACCCCGCTGACCACGGCCGCGCTGGCCGGGAGCTGGCGCACGGGACGCCCGCTGCCGCCCCGGCCGGTGCTGATCACGTTCGACGACGGCTACGAGGGGGTGCACCGGTACGCGTTGCCGGTGCTCGCCGAGCACGGTTTCGCGGCCACCGTCTTCGTCACCACCGGCTGGCTGCGCGGTGGCCACGACGAGGGCGGCGCCCCGGACACCATGCTCGACTGGGGCCAGGTGCGCGAACTCGCCTCCACGGGCGTGGAGATAGGCGGGCACAGCCACACCCACCCGCAGCTGGACCAGCTCGACGGGGCGGCGCTGAGGGCCGAGACGGCCGGCTGCCGGGAGATCGCCGCCGCCGAACTGGGCGCTCCCCCGGCCTCCTTCGCCTATCCGTACGGCTACTCCACCCGCCGGGTGCGGCGGGCGGTGCGGGCGGCGGGCTTCGCGCAGTCCCTCGCCGTGGGCAATGCCCTGGCGCGGCGCCGCCAGGGTCCGTACGCCCTGGAGCGGGTGACCGTCCGCCGTCGGACGGGCGCCGCCGAGTTCGCACGGCTGGTGGAGGGCCGGGCCCTCGCGCGGTCGTTCGCTGTGGACCGGGTGCTCACCAAGGGGTTCGCCGTGGTGCGCGGTGCACGCCGGGTGCGCCGCCGGCCGGGCTGAGGCAGGTCCCCGGTCCGGCGGGGCGCCGCCGGACCGGGGCCGTGTCCGCCTCCCGCCACCTGCGGGCAGCTCCCGAAACCTGGGTGCGCGGGGCGGCACCGTGCCGGATCATGGGCGCCATGTCTGCCAACCCCGAGTCCGCCCTGCCGATCCGGCTCAACGTGGACGACAGCGATTCGCCGTCCGACGTCGTGGACGCGCTGTTCCTGGGCCGCTTCGCGACGGGCGAGCAGCCTCATTCGCACAGTTCCTCCCTCGACCGGGTCAGGCCGGGGGCGACCCTGCTCCCCGCGGCGGCCGAGGTGCTGAGATCGGCCCGCGACGACGACCGCAGCGCCACGCTGGCCGAGGGCGACGGCTGGACTGTGCTGGTCTCCCGGTGGAACCGGGGCGCCGACGTCACGGTCACCGCCACCTCCCCCGAGCTCGCGCAGAAGATCCTCTCCGAGGCGACCGACGGCGCACAGGACGAGCCGGAGCCGCAGCCCGAGAACGTGACCATGGGCTTCTGGTACGTCTCACCACGCCGGGGCCCGCACCGCACCACCCGGCAGATCGCCGCCGGCACCTGGGACGAGGTCCGGTCCAACTACACGGCTCCGGTGGCCGATGCGATGGACCGGCTGATGAAGGTGACCCCCGACGACATCGCCGGCCGGCTGCTTCTGCTGCACGGCCCGCCGGGCACCGGCAAGACCTCGGCGCTGCGCACCCTGGCCCGGTCCTGGCGCGACTGGTGCCAGGTCGACTGCGTGCTGGACCCGGAGCGGCTGTTCAACGACGTCGGCTATCTGATGGACATCGCCATCGGCGAGGACGACGGTTCGTCGAAGGGGCGCTGGCGGCTGCTCCTGCTGGAGGACTGCGACGAGCTGATCCGCGGCGAGGCCAAGCACACGGCGGGTCAGGCACTGTCCCGGCTGCTCAACCTGACCGACGGTCTGCTGGGCCAGGGGCGCAATGTGCTGGTGGGCGTGACGACCAACGAGGACCTGGAGCGGCTGCACCCGGCCGTCGTCAGGCCGGGCCGCTGCCTGGCCCGCGTCGAGGTGGGCTCGCTGACCCGCGCGGAGTCGGTGTCCTGGCTGGGCACGGAGGAAGGGATCGGCCGCGAGGGCGCGACGCTGGCCGAGCTGTACGCCCTGCGGCGGGGCAGCGGACCCGCGTCCGTTCCGAAGCAGGACGCGGGGGCGGACGCCGGTCTGTATCTCTGAGTGCGGCGGCAGGGCCCTATCGCGCGTAGGCCGCCCGTACGGCGTCCTCGGCCTGTGCGAGCGCGTCCGCCTCCGACAGGCCGAGGCGCCGGGCCTGTTCGGCGTACTCCTGGGCCGCCGTGGCCGCGTTGCGGGCCGCCGCGTCACCCGCCGCGGCGACGAACGTCCCGTTGCGGCCCCGGGTCTCGATCACCCCGTCGGCCTCCAGGGCACGGTAGGCCTTGGCCACCGTGTTGGCGGCGAGGCCGAGTTCCCCGGCGAGGCCGCGCACGGTCGGAAGACGGTAGCCGACGGGCAGGTCCCCGGAGCGGGCCTGTCCGGACAGCTGGGCGCGCAGCTGCTCGTAGGGGGCGGTGGCGGAGTCCGGGTCAACTGCGATCTTCAGGGTCACGCGCCGATTGTCTCCCACCAGGGGACCCGTTCACCGGCCGCGCCGCCGGAAATTCACAGGCGCCCGGGCGTCCACCCGCGTTAGCGTCCGCGCATGACGGTACGCGTGCGTGACTTCCTGCCCGCCGACGCGGAGGCCTGGGTGCGGGTGCGGCGTGCCGCTCTGCCCTTCATGGTGACGACTCCGGAACAGGTCCTGCGCGATCTGGCCGACGCCCATCCGGACAGGCGGTACCGGCTGCTGGTGGCCGAGGAGGACGGCGAGGTGATCGGGACCGCGCAGGCCGGGATCTCGCACGAGAGCCCGAAGCCCGGTCAGGGCTTCTGCAATCCGTACGTCCATCCGGACAGGAGGGGCCGGGGTGCGGGGTCGCTGCTCCTGCGGACCGGTGAGGAGCATCTGGCCGGTGCCGGGGCGAGCGCCGTCTACACCTGGGTGCTGGACGAGCCGGCCGACCGTGCGTTCGCCGCGAAGCGCGGGTACGCGGCGCGACGGCCCGCGCACTTCCTCCGGCTCGGCCTGACGGACGGCTCGCTGCCACCGCTCCAGGACGTGCCCTCCGGGGTCGAGCTGCTCACCGCGGCGGACTTCGAGGACGATCCGCGGCCTCTGTTCGAGGCGGACGCGGAGACGACCGCGGACGAGCCGAGCGATGTCCCGGTGGAGTTCTCCGACTACGAGGACTGGCTGGCGACGACCTGGCGGCGGCCCGGCTTCGACCACGCGCTCACCACGGTCGTGACGGTGGACGGACAGGTAGCGGCGTTCAGTGCCGCGCAGACCGACGGACTGACCCGCTACTGGTCGGCCATGACCGGCACCCGGCGCGCCTTCCGGGGCAGGGGGCTGGCGAAGCTCGCCAAGAACACCTCCCTGCACCGGGCGCGCGCCGCCGGGTACACGGACGCCTACACCGGCAACGACGCCGACAACGGCCCGATGCTGGCGGTCAACCGCTGGTTCGGCTACGAGATCTGTGCCACGGAGGTACGCCATGTCCGCGAGATCGGCTGATTCAGGGACCACCTTGACGGTGGCCCTGGTCAAGGCGGGCCGCACGAAGATCCGTTACCCGGCAGAGCCGGTCGGGGACGACGGGAACCGGATCACCGTCCGCGCGCCGTGGGCCGCCCCGGGGGTCCGGGACTTCGGCTTCGTACGCTTCGAGCCCGGGGACGTCTTCACCGAGCACTACTGGCGCGACCGGTGGTACGCGGTGAAGGAGGTCCGTACCGGGGGCGGGGAGCTGAAGGGCTGGTACTGCGACATCACCCGGCCCGCCGTGCTCCGCGACGGTGAACTCCTGGTCGAGGACCTGGACCTGGACCTGTGGGTCTCGGCCGACGGCTCGTCCGTCCTGCGGCTGGACGAGGACGAGTTCGAGGAGAGCGGCCTCGCCGGCCGTGACGCCCCGGCGGCGGAGGCCGCCGTCCGGGCCCTGGACGAGCTGGAACACCTCGCCCGCACCGAGGGGCTGGCAGGACTGGTCGGGTAAGGCCCGCCCCCTCACTCGCTGATGATCGGCGTCCCCAGGATGCCGCTCATCACCGAGTGGACCGGCTCGCCGCCGAGCAGTCTCCGCAGTTCCTCGACGCCGTGCTGTCGTTGCGCCGGGGTCAGTGAGACGTAGTGCTCGATGCGTTCGTTGAACGTCCGCCGGTATCTCGCGTAGAGCTCGTCATCCTTCCGGACACGGCCGGCCAGTTCGACGAGGGCCGCCGTCCCGGCGAGGTCGTCCTCCGGCAGCGGGTGGCCGGGCACCACGTCCGTGAACCTGCCTCCGATGCGCCCGAAGCGCGTGCCGTCCAGGGCGCGCATGGTGTAGACGTGGGCGTAGTGCTGCTCGTGGATCGCCAGGGGCAGCCGGCCGAGGGCGATCGATTCGTGGAGTGCCGTGAGCCCGGGCGCCAGCAGCTGGTCCGGGGTGCCGGCCGCCACCTGGAGCAGCTCACGCTGGCGCAACAGCCGGCATTCGGCCGTCCGGCCGGCGGCCGAGACCGTCCGCTCCCGGCCGTCGCCGTACGGGCCGCCGCAGACCAGGACACGTCGGAAACGGGGCCAGTCGCGCAGCAGGTCCGGAAGCCACCGGTGCAGCAGACGCATGTAGTCGTCGTTGACGTCGAAGTCGAGGAGGAAGTTCTTGAATCCCCCGACGTTGATGAGCAGATCGTGCTCCGTTCCGGTGGCGCACGCGGCGTTCGACAGTCCTTCGGCGTCGACGATCGAGCCGGTCCGGTGCATCCGGGGGCCGGCGCCCAGAGCGGCGAAGTCCGCTGCGCGCTCGGTGACGCCGGGGAAGTTCTGTACGACGCTGTGTGTGGCGAGGAGGTGGGCCGCGACGATCCGCTCGTGCGGCGTGAGGCCCGTCAGGTGGTGGTCGGCGGCCTCGAAGCCGGAGCGCGGCATGGTCACGCACCGCTCGCGGATCGCGGCCAGAGGTCGTGTCAGCTGCCAGAAGCCGAAGAGGCTGTCCACCATGGTCACCGGCCGCCCGGCCACGACGGCGCGGAGTACCAGCTCGGCGTCCATGACGGAGATCACGTGGTCACTGCCGCGCAGGAGGCCGTCGGTCATCTCCGCCGCGGCCGTCCCGGTCGTACCGGTGGTGTCGTGGACGGCGTCGAAGGCCTCGGGGTTGCGCCGGGCGAACACGGCGGCGACACCGCTGCCGACGAGTACCCGATCGTGCCCGTGCAGCGGCCGGGAGACCGCGACGAGCTCGGAGACCGGGCCGAAGCCGCAGTTCTGCGCCCCCATCACGATCCGCACGTCACAACCCCCCGCCGGTCGTGTCCCGGGGCCGGTCCGTGGCGCCGGGTGCTGTGGCGAGGACCTCCACGAGCCGCTCCGCGAAGTCGGCGGGATACCTCGCATAGCCGATGTGGCCGCCGGGGAACAGTTCGACGGTGCGGCCGGACCGCTCGGCGAGGACGAGCGCGGGGCGGTGCACGAGATCCCCGCGTGAGGCGTGGCCGCCGGCCCACACCACCTTGTCCGAGACCTCGTCGAGTGCGGTGAGGTCCGGCACGAAGCGTGTGAACGGCCGGACGAAGTGGCTCAGGAAGAAGTCGGTGTTGTCGTGCTCCTCGGGGAGAGCCGGAGCGGGCCGGCCTCCGTGGAGGGCCTGGAGCTTCACGAGGGCCGGTGCCATACCCTCACGGCGATGCGTCCGGCAGATGTCGTCGAGGAGCGCCATGTGCTGCGGGGCGTCCGGAAGGACACCGAGAACCGGTGGTTCATGGGCGACGGCCAGCCGGATCCTGTCCGGGTGCCGGATCGTGAGTTCCAGCGCGACGAGCCCGCCCGAGCAGCTGCCGAAGACGTACGCCGGCTCGTCCGGGCCCGCCAGGTGGTGGACCAGGCGGTACGCGTCGTCGGCGTGCTCCTCGACCCTCTGGTCCGCCGCGGTGCCGTCGAGCACACTGCGTGAATTCCCGCGCGGGTCGTAGGTGACGACACGGTGGCCGAGGGCCAGGACGGCGGCCAGACGCTTGAACACGGCCGCGTCGGAGTTCCCTCCCCCGATGAGCAGCAGGAGCGGCCCCTCGCCGCGCACCTCGAAATAGATCTTCGCGCCCGGTACAGCGAGCGTCCCTCCGGTGAATGGGTTCATCACACTCCAGCGCAGAAACCGGTCCGGTTCCAAAGCGTCACACGCGAGTCACCCACGGTGCAGGGCGCGCGGGGCCCGGCACCGTCCACTTCGAACGCCTCCCGGGCCACGTGTGCTTCCCGCTGCATCCGCACGCCGGTCTCCTGCCGCGAGGAACCGGGCATACCGTCCGGATGACGGGCATCGACGAAGTGCGAAGAATCCTGCGTGACCTGGGAATCGGCGAAGAGCTGCTGCACGACGACGCGCGGTTGCGCGCGCATCTGGCGCTCGACTCGGTCGATCTCACGCAGATCCAGGTGGAGTTGGCCGACCGGTTCGCCACTCGCATCGATCTCTGGACCGGTCCTGACTACAGCGTCCGGCAGCTCGCCGGCGTACTCGACGAACGCGAACCCGACGCGGACGCGGACGCTTGCGTGGAGTACCGGGACCGGGGCTGGTGGCGCCCGGAATTCCTGGACGACCTCGCACTGAGCACCCGTGTGCACCCGGGGCACCGGGCGGCGCTGGCCGACGCCGCCCGCACCTTCACCAGAGCGGAGCTCGACGCGGCGGTGTCGGGCTGCACCGCCCGGCTGGCACGCAACGGCATCCGCCCCGGCGAGACCGTACTCGTGCAGCTTCCGAACCAGGTCCAGTTCGTCGTTCTCGTGCTGGCTCTTGTCAGACTCGGTGCGCGCCCGGCTCTCGCCCATCCGGCCCTGCGTGAGCACGAACTGGACCCGGTGGTCACCGCGTTGGCACCCGCGGCGCTCGCGGTACCGGCGCGGCACCGGCGCTTCGACCACCTGCGGTTCGCCGAACGTCTCCGCGAACGGCATCCGTCCGTACGGACCGTCCTCGTCTCGGGCCCCGCCGGCCCGGCAGAAGGGCGCGTGGACGTCGACCGTCTCATCGATGCCTGTGACCGGGCCCCCGCCCGCGCGGACCGGAGCCCCTCGGACACCGCCCTCTTCCTGCTGTCGAGCGGCACCACAGGCTCCCCCAAGCCCATCGCCCGCACCCATGAGGCGCTCGGGCACGTGATCCGCGCGGCGGCGGCGGTCTCGGGGCTGACGGCGGCCTCGGTGTTCCTCGCCGTCCTGCCCGTGGCACACGGTTTCGCCTTCTCCGCCCCGGGGCTGCTCGGTACGCTCGCCTCCGGCGGAAAGGTCGTACTCGCCTCGCCGGACGAGCCGGCCGCGGCCCTGGCGCTGATCGAGCGGGAACGCGTCACCCACTGCGCGCTCACGCCGGCGCTCGCCCTGCGGTGGCTCACCGCCCGTGCCGCCCACAGCGGCGATGACGTGTCGAGCCTGCGGGTCCTTCAGGTCGGCGGGGCACGCCTGGACGCGTCCACGGCCGCCCGGCTGGCCGATGCCTTCGAGTGCCGGATCCAGCAGGTGTACGGCATGAGTGAGGGACAGCTGAATTTCACCCGGCTCGACGATCCGCCCGAGATCACGTTCACCACGCAGGGGCGGCCGTCCTCGCCGGGTGACGAGACCCTGGTGGTGGACGAGGAGGGCCGGTGCGTAGCCGAAGGCGACCTCGGCGAGCTCCTGGTCAAGGGCCCCGGGGTCATCACGGGATACCACGGCGACGCATCGGCCGCGTCGTTCACCGCCGACGGCTTCTACCGCACCGGCGACCTCGTCCGCCGCCACCCGTCCGGGAACCTCGTGGTCGCCGGGCGTCTGAAGGACGTGATCAACCGCGGAGGGGAGAAGATCCCGGCGGACGAGATGGAGGCGCTGGTCCTGACGCACCCGGGTGTGCGGGCCGTCGCAGCCGTCGCCATGCCGCATCCCTCGCTGGGCGAAGCCGTCTGCCTGTACGTCGTGGGGGGAGACGACGGGGCCCCGCGGCTGCCGGACCTCCGCAGGCACCTGGAGGACAGAGGTCTAGCCCGGTTCAAACTGCCGGAACGCCTCGTCGAGGTACCGGCGTTGCCCCTGACCGCGGTCGGCAAGACGGACAGGACACGATTGCGTGAGGACATCGCCGCCCGGCTGGGGGCGGAGGGCTGACGCACCCGGCTCCAGCCGCGCGGGGGCCCCGGAGGCGCCCGCGTGGGAGCGCCTCCGTCCGCACTCAGGGGGCGACCAGCTCCACCTCGTAGCCGGCCGTGTTCTCCAGGTACGCCGCGTAGTGGCCGCTGCCTCCGGCGTACGGGTGGCGGTCGGGGAAGAGGAGCCGCCAGCCGTGTCCGGGCGCGTCGGCCACCAGGGTGTCGAGCGTGTCACGGTCCCGGACGTGGAACGCCAGGTGGTTGAGCCCGGGCCGCAGCCGGTCGTGCCGGCCGCCGGCGCCGTCCGGTGACCGCTCGACGACGACGTAGCTGTCGCCGCGCCGCCAGCTGCGGCCGTGCGACCAGCGCTGGTAAGGGAGGTGGCCGAGCCGGCCGAGCAGCCACCCCCACTCCGCGTCGGCCTCGGCGAGGTCGGGAACCCACAGCTCCAGGTGGTGCAGCCGGCCGGTGGGGGCCGCCGCCACCGGCAGCGGGACGGCGCGCCGGATCCCGCGGGGTTCGTACGCGACGGCGTCGGTGTCCTCGTGCCAGTGGACCAGGAAGCGCTGCCCGGCGCGGTATGCGTCGAGTGCGGCGCGGCAGTACGCCACCATGTCGTCCGGCAGTGCATGCAGCGGGTACCAGCCCAGCTCGGAGCACTTGTCCGGCTCGGCGTTGCGGGGTGGGCGGGCGGGGTCGAGGTCCACCTCGAAGAACCAGCCCGTCCGGGGGTTGCCACCCGGCCCCCTGTGCTGCATCACCAGGGCCACCCGGAGTTCGTCCGGGTCCAGTTCGACGCCGATCTCCTCGGCCGTCTCCCGGATCATCGCCGCCCGCACGTCCTCGCCGTCCTCCGCGTGGCCCGAGGGGGCGTGGAGGAGCCCGTCGGCGTATCCCGTGCCGGCCCGCCGGGCCAGCAGCACGTCGGAGCCCCTGCGCAGGACGAGGTGGACGTCGACGACCTCACGGTGCCTGCGGGGCGGCTCGGCGCGGGCCACCAGCGCGTACCGCTCGTCGTCGACCTCCTTGCCCCAGAGCAGGGAGTCCCCGGAGAGCGGCTCGTGGTGGACGCGCTCCGTGTGTTCGTGGAGGAGGGCGGTGAGGCGGGCCGCGGAGAGACCGGTGCCGTTCCACACGCCCTCGATCAGCAGCAGCCGGCCGCCCGGCCGCAGCAGTGAGAACCAGTGCCGCAAAGCGGCCGCGGGGTCCGGCAGCAGCCACACCGTGTGCCTGGCGAGGATCACGTCGAACCGCTGTCCGCCGACCGGGGGCCGCGCCGCGTCGCCGACGAGCACCTCGGTGCCGGTCCCCGCCAGTTTGGCCCGCGCGTGCTCCGCCATGCGCGGTGACCGGTCGACGGCGGTGACGCGGTGTCCCTGGCCGGCGACGAGGAGGGACAGGCTGCCCGTGCCGCAGCCGAGGTCGAGGACAGCGGAGCGCGCCGTGGGCAGCCAGCTCTCCATCCGCCGCGCCCAGGCACTGCGGACCACGGGGTCGTGGAGCCCGTGGTCGGGTTCCTCGTCGAAGGAGTCGGCGGCGGCGTCCCAGTCGATCGTGGTCATGCCCACGATCCTCTCAGCCACCGCCGACAGCCCGTCACGTCCGGTTCCGCCCCAGCACCTTCCTGACCAGCGGCCAGGCCAGGATCAACGCGACGACGGCGTACACGGTCACCGAGAACGGGGTGTTCACCAGGCCTGTCACACTGCCGTCGCTGATCTGGAGGGCGCGGCGCAGCTGCTGTTCGGCGGACGGTCCGAGGATGACGGCGATGATCGCGGGGAGCACCGGCAGCCCGTAGCGGCGCATCCCGAAGCCGATCAGGCCGATGACCAGCAGGATCACCAGGTCGACCGCCTCCCCGCCGACCGCGTAGGCGCCGACGGCGGCGAAGAACAGGATGCCGGCGTAGAGGTAGGGGCGTGGGATCCGCAGCAGCTTCGCCCAGAGCGGCGCCAGGGGCAGGTTCAGGGCGAGCAGCAGCACCATGCCGACGAAGAGCGAGGCGATCAGGCCCCAGACCAGCTCGGGTTCACGCTCGAAGAGGAGCGGGCCGGGCTGGATGCCGTACTGCTGGAAGGCGGCCAGCATGACGGCGGCGACGGCCGTGGTGGGCAGGCCGAGCGTGAGCATCGAGACGAGGGTTCCCGCGGCGGACGCGGACGCCGCCGACTCCGGTCCGGCGACGCCTTCGATGGCGCCCTTGCCGAACTCGTCGCGGTGCTTGGACAGCCGCTTCTCGGTGACGTACGAGAGGAAGGTGGGGATCTCCGCGCCGCCGGCCGGGATCGCGCCGAAGGGGAAGCCGATGAAGGGCCCCCGCAGCCAGGACTTCCAGGTGCGCCGGACGTCGGCCCTGCCCAGCCAGGGGCGGCCGACGGGGATCGGCTTTCCCGTGGAGCGGCGCAGGTGCGCTGCGACCCAGAGGGCCTCCCCGATGGCGAAGAGTCCGACAGCGACGATCACCACGTCGATTCCGTCGGCCAGCTGGAGCGAGCCGAAGGTCAGCCGCTGCTGGCCCGTCATCTGGTCCAGGCCCACGAGTCCGATGGTCAGGCCGATGAGGAGCGAGGCGAGGCCACGGATCCGCGAGGAGCCGAGGACGGAGGTGACGGCGATGAAGGCCAGCACCATGATGGCGAAGTAGTCGGGTGCGCCGATGTCGACGGCGAGCGAGGCGACGGTGGGTGCGAGGACGACCAGCAGGATCGTGCCGATCATGCCTCCGGCGAAGTGACCGATGGCGGCGGCGGCGAGCGCCTGTGCGCCGCGCCCGGCCTTCGCCATCGGGTTGCCCTCGATCGCGGCGACGACGGCCGCGCTCTCCCCCGGGGTGTTGAGGAGGATCGAGGTGGTGGAGCCGCCGAACATCGCGCCGTAGTAGATCCCGGCGAACATGATGAACGCGCCGGTCGGTTCGAGCCCGTACGTCACCGGCAGCAGCAGCGCCACGGCCATGGCGGGCCCGATGCCGGGGAGCACACCGATGGCCGTGCCGAGCAGGACGCCGAGCGCGGCCCAGAGCAGGTTGACCGGTGTGAGCGCCGTGCCGAAGCCGTCGATGAGGGAGTTGAGGGAATCCATCGGTCAGAGCACCCCCATCAGCGGGCCGCCCGGGAGGGGCACCCCGAGCAGGTTGTCGAAGACGAAGTAGGTCAGCAGGGAGAGCCCGGCCGCGATCAGCGGGTCGCGGTCGTGGTGGCGGCTGCCCAGCGCGTAGGCCGAGCCCCAGAAGAGGAGGGCGCCGGAGACGGGGAAACCGAGCGGGCCTATGAGGACGGCGAAGGCGAGGAAGACACCGGTGAGCAGGGCGACGGTCCGCCGGTCGGCGGGTTCGTCCAGGTCGACGTCCTCGCCGGCCTCCGCCTCGCCACGGCCGCCGCGAAGGACGTCTACGGCCAGCAGCACGGCGACGGCCAGCAGCCCGATGCCGACGGCCACGGGGACGGTCTTCGGGCCGACGGGCCCTCGCTGGGTGATGTCCACGCTCATCGTCAGGGCGTCGGTCAGCACGAGGACGCCCAGCACGAGCAGCAGGACGCAGACGCCGAGTTCGGAGTGCTCGCGCAGCCAGGAGCGCGCGGTGGCGGGCCGGGGAGGAGTGCTGTCGTCGGTCACAGTCCCAGCTCCTCGAGGACGGTGGCGACGCGCCGGTCCTGGCCGTCCAGGAACTCGCCGAAGTCGTCGCCGGTGAGGAAGGCGTCGTCCCAGCCGTTCTTCTCCATGGATTCACGCCACTGCTTCGAGTCGTGCAGTTCGCTCACCAGCCCGACGAGCTTGTCGCGTTCGGCGGCGGAGAGACCCGGCGGGGCGACGATGCCGCGCCAGTTGGTGAAGTCGGTGTCGAGGCCCGCCTCGCGGAGGGTGGGCGCGTCGAGGCCGGGGACCCGCTTCGGCCCGGTGACGGCGAGGAGGCGGAGCTCTCCGGCCTCGATCTGGTCGAGGTACTCACCGACGCCGGAGACGCCGAAGCCGACCTTGTTGCCGAGGATGGAGGCGAGCAGTTCGCCGCCGCCGTCGAAGGGGATGTAGTTGACCTGCTTGGGGGCGATCCCGGCTGCCTTCGCCATGAGCATCGGTGCCAGGTGGTCGGGGCCGCCCGGCGAGGAGCCGCCGCCGACCGGGATCTTGCCGGGGTCCTTCTTCCAGGCGGTGAGCAACTGGTCGATCGTCCGGTACGGGGAGTCCTTGGCTACGACGACGATGTCCTGCTCCTCGGTGAGCCGGGCGATCGGGGTGGTGTCGGCCAGCGTCCTGGGTGACTTGTTGGTGCGCACGGCGCCCACGACGCCGAGGCCCATGGACATGGCGAGTTTGCCGTTGCCGTGCTCGGCGACCAGCCGGGTCACACCGACGGTGCCGCCGGCGCCGGGCAGGTTGAACACCTCGATGCCGTGGGTGAGTCCCGCGTCCTCGGCGTTCTTCGCGGCGGTGCGCGCCGTGATGTCGTAACCGCCGCCGGGTGTGTTGGGAACCATGAAGCGCAGTCCGGGGATCTGCGTGCCGGTGTCGGAGTCACTGCCGGTGGAGAGCAGCGGTGGCCCGACGAACACCAGCAGCGCTGCCCCGAACAGGGCGAGTGGAGTGCGCAGTCGCACCGGGTGCCGCCTTTCGAGCTCGGTGGGGACGGGTGTGAGGTGGCCCACATGTTGCCTGTGCGTTAACGAGCTGTCGCCGTTCCGGAATCAATGGACGTTGTGGTCGTTGTGGTCGCGCCCTAGCGTGTCGGCGTGACGAAAGTGCTGGTGGTGGACGACGACTTCATGGTCGCGAAGCTGCACAGCCGGTATGTGTCCGCCTTGGACGGTTTTACGGTCGTCGGCGTGGCCCACACGGGCGCCGAGGCACTGCGCGCGGCCCGCCGGCTGCGTCCCGACCTGGTCCTGCTCGACATCTTCCTTCCCGACATGGACGGCATCCAGGTGCTGCGTGAGCTGCGGGCGGCGGAGGAACGCGACGGGGACGGCCACAGCGCGGACGCGCTCTTCATCACGGCGGCGCGCGACGCGGGGGTGGTCAGGGCGGCCCTGCGGGCGGGCGCCCTGCACTACTTGATCAAACCGTTCCACCGCACGGCCCTGCAGGAGCAGTTGCAGCACGTGGCCTCGCTGCGCAACCGTCTGGACGCCCTGGACGAGGCCCGTCAGGAGGCCCGCCAGGAGGACGTGGACCGCATCTTCGGCACCCGTCCTCCGGGTTCGCGCGAACTCCCCAAGGGCCTGGCGGCCCGCACCGCGGATCTGGTCGAACGCGTCCTGCGGGAGCACCCGGCGGGACTGTCGGCCTCCGAGTGCGCCGCGGCGGGAGCCCTGTCACGGGTCAGCGCGCGCCGCTACCTCGAGTACTTCGCGGAGACGGGTAGGGCCGAGGTGTCCCTGCGGTACGGCGGGACCGGGCGGCCCGAGCGCCGCTACCGCGCGGTGTCCTGAACCGCCCCCGTACGACGGCTGTCCTGTTCACGCGTCGCTCGGCCCCCGGCCATATGTTGCGCGTGAACATGACATCAATGCCCGGCAGCGTGTTCCCGGTTGGCGCAGATCGACCGAGGAGGACCCGTGTTCGCGAATTCCGTGTCCCGCAGGCAGATGTTCGGATTCGGCGGAGCGGCGGCCGCCGCGCTGATGCTCGGGACGGGGGCGTGGGAGGCGCAGTCCGCGTTCGCCGCGCCCGCCCTGAAGGGCGACCCGTTCACCCTGGGTGTCGCCTCGGGCGACCCGACGTCGGACGGTGTCGTCCTCTGGACGCGGCTGGCTCCCGACCCCTTCGCCCAGGACGGCCTCGGCGGGATGCCGGCGAAGCCGGTCCGCGTCCACTACGAGGTGGCGCTCGACGAGCGGTTCCGCCGGATCGCGCGCCGCGGCAGCGTTGTGGCGACCCCCGAGCTGGCGCACTCCGTCCACCCCGAGGTGCACGGGCTCGCCCCCGACCGCACGTACTGGTTCCGCTTCAGGGCCGGCTCCGCGATCTCCCCCGTGGGGCGTACGCGCACCACGCCGGCCGCGTGGCACTCCCCGCGTGAGCTGAAGTTCGCCTTCGCCTCCTGCCAGGCCTGGCAGGACGGCTACTACACGGCCTACCACCACATGGCGCAGGAGGACCTGGACCTGGTCGTCCACCTCGGCGACTACCTGTACGAGTCCGGCGTCAGGACGAACAAGCGCGGTGTGACGACCGATCCGAAGTTCCACACGGAGACGATCGACCTCGCGCGCTACCGCCTCCAGTACGGCCTGTACAAGTCCGAGGCGCCGCTGCGCGAGGCGCACGCCGCCTTCCCGTGGATCATGACGTTCGACGACCACGAGGTGGAGAACAACTGGGCGGACGAGACCTCCGAGAACGACGAGGACCCGAGGACGTTCCTGCTGCGCCGGGCCGCCGCCTTCCAGGCCCTGTACGAGCACGCGCCCCTGCGCCACACCCAGCTGCCGAACGGCCCGGACGTGCAGATGTACCGCAGGCTCCCCTACGGCAGGCTCGCCGACTTCACGATGCTCGACACCCGCCAGTACCGCGACGACCAGGCCTGCGGTGACGGGGCCTCCGCCGACTGCGCCGACCGCTTCGACGAGGACCGCACCCTGCTCGGGTCCCGCCAGCGGGAATGGGTCCTCAAGGGCTTCAGCCGCTCGCAGGCGCGCTGGCAGATCCTCGGCAACCAGGCGCCGATGGGCCAGACCGACCAGGACCCGGGTCCGGGCACGACGGTCTGGACCGACCCCTGGGACGGCTACGTCGCCGAACGCAACCGGCTGCTCGCGGAGGCGGACACCCGTGGGGTGCGGAACCTGGTCGTCATCACGGGCGACCGCCACCAGAACTACGCCTGGGACCTCAAGCGCGACTACACGGACCCGGAGTCGGCGACCGTCGGGTCGGAGTTCGTGGGCACCTCGATCACGAGCGGCGGCGACGGTGCCGACATGACGGCCCAGGGCAAGACGTTCCTCGCGGCGAACCCGCACATGAAGTTCTACAACAACCAGCGCGGCTACGCCCGCGTGACGGTGAACCGCACCCGGTGGACGACGGACTTCCGCGTCCTGCCCTTCGTGACGAAGCCGGGCGCCACGATCAGCACGCGCGCGAGCGTGGTCGTGGAGGACGGCACTCCGGGGGTCCAGGTCTGACGCCTCGCCCGGTGGCCGGCGGCTCCCCGTCCATGGGAGCCGGTGGCCACTCGGCACGCCCCCCGAGGGCGAGATGACCAGCGCTTCCTGAGCCCTCGCCTAACCCTTCCTTAAGCGCGCCATAACGATCCCCACCTGCGCCTTCTCCCGCCCGGATCCGCTCCCTGAGGCGGCTAGCTTGCTGATCACCAGACCTGGTCGACATCAGCCAACAGCCGTGCCGCCGAAGGAGAACCACCACCATGGCCGTCCTCACCACCACCCGCCGCAGGCTCGCCGGAGGCATCGTCGCGCTCGGCGTCACGCCGCTCGCGCTGACCGGGCTCTCCGCCGCCCCGGCCGCCGCCCACGGTTCGCTGAGCGATCCGGTCAGCCGGGTCTCGGCCTGTTTCGCGGAGGGGCCGGAGAACCCGCAGTCGGCGGCGTGCAAGGCGGCGGTGGCGGCGGGCGGCACCCAGGCGCTGTACGACTGGAACGGTGTGAACATCGCCAACGCGGCGGGCAACCACCAGCAGCTCATCCCGGACGGCAAGCTGTGCAGCGCGGGCAACGACAAGTTCAAGGGGCTGGACCTGCCGCGCGCCGACTGGCCGTCCACGCCGATGCAGGCGGGCAACCACACCTTCAAGTTCCGGGCGACCGCCCCGCACAAGGGCTCGTTCGAGCTGTACCTGACCAAGGCGGGCTATGACCCGACGCAGCCCCTGAAGTGGTCGGACCTTCAGGAGAAGCCGTTCGCCACGGCCACGGACCCGACCCTGACGGACGGGTCGTACGTCTTCGACGGCACCGTGCCGCAGGCGTCCGGGCGGCAGCTGGTCTACACGGTCTGGCAGCGGTCGGACTCCCCCGAGGCCTTCTACGCCTGCTCCGACGTGGTGTTCGGCGGCGAGAACGCGGGAAGCGGTACCACCACCGAGGCCGCACCGGCGCCGGCCGCCTCCGCCCCGTCCGAGGCGGACATCGACGAGGGCGCCGGTAAGTCGTCCGTCGAGCACAACGGCCACGGGGACGACGACGCGGCGACCGGTGCGCAGGTCACGGAGGCGGCCCCCGCCGCGGAGGCCGAGGACGCCGGGGCGAACGCCCCCGAGCCGAACAGCGTGGCCGCGTCCCCCGCGGGCGGGGCGCCCGTCGGCGAGACCCTCGCCGAGACGGGTGGCAGCAGCAGCACCTCGTACCTCGCGATGGGCGGTGCCGCCGCGCTGGCCCTCGGCGCGAGCGCCCTGTTCGTCTCGGTCCGCCGCCGGTCCACGGGCGGCGCGCACCGCGCCTGACCCGGTGACCGCCGGGCCCCCGGGGTCTCCCGGGGGCCCGGCGGGGTGCCTCAGCCGACGACCGAGGCGCAGGTGGTCGGGGTGGCGTTCGCCGGGTCGAGCGCGTTGGCCACCTCGTGGAAGGCGATCCGGTCGACGGTCCCGATGGCGACGTGCTCGGACAGGTCGACCGGGCACAGGTCCTGGAGCAGGACGTTGCGTACGTTCGCCCCGCTCAGGTACTGCGTGCGGTACGGCGTGACGACCTCGTCGTACTTGGTCGCGATGACGGTGTAACGGACTCCCGGCACGGTGTCCCCGCCCGCGTTGAGCTTGGTGATGAACGCGGATCCGGCGATCTGGTCGGCGAGGCCGGGGGTGTTCGTCGTGAGGAGGCCCTCGATGCCGGGGAAGTACGGCAGCAGCCGGGTGAGGCCGAGGAGCGTGGTGCCGTGGTTGTCGGGGGCGATCCCGACGAGGGCGTTCACCTTGTCGGCTCCGCCGAGGAACTTCAGGTAGTAGTTGGGCATCATGCCGCCCTGGGAGTGGCCGACGAGGTCGGCCTTCGGGGCGCCGGTGGCACCGAGCACCTTGTCGACGAACACGTCGAGCTGTCCGGCCGACTTCTCGATCGGGCCGAGTCCGTTGAAGAGCGGTACCCCCGGGAGCTGGCCGTAGTCGAGCGAGAAGACGCAGTAGCCCCGGTTGACGAGGTACGGCGCGAGGACCAGCCAGTTGTCGATCGAGTTCCCGAAGGTCCCGTGGACGAGGACGACCGGGCGGGGATGGGCCGCCGAGGGCTTGCAGGAGTAGTCGTTCCAGCCCCGTGACGGAGCGGCGGCCTGTGTGGGGGCCGCGGTCGCGGTCGCCGTGGGGGCGGCGACGAGCGCGGTGAGCGTGAGGATCAGGGCGGCGAGCGTCCGGCGCGCGCGTGGGGTGCGCGGGGCACGGGTCCAGGGCAGCATCGGGTGGTCTCCTTGCGGCTCAAGGGAGTGGCGATGTCGGTGCGCCCTGCGGTCCGGACCACAGCGAACTACGTTCTCTGCGTGCTCATGCCAAATTACGCATGAGTAAGGTCGCGCGGGAAGTTACGCGTCGGTAAAAAGATTCCGGTGCCCGGGGCCGCACCGCGGGGGCCCAGCCTACGAGCCGCCCCGGGAGCCGGACCGCGAGCCACGCCGGGGTCAGGCCGCGAGCCGCCCCGGCTTCACGGCCTGCGGGCCGAACCTGGCCCGCAGACGGTCGGACACCGCCTCGATCCGCCGCGCCCGTTCGTCCACCGGGTCGAAGGTGAGCTGGTGTGAGGCCCGTTCGGCGTCGTGGAGCCCCTCGGCCCTCAGCCCGATCCCCCGCACCCTCGCCCGCTGCAGGGCGAACGACTCCTGGATCCGGTACGCGAGCGCGGTCAGCGCCGCCGAGTGTGCGGTGGGCTCCGTGAGCGTACGGCTGCGGGTCAGCGTCGCGTAGCCGGTCCGGTCGGCGTAGCGCACGGACACCGTGAGCGATCGGCACACCTGACCGTCGCCGCGCAGCCTGGCCCCCAGTTCCTCGGTGAGCGAGAGGAGAGCGCGGCGGTGCTGCTCGGGGTCCAGCTCGTCGCGGGGGAAGGAGCGTTCGGCGGCGATCGACCGGGCGGCCGCGTTCGGGACGACCCGTGTGCGGTCGATGCCGTTGGCCCGCTCCCACAGTTCGCGCCCGGTCCGTACGCCGGTGATGCGCTGCAGGGTGGCGAGCGGTGCGGCGGCTATCCGGCCGATGGAGTCGAGCCCGTATCCGCACAGGGTGCGCGCGGTCGCCGCCCCGACGCCGTCCAGTGCGGCGGCGGGCTTGGACGCGAGGAAGCCGGCGTGCTCACCGGGGGCCACCACGAAGGTCGTTCCGGCTGTCGCCTGCCGTGCGGCCATCCTGGCCAGCATGGGATTGGAGGCCGCGCCGATCGCACAGTCCACACCGTGCAGGGCCAGGGCGCGCACCCGGATCACGGAGGCCAGACCCGCCGCGTCCTGTCCGAAGTAGCGCAGCGCACCGCCGACATCGGCCAGTGCGGCAGCGGGCGGGGCCGCCTCGACGACCGGGGTGAACGCCCCGAGAAGGGCGAGCAGCCCCTCGTAGGCCGCGCTGTCCGGCAGTCCGCCGCCGATCCGGCGGAACCGCAGGCACAGGACGGCAGGCCGGTCGTTCATCCCGCGCTCCCCTGACTCCGGTGCCACAGCTTCCTCCCCGTCGGCGTCCCCTCACCGGCCGGCTGGAGATCGGACCAGGGGTTCATCTCGTAGCCGGTCGGCAGCTGGATACGGCGGCCGGGCTCCTCCTCCCCCTCTTCCTCCTGCGCTGCGGGCACCTCCGCCAGCCGTGCCGCGACCGCGTCGAGGCCGCCGGTGCTCCGGAGTTCGGCCAGCTCCGCCAGGTTCCAGGCGGCCGCGCCGACCACGCTCATGCTGCGCGGGCCACGCCGCTGGACCACCCCGCGTACCAGCAGGAGCCAGGAGTGGAAGACGGTGTGCGCGCAGGCGGCGTGGCTGTCGTCGAAGAAGGCGAGGTCGACCAGGCCCGTCCCGTCGTCCAGGGTGGTGAAGATGACCCGGCGCCCGGAGCGGACCGGCGGGGTCTGGGTGGCCACCTTGGCGCCGGCGACCAGCACGGTCTCCCCGTGCCTGGCCTCGCGCAGCTGCTTGGCGGAGAGAGCCCCCAGCTCCTCCAGGAAGCCGTGGTGATCGCCCATCAGATGGCGCGACACGTCCATGCTGAGGACGCCGAGTTCGGCGCTGAGACGTTCGGCGTCGTTGAGGTCGGGCAGCCCGACGCTCCCGGTCCGGTGTCCGCCGCCGAGCGGGAGCTGGGCACCCGCCGCGCCGGAGCCGGAACTCCGCTGGGCGCGGTGGAGTTCGGACAGGTGCAGCAGCAGGTCCCGGCGGTTGGCGCCGAAGGAGTCCAGCGCGCCCACCTGGGCCAGCCGTTCCGCGGCCGGCTTCCCCGGCCTGGCCCGCTGCCAGAAGTCCAGCAGCGAGCTGTAGGGCTGCCCGGCCTCGATCCGGGCGACCTCGGCCTCACTGATGCCGTGGACGTCCGAGAGCGCCAGCCTCAATCCCCATTTCTCACCATTGCCACCAGACACCAGTTCGATCCGATGGGCGGCCGCCGACCGGTTCACATCCAGCGGCAGCACCGGCACCCCGCGCCGCCGGGCGTCCGCGAGCAGCAGCCGCTTCGGGTACATCCCGGGGTCGTGCGTGAGCAGCCCCGCGTAGAAGGCCGCCGGGTGGTGCGCCTTGAGCCAGGCCGACTGGTACGTCGGCACGGCGAAGGCGACCGCGTGCGCCTTGCAGAAGCCGTAACTCCCGAACGCCTCGATGATCTCCCAGGCGCGGGCGATCACTTGGGCGTCGTACTTCCGCTCCGCCGCCCGACGGGCGAACCAGACCTTGATCCGGGCCTGCGACTCGGCGTCGGAGAGCCCGCGCCGCACCCGGTCCGCCTCTCCGCGTCCACAGCCGGTCATGATGTTCACCATCTCGATGATCTGCTCGTGGAAGACGACCACCCCATAGGTGTCGCGCAGCGCCCCTTCCAGGTCGGGGTGCGGGTAGCGCACGGGCGCGCGACCGTGCCGGGCCTCGATGAACGGCCGCACCATGTCGGCGGCGACCGGCCCCGGCCGGAACAGCGAGATGTCGACCACCAGGTCGTGGAAGGTGGCGGGCTGGAGGCGGCCGACCAGGTCGCGCTGGCCCGGCGACTCGATCTGGAAGCAGCCGAGCGTCTCGGCGTCCCTGATCAGCCGGTACGTCTCCGGGTCGCCCTGCGGTACGGCGTCCAGGTCGACCTCCTGTCCCGAGGCCCGCTCCAGTTCGGTCACCGCGTGCGCCATCGCCGACTGCATCCGTACGCCGAGCACATCGAGCTTGAGCAGCCCGAGGTGCTCCACGTCGTCCTTGTCGAACTGGGACATCGGGAAACCCTCGCCGCTGGTGGGCACGACCGGGGTCCGCCGCAGCAGCGAGTCGTCCGAGAGGAGCACCCCGCACGGGTGCATGGCGATGCCGCGCGGCAGTGCGTCCAGCGACTCCACCAGGTCCCAGAGCCGGCCGTACTTCTCCTTCCTCCCGGCCACGGCCCGCAGTTCGGGCAGTTCCTCCATGGCGGCGCGGGCGTCCCTGGCCCGGATGTGAGGGAATGCCTTGGCGAGCCGGTCGGTCTCGGCCGGGTCCATGGAGAGCGCGGCGCCGACGTCGCGGATGGCGTGGCGCACCCGGTAGGTCTCGGGCATGGAGACGGTCGCGACCCGCTCGGCGCCGAAGCGCCCGATGATCGCGCGGTAGACGTCCAGACGGCGGGCCGACTCGACGTCGATGTCGATGTCGGGCAGCACGAAGCGCCGCTTGGACAGGAAGCGCTCCATGAGCAGCCCGTGTTCGACCGGGTCGGCGTGGGCGATCCCGAGCAGGTGGTTGACGAGGAGCCGGCCCCGGAGCCTCGCGCGGCGACCCGGACGCCCATCCTCTTCACGTCGTCGACGACCTGGGAGACCGTCAGGAAGTAGGTGGCGAAGCCGTGGTGGGCGATGATGTCCAGCTCGTGGTGCATCCGCTCCCAGTAGTCGCGCCTGCGGTCGTAACCGTGCCGCACCATGCCCGCGGCGGCGCGGGAGGCCAGCACCCGCTGGGCGGTACGCCGCTCCGCGCCGACGAGGCGCGGCTCGGGGAAGTGGACGCTGCCGAGGCCCAGGTCCTGTGCCGGGTCGACGCGACAGGCGTCGGCGGTGTGCCGGGTCCCGGCGAGCAGCCGCTCACCCGCGCCCTGCCCGAGTCCGGCGGCGGAGGTGATCCGCTCGGCGGCCTCCCTCATCGCGTGGGCGTCCTTGAGCCAGCGCTCCCCGCTGTCGAGCGGGGTTCGGCGCGGGTCGACGGGGACGAGCCGTCGGGCCGAGTCGAGCACGTCGGCGACGGGCCCCTGTCCGGGGTCGGCGTACCGGACGGCGTTGGTCAGCACGGCGCGCACCCCCTGCTCGGCGGCGAAGCCGACGGTACGGGCGGCGAGCCGCAGCGATCCGGGGCCGGCGCCCTCGCGGCCGTGGTGGACGGCTTCGAGACGCAGGGCGTCGCCGTAGACCTCACGCCAGGGGGCGAGCAGCGCGGCGGCGCGGTCGGGCAGGCCGGCGGCCAGCGCGGCGCCCACCTCGGAGGCGGGACCGAGCAGCACGGTGAGTCCTTCGGCGGGCAGCGCCTCCCGGCCGACCAGGGGCTGCCCGGTGTCCGGGCCGCCGGCGTCGGGTGCGTGGGCGGCGGTGACCAGCCGGCACAGCTCGGCCCAGCCACGGGCGCCGTCCCGGGCGAGAAAGGTGACCCGGGGTGCCGATTCATCGACAAAGGCGCCTCCGCGCGCAGGTGTGCGCCGCCGGTTCGCGCGTTCCCCTTCCGCCGCCCGGGGCGCCACCGCGAGCTCCGCCCCGAAGAGCGGCCGCACCCCTGCCTTCTCGCAGGCCCTGGCGAAGCGGACCGCGCCCGCGAGGCTGTCGCGGTCGGTCAGCGCGAGGGCGTCCATCCCCCGCTCGGCGGCGCGCTCGGCCAGCCGCTCCGGGTGCGACGCCCCGTACCGCAGGGAGAACCCGGAAACGGTATGCAGATGCGTGAACCCTGGCATCCGCACCTCCTGGACCGATCCGTACTCACCACCCCCTCGCTCTCCACCATAGACCAAGTTTCGAACGTTCGTACGATAACCGGGGGCGCGGCCACTCCTCCGCCATTCGGCCCGTCCCGCCTGCGCGGACACCGCCCTCCCACCACCGTGGGGGCATGACTTTCGCTGACGAGGTGAAGAACGCCGTCACCGCACGGGCCGCCCTGCTGGTCGTCGGCGTACTGGCGCTGCAGCTGCTGTTCATCGCCTCCTACGTCGGTGCGCTGCACCGGCCCGACCCGACGGACGTCCCCTTCGGGGTCGTCGCCCCGCAGCAGGTGTCCGGGCAGCTCGTCACCCAGCTGGACGGTCTGCCGGGCGGCCCGCTCGATCCACGCACGGTGTCCGACGAGGCCGAGGCCCGCCGGCAGATCCAGAACCGGGACATCGACGGGGCCCTGATCGTCAGCCCCCGCGGGTCGACCGACACCGTGCTCGTCGCCTCCGGCGGCGGAACCGTGCTGGCCACCTCACTGGCAAAGATCATCAAGGAGGCGGAGGGGCCTCAGCAGCGCACGGTACGGACCGTGGACGTGGCCCCGGCCTCCCCGGACGACTTCGACGGCCTCTCCTCGTTCTACCTGGTCGTGGGCTGGTGCGTCGGCGGCTACCTCTGCGCCTCGATCCTGGCGATCAGCGCGGGCACCAAGCCCGCCAACCGGCAGCGCGCGGTGATCCGTACCGCGGTGATGGCGCTGTACTCGATCGCGGGCGGCATCGGCGGCGCGGTCATCATCGGCCCTGTGCTCGGCGCGCTCCCGGGCAGCGTGTGGGCGCTGGCAGGCCTGGGCGCCCTGGTCGTCTTCGCGGTCGGCATGATCACGCTCGCCCTGGAGGCGCTCACCGGCATCGTCGGCATCGGCCTGGCCGTCCTCATCATCGTGATCGCGGGCAACCCGAGCGCGGGCGGCGCCTTCCCGCTGCCGATGCTGCCGGACTTCTGGCGAGCGATCGGCCCCGCCCTGCCACCCGGCGCCGGCACCTGGGTGGCCCGCTCGATCGCGTACTTCAAGGGCAACGCGGTCACCGGCCCGCTGCTGGTGCTCTCCGCCTGGGCGGTAGCCGGCACGGTGCTCACCCTGCTGCTGTCGATGCGCCGCCGGGAAACGGACGGGACACGGCAGGAGGCCGTTCCCGGAGGAGCGACGGCCTCCCCCGGGAACGGCTCGAGCCTCGCCTGAGGCCGAGGGTCAGCCCAGCATCTCCTCGACGAGATCAGCGGCCCGGGCGGTGCCGCCCTCGGCCCGGGCATCGGCACGGAGCCGTGCCGAGCGCCGGCCCACCTCCGGGTCGGTGACGAGTTCGGTGAGGGCGGTGCGCAGCGCCACGGCGGTGGCGTCCGCCGTGTCGATGCGCCGGGCCACGCCCAGCTCCACCAGCCGGTCCGCGTTCATGAACTGCTCGGCTCCCTGCGGAACCGCGATCATGGGGACGCCGTTGTACAGCCCTTCACCGCTGCCTCCCATCCCGGCGTGGGTGACGAACGCGTCGGCCTGCTCCAGGATCGCCGACTGGGGCACCCAGGAGTGCACCTCGACGTTGTCCGGGATGCGGCCCAGCTCGTCCGGGTCGACGTACTTCCCTGGAGCACGACGTGCCACCCCGTCAGGTCGCCGTACGCCTCCAGACACCGGCGGTAGAAGTCAGGCTGCCTGGTGTACGCCGAGCCCAGGGAGATCAGCAGCACGTTCTCCGCCCCGGCCGGCCTGGTCCAGGTCTCCCGGTCCGTACGCGAGCCGAAGCAGGGGCCGACGAACGACACCGCGCCGGCGTCGACCCGGTCCGCGTGCGGCTGCATGGCCCGCGGGATCGTCGCCAGGGCCCTCGCGGGCCGCCCGGAGAAGGCGTCGACGTCCGTGGTGGCCGCCCCGGACACGGCGAGCCACCGCGCGAACTTCGCCCGGTACGCGTCGGCGCCGGGCAGCTCCCACAGCGCCGCCGCCATCTCCTCGGCGTATCCGTCCCAGCCCACGAACGTCGGGGAGAGCTGGAGAAGCGGCCTACCCTGCGACTCCGCGAGGGCACGCCCGGCGTAGGCCCCGATGTCGTACAGGTAGAGATCCGCCCTGTCCGTGTCGTAGACGGCACGCAGATGCGGCAGCGCCTGGACGGCGTCGTCGAGGAAGACGTCCATGGCGGCGATCGGGTCGGCGGGCCAGTTGTTGTCGGCGAACGGCAGGCTGGACGCGTACGGGACGAACTCGGCGCCGGTGGCCGTGATCAGGTCCGCCACGGCGGGGTCGTTGGCATACGTCACCCGATGGCCGCGGGCCACCAGCTCACGCAGGATCTCGAGGCCGGGCAGGACGTGGCTGACGATCGGAACGCCGATCATCGCGATGTGGGTACGGCGACTGGACAAGCGGAATCACTCGTTTCAGGTCTACGGCGAGAAGGACACACCGGACCGGCGCGCCGCCACCCGGGACAGCGACAACCTGCCGGGGAGCGCGCACGGGTGCGCGGCACGGGAACGGGGGCGCTGCCCCGTCCGGTGTCAGCCGTAGATCTGACAGAGATTCATGGGCGGCAGCCTACGGGCGGGCCGGTGGACGCGCCAGGGAATTACGGGGCGGCTCGGCGCGACCGCTTCCCGGACCGGAGGGCCACGCGTGTGGGCGGGCCACTCTCCGTACCTGACGGCAACCCTCGGCTGCCCCGCCCTGGACGTCCGAGCGTGTTCCCTCACCGTGCACGAGTTCGTCCCCAGGGAGAACGGATATCCGGTGTGACGCACAGAGGGCGGATGGCTCCGCCACGCACCCGTCGAGGCTTCCTGACCACTGCCTCGTGCGGTACTGCTGCCGTCGGCCTGTGAACACGGAAAGCCCGCCCCTCACGTGGAGGAGCGGGCTCGCCGGCTCGTCAGGAGCCGGAACCGTGGGTCAGCCGATCTCGGCGCCGAACGCCGCCAGTGCCTCGGGCACCGGCTGGAAGAACGTCTCGCCGCCGGCGGAGCAGTCGCCGCTGCCGCCCGAGGTCAGGCCGATCGCGGTGTCGCCCGAGAAGAGCGAGCCGCCGCTGTCGCCCGGCTCGGCGCAGACCGTGGTCTGGATGAGGCCGTTGACGATGTCGCCGTTGCCGTAGTTGACCGTGGCGTCCAGGGCGGTGACCTCACCGTCGTGGACCTGGGTGGTGGATCCGCTGCGGGTCACCGTCTGGCCGACGGTCGCGTCGCCCGCCTTGGTGATCGCCTGGGTGGAGCCGTCGTACAGGTCCACCTCGCTGGGGTGCTCCACGTCCGAGGTGTACTTGACCAGGCCGTAGTCGTTGTCCGGGAAGCTGGATCCCTCGTTGGCACCGATCTCCGAGCCGCTCTGCGAGTCGGACCAGCTGGTGATCGACTCGGTGCAGTGGCCGGCGGTGAGGAAGTACGGCTCGCCGCCCTTGACCACGTTGAAGCCCAGCGAGCAGCGGCCGCCGTTGCCCCAGATCGCGTCGCCGCCCGCGATCAGCGGCTTGAACTCCCCGGCGGTCTTGTTGAGCTCCGCCTTGGAACCGAGTCCTTCGACCACCTTGCTGAGCTTGTCCCAGGCCGCTCCGTCGACCGTGCGGTCGGCCGTGACGACCACCTTGTTGCTGACCGGGTCGACGGCCCAGGAAGTGCCGGGGATGGTCGCCTTGTCGGTGAGCGTCTGCCGGGCGGTCGTCAGCTCGGCGAGCGTGTGCTGAACCAGTCTGGCCTTGCCGCCCGCCTGACGGACCTGCTCGGCCGCCGCCTCGTCGACGACGTTCACGACGAGGTTCTTGGCCTCGGCGTCGTAGTACGCGCCCGCCGTGTCGTCACTCAGGGACTTGTCCAGGGTGGCGGCGAGAGTTCCGGCCGAGTGGGCGGTGAGGGTCTTCGCGGTGAACTGGGGTACGTCGTCACTGGCGTTCGCAGTCTGGAACGTCACTCCTGCTGCGACCAGGGCGAGGACGGCCGATCCGGCCATCGTCACGCGCTTCCTGGATATGCGTCGGTGCTTCAACTTCGACCTCCTGTGGGGCCGTGCACGGACAAGTGGGGTGTCCGGAACACGGAGGATGGGGCGCCCACTATTCCGATGCGGCCGATAGCACACAAGGTCGACTTCCGGACGCGCACACGACGACGACGCTTCACCCGCGAGGCGTTCACAACCCGGGCGTCCCGCCACGTCGGTTCCGATTGCGAACACCCGGTGCAACGGGTGGGCGGCAGCGGGTGAGGACTAGTCCTGTCCTGTAATCGCGCATGGAGTCCGGATGTCGCGGAGAGCGTTCCTGAAGCCGAACGCCACCGAGTGCCTCCGAACGTCCCGAACACCACCGGCGCGTTCCGACAGGGAGTGCCGGTATCGCTTCCGATAGGTCATCATCGAACTGGCAGCACACAAAGGGCAGTTGATGCCCGGTACGGGTGGGATGACCGAGCGGAGGAGCGGCGTGCGAAGTCGGGTGCGCGTGGCGGACGGACGGCATCTGCTGGTCGAGCGTCAGGGGGACCCCCGAGGCAGACCGGTGTTCCTCCTGCACGGCATGCCCGGCAGCCGGCTGGGTCCCGCTCCGCGCGGGATGGTCCTCTACCAGCGGAGGATGCAGCTGATCAGCTACGACCGACCGGGGTACGGCGGATCCGACCGGCTGCCGGGACGCAGGGTGAGGGACGTCATCGAGGACGTACGGGCGATCGCCGACTCGCTCGGCCTGGAGCGCTTCGCGGTGGTCGGCCGCTCGGGCGGCGCCCCGCACGCACTTGCCTGCGCCGCACTGATGCCGGACCGGGTCACCAGGAGCGCGGCTCTGGTCAGTCTGGCCCCCAGGGACGCCGAAGGACTCGACTGGTTCGACGGGATGGCCGCGTCGAACGTACTCGCCTACTCCCGGGCCGTGGCGGATCCGGACGGGCTGGCGGAGTCCTTCATCAGTCGCTCGGCGGAGATCCGGCAGAACCCGGTCCGGCTCCTTGACGACCTTCGCCGGGAGCTGACGGACTCCGACCGGACCGTGGTCAACGACGCCGGTATCCGCACCATGCTGCTCGCCAACTTCCGTGAGGGGCTGCGCACGTCGGCGTACGGATGGATCGACGACGCTCTCGCCTTCTGCAGGCCGTGGGGGTTCGACCCCGCGGACATCACGTGCCCGGTGATGCTGTGGCACGGCGTCAAGGACGTGTTCTCCCCCGTGGGCCACTCCCGCTGGCTGGCCGAACAGATCCCGGGCGCCACCGCCGTGCTGGAACCGGCGGCAGCGCACTTCGACGCGCTGTCCGTGCTTCCCGACATCCTCAACTGGTTGCTGGATGACGGGGAACCGGGGAAAGCCGCCGCCTGCTGACGCCGATGGAGGTGCCCCGGTCCCCGGCTCCGAGAGACCAGGGGGCCGGGGCACCTCCGTCTCACAGCGACATCGGCTCCAGTTCCCGCCGGAACCTCCGCTCGTCCCGCGCTATCCGGGTCAGCGGATGATCGTCGCCGAGCTGACGCGCCAGCTCGTCACCGGTCTCCGCCCGCAGCCTCAGCGCCTCGTCCTGGCGTCCCATCGCGTCGAGCGTGACCGCGAGGTTCGAGGTCATGGCGAGGGTCTCCGGATGGTGCGCTCCGAGCACCTCCCTCAGTTGACCCGCCACCGTGCGCTCCGTCTCCAGTACGATCCCGAACTCCCCCCGGTCGGCTGTGGCGTTGGCCAGGTTCATCACCGAGAACAGCGTGTTCGGGTGCTCCCGTCCGAACACCTCGCGCATGGAGGCGACCACCCGCGTCAGCAGCTTCTCCGCCTCCACGGGCGCCCCGGTCCCCGAGAGGTAGACGCCGAGGTTGTTCTGCGCGGCGAGGGTGTAGGGGTGCTGCTCCCCCGGCACCTTCATGTACTGGTCCACCACCTCCTGCGCGGCGTCCCTGGCCTCGGCGGTCTCCCCCGCGGCGAACAGGTCGGCCGCCATGTTGAGGTCGCAGGCGAGCGAGTCGGGGTTGGCGACGGTGTACTTGGCCCGGTACCTGGCCCGGGTGGCCACCGTCAGTCTGCGCGCGTCCTCCAGCTGCCCCGCCCTGCGCAGGGAGACCGCCAGGCTCTTGGCGGCGCTGAGCGTGGTGGGGTAGGTCCGGCCGAGCGTGGCCTTGTAGGAGTCGTACGTCCGGCTGAGGAGCCCCACCGAGTCCTCGTACCGCCCCACCTCGCGCAGGTCACGGGCGAGCGACATGGCGGAGGAGAGGCTGTAGGGGTGCTCGGGGCCCAGGACCTCGGACCTCAGGTCGTAGACGTCCTGGTCGATCTCCCGGGCGCGCGCGTACTGCCCGACGCTGCGCAGGTTCAGCGCCAGGTTGTTGGCCGCGGCCAGCGTACGGGGGTGCCGGTCGTGGAAGATCTGGCTGAATCCCTCGTGCGCAGCGGTCGCCAGCTCGATCGCCCTGGCGTAGTCACCGAGCAGCCCCAGGTCGATGGCCAGGCTGCTGGTGGTCATGTACGTGTGTGGATGCTCCGGCCCCAGCACCTCCCGCTGCCGGCCGAGAGTCACCTCGTCGAGCTCCTTGGCCTCCACGAACCGGCCGCGGGTCCGCAGGATGTTGGAGAGGTGGAAGCAGAGGTAGAGGTACTGCAGGTCCTGGTTTCCCAGCATGTCCCGCCAGGTGTCGCGGAGCTCGTCCCCGAGCCGGCCCGCTGTCCGGACGTCTCCCCGCTTCCACAGGTAGCGCACCCGGTCTATCAGCAGCCTGCGGGTCTCCGGTTCCCTGCAGTTGCGCGCGTCCGACGGTCCGAGGTGCGGCCAGATCGTGGCGAAACGCGGCCAGGTCTCCGGGTTGTCGATCGGCTCGTCGTCGTCGGGCCTGGCACCCGCCAGGATGCGGTGGACGACGTGGCGGGCCTCGCGCTGCTCCTCCTCGTCGAGCTGGGCCCTGATCACCGCCTGCACCAGGCGGTGCACCTGGATGGAGTTCGAGACCTGGTCGACCTTGGCGAGGGCGAAGCGGCCGATCTCCCGGATGACCCGGCCCAGCACCAGCTTCTCCTGGAGCGAGGCGTCGTACGGCTTCAGTGCCTCGATCATCTCCTTGCTGTAGAGGAGATTGGCGGAGATCGGCTCGGGCGCGAAGAACGCGCAGAGCTGGAGCAGCCGCACGGCGGCCGGCGACCTCTCCTTGAGGCGCTCGATCGAGATGTTCCAGGTGGCCGCGACGGGCTCCGGGTAGCCGGCGGGCTGGTTCAGCGCGAGGACCTGCGGGGCCTGACGGGCCAGTTGCTCGAGGTAGGTGTCGATGGGGGTGGCGGTCTCCGCGATCCAGGCCGCCGCCTGCTCGACAGCGAGCGGCAGGTCGCCGACAGCCGTGGCCACCTGGGCCGCGTCCTCGTCGCTCAGCCCCGGCGCGCGGCGCTGGAGGTGCTCGATCGACTCCTCCCGCAGGAAGACGTCGACGGGCAGTGCGTCACCGTGCTGGGACCAGGTCTGGTTCCTGGAAGTGACCAGGATGTGGCCCGAGCCGCCCTGCGGGAAGTAACGGCTGAGGCGTTCGGGGTCGTCCGCGTTGTCGAACACCAGCAGCCAGCGTTCCGACGGCACCCCCCGCCGCAGCAGGTCCACGGCCTCCTGGGAAGCGGCCGCCATGTCGTCGCCGCCCTGGGCCCCGAGCCGTACGGCGAGCTCGGCGAGGCTGGCCACCACGTCGTCGATCTGCTCGGAGGATATCCACCACACCAGGTCGTAGTCGGCCATGAAGCGGTGTACGTACTCCAGGGCCACCTGTGTCTTGCCGACCCCGCCCAGGCCGTACAGCGTCTGCGGCTGGGGCAGCACGACGGCCATGCCTCCGCCGAGCTGATCGCGCATCCGCTCCAGGACCAGGGAGCGGCCGGTGAAGCCCGGGTTGCGGGGCGGGGCGTTCCAGATCCGGGGCACGGTGCCGGGGAAACGGGGACCGGGTGACATCCCGTCGCCGAGCTGCACAGGCCGGTCCAGGGCGCGCATCAAGGCTGTGGTGGCGTGGACCTCGTCGAGCCGGAACAGGTCGACCGGGTTGCGGTCGATGTACGGCGCGGACAGCCGGACGTCGCTGACCCTGAGCGGCAGCAGCTGGCGCCGGCCGCCACCGGGATCCTCGGAGACCGCCCTCTCCCACAGGTTCACGGCCCGCTGGGACTTGAGGTAGGCGCTGGAGAGCAGGACGACCGTACGGGTCGCGGTCTCGGCCACCTGCGTGGCGTCCACGGGACCGGTATCGGCGGAGACGTCGCGGGGCACCACCCGGAAGCCCGCACGGGCGAGGACCGATTCGACCCAGTCGGCCCACATGCGGTTCTCGGCCACGTAACTGAGGAAGAGATCGGCGGGGAGCGAGGGCCTTCGCCTGGTGAAGGCGTCGCGGATGCGCAGCCTGACCTCCTCGCTCACCTGAGGCATCGAGGTGATCTCCTGCTGGGTGACGACGGCGGTGAGGCGCTCGAAGGCGGACAGGAGGGAGTTGCTGAGACCCGCCTCGTCACCGAAGGTGGCGAGGGTCTCCTCGTACGCGTAGTAGGGGCGGTAGGGAATCTCGACCGCACCCCAGTAGGCGGTCAGTTCGTCACCGGACAGGTCGCGGGGCAGCCGGTCGAACTTCAGCCGGGCCAGCGCGCGGCCGGCGTCCGCCTTCTCCTTCTCGCCCTCGTCGATGCGCATCGGGACGGGGAAGATGGAGATGGGCCGTCCGGTGTAGCGCTCGGCGATCTGCCGGGCGACCGAGGCCGCGCCGTCGATGGACTGGTCGCTGAGGGTGAAGCAGTCGACGAGCACGTCAGGGAGGTGGACGGTGCAGATGTCGGCGATGTCGCTGAGGCCGGTGCGGCTGTCGATGAGGACGTAGTCGTAGTTGGCCTTCATGTCGTCACGCAGGGCGTCGAAGAAGAGCCCTCCGCCGAGCCGGTCGTAGAAGTTGTCCCAGTCGAAGGTGGAGACGGTGGCGGAGTACTCGCGGTTCTGCCGTCCGGCCGAGACGAAGTCGAGGGTTCCGCCCCGCGGGAACTCCCAGCCGAGCGCCTCGGGGGTGAGCGAGACCGCGTGCGGCTGGATGCGGGCGTAGTCGCGGTGCCAGTCGTCCGCCCGCTGGGCGGGGTTGGTCGCCGCCCAGGCGTATTCGGTGATCAGGTCGATCACGCCGGTGGTGGCGCCGAGCGTCGAGGGGTCGAGGAAGGGGTGGAAGAACCGGTGGAGCCCGGGGGCCTCCAGGTCCCAGTCGACGGCCAGCACCCGCTTGCCGTTGGCCGCGAGGATCCAGGCGGTGTTGGCCAGGGCCATGGTGCGCCCGGTGCCGCCCTTGTACGAGTAGAAAGTGACGACGCGCCCGTCACGACCGGCTGTCATACGTCCTCCGCATCCATCGCAGGGTCGTGCATGTCGGGTATGAACTGTGTGCTGCCCATGGGCCCCATCAGTCGCGTCCGTTCGCTGTGCCGGCCGCCGGCCGGCGGATAGACCGTGGCGTGCCTCAGATACTGCTGGGCGGCCACCTCGACCACCTGGGGAAGAATCTGGCCGAACGCCTCCATGCTGGGTACCCCCTTGGCCGCGACACGGCAGAAGGCCCGCCCCTGCCGCATCTTGACCGGCATCGTCTGTTCGAGTTTCTCGGTCAGTTCGGCCTCGGCCGCCCTGCTCTGGTGGTCGTCCCTGCACCAGGGGACGACCATGGTCACCCAGGGCCGGTTCTCCCGGTCGAAGGCGGCGAGCCGCCGTCTCAGGTCCTCGTCCTGCAGTGCCCAGCGGTCGACCAGCAGGATCTCGGGGGTGCTGGGCGGCTGCTTGCCCTCGCGCTGCCCCGGCTCCTCGTCGAAGGACGTGACGACGGCCTGGTAGTTGAGGGAGCGCACCAGCTCCTCGGCGACGTAGGCCAGCGGTCTGGCCGCCGCCGGGTGGTAGGGGTTCCACTCCTGCGGGTTGTCGCCGTAGTACTCGGGGTTGCGGCCTTCCGGCAGATCGTGGCGGGTCGGCGCGGCGATGGTGATCCGCATGGGCCTCGGAGCTCCCGCCCCGCTCCCCGGGGCCCCGAACGCGCTGGGCACGAGACGGAAGTCGAGCGGTCTGCCCGAGCCGATCTGCACGGTGTCGGCGACATGGACGATGCGTTTGGCCAGGTGGTAGACCGCTTGTTCGTAATCCTGCGCGAACAGCGTGAGCTTGATCAGCCCGTAGAGTCCGTCGCTGACGTAGCGGTCTCCGAAGTCTCGGTGATTGAACTGTAACCGCTCGGCCGGCCCGGGGAGTTGGCTCGGCTGTACCGGCACCCAGAGTGCGGGCACGATGGCCTCTGCCGGCTGGTTCGACCGGGCTCTGTGATGGATGGCGCGCTGTTCGAAGGCGTACCACTCCTTGCCGCACATCTCGCTGGCGAAATAGCGTGGCGAGAACAGCGGTACGAAGACCCGGCAGTTGGCCAGGACGTTACCCAGCCGCTCGGACCAGCCCTCACCGGAGCGTATTTCCCGGTCCATGAAACCGGCCGGCGATCCCGCGGGGAGATTGGTCATGGCCATCACATGACCGCAAAGATCTTGGAATAGCCGTTCGACCCACATGTCTGGGTCCGATCCACCGCCGTACCCCGGTGTATGCGCGTAGCTCAGAAAAAAGTACGGCCGATGGTCCGCTCGCTGTTGCATCATGCGTGCACACGACCCCCGTCCTGTGTGAGCACCCGCGTCCCAGGACTGTGGAGAGGGTGCGAGCGAATTCATCATTCCGGAGCGGACTGTGCTCCACCCCCATGGCGTTCGGTCAATCAACGCCGCTTTTCAGTCATCCATACCCAGGATTCATCGAACAGGTTCGTGATCCACGGCATTCATGAGGACGTTCATCCCACTTGTCCCATGTACACCTCTCACCTCGTCGCGCAGGGACTTCAGCAGCCGCATTCCTCCGACGGTCGGCTCGGCCGCCGAGTCCATCATGTCGAGTGCCTCTGACACACCGTCCATGAATCGGGGGACGAGAAAGGAAAGTCCCACACGTTCGTGTGTGCCGGCCAGAAGACCGGAAAAGGGGACCTTTGTATTCCGCTCCCAGGGCAGCCGATACTCCCAGGCCCCGTCCAACGCGTAAAGGTCCGTGACGTCGAGCAGGGCCCGCAGCCTCGTCCGTCGCAGACCCCGCAGCAATGAGACGGCGAGCTCCTCGCCGTCCTCCGTCATCACGAGCCCGACGGTCCCGTAGCCGTGCGGACGCTGCGCGTTGCGACCGGCGAGCAGCGGGGTCAGCGTGGTCAGGCTCCCCGCGGCCTCCGCGGCCTGCTGCGGAGCACCCCGCTCAAGCAGCTCCCAAGCCCTGCCGACGGCCCGGCTCCAGGCTTCCGCGTCCGTCCCGCCCAGGCGCGGGGCGGCCGGCGCCTCGAAGCAGTCCCGGTACGGGTCCAGGTCGTCGAGGGCGAACCCAGGCGCGCTCCCCGCGACGATGTACCGCACCGGGAGCCAGCCGGGACTGTCCGCCCCCCTCGGGACGATCCACTCACCGCCGCCTTCCCGCCGGACCGAGAACTCCCCTCCGACGGCACGCACCCGGGCCCGGCCGGTCTCCCCGGGCCCCGCGAGTCGGAGCTCGCCGATCGTGGGGAGGAAGAGCCTGCCGTCCCGGTAGTCCGCCGGCACCTCCAGATCGAGGCCGGAGCGCACCGCGGCGGCAGCCACGTACGCCGGGAGACGCAAGGCCTGGCCGACCGCCTCGGGCCGCTCCGCGTGCAGCCCCTCCAGAACGTCCAGCAGCCAGGTACGCGTGTACGGGTGTGCCAGGACGTGATCGAGACCGGCGGCGCCCTCTCCCGAGGACTCCAGAACGCCCGCGAGCCCCCACGCCTCGTCCCACCGGGCACCACCACGGCCGTCCAGGGCATCGTGGAGACCGGCGAGGAGAGTACGGGTCAGGTCGTGCTGCTCGGCGGCCAGTTCACGCCGTTCGGTCAACGCCGGGGACACGATGGCCGCACGGGTGCGCGCGTCGATACCCCGGACGAGCGCCTCGAGGTCGGCGCAGTAGACGGACGGATTGTCGAAGTCCCCCGCAGAGCTGTACCGATGCGTGTAGAGCCCTCCGCCGCAGGAGCGCACGACGGGGCACCTGCGGCACGTCTCGCTGACCCCGGCCAGGCCGAGCTGCCTCGCCCGGACCCCGGGATGGGCGGCGACATCGTCGAAGGAGTGCTCGAAGACGTCGAATCCGGTGGCTGCCGCGCCCTCGTAGGCGCTCTTGAGGGAGTCGACCTGCTCCAGCTGGCCGTCCGTCTCGACGACCACCAGATCCGTGGGGGCGAGTCCGAGGGACTCCGTGAGGCTGGGGCCGCCGCTCAGCGTCGAGAGCACCGAGGAGAACAGGCGCACCGGCACGGGGCTGCCTTCCTCCTGCCAGCGGTCGAACACCGCGAGGAGCCACTTCGCGTAGGCCGTGGGCGATCCGTCGGGACGGGGCGGCGGATCGTCCCATGTGGCGTGCGGGAGGAGGAAGTCGATGAGCGGGGGGTCGAGCGCGACCAGGGCGTCCAGCACCGCGTGCGGATCGTTCTCGATGTCGACGGTGCACAGGAGCCCGAGGTTGAGGTGGCGGTAGCGGTCCTCCCGGAGCAGCTCGACAGCCTTGAGCACGAGGGGATGGCTGCTGCGCCCGTCGGCGAAACGCCGGTGGCGGTCGTTGGCCGCGCGGTCGCCGTCGAGGGAGATCCCCACCTTGACGCCGAACTCGTCGAAGAGGTCCAGGTACCGGGGGCTGAGCTGAAGGCCGTTGGTGTGGATCCGGAGGTCGAGGTCGGCCACACCCGACAGTGCGGAGCCGAACTCCTCGCAGACCCGGCGAAGGCGGGCGGGGCCCGCCAGCAGAGGCTCCCCTCCGTGCAGGATCACTGACACGGAGGGCAGTGCGTGTGTCTTTGCGTGCTCAGCGAGGCGCTGGGCAGTCCTGGCGATGACGCGATCAGAAACCGTCTTGGGCCGGGTTCTCCAGCTCTGATCCGCATGTTCGTAGACATAGCAATGATCGCAGGCGAGGTCACACCTGCTGTGAACCTTCAGAACGATTTCGCGGAACGGGACCGCGGGGCCAGTCATTCACCCACTCTAGTCCAGCAGCACCGCGAATACGGCCCCCGGCTGCAGTAGCCGATCGGCCGAACGAGTGGAATATTCAGTTGTTTTACGGGGTGGGTGATCCCACTTCCCCTACAGCGAGGAGTTGAAGGTGGAGATCCCTGTCGGGCGACCGCCCGCCGTCGCGAGCACCCTGCCCATCTTCCTGGCTGCTGCACTGCCGGATGCTTCGATCTTCGCAAGCGGCACACGACGCTTCGCGACAGCGAAGTCAGGGGTGGATTCGTAGGTCTTCACGGCCGTCCTTGATGGGCTCGTTCCGGACACGGAAACAGCACCGGCACCTGCACCATTGCAGTGTCCGGCGGCACGACTTTACTCTCATGGACCCGGTGTGCAACTCGACTCGTACAGCCGTAACCCGAGCGATTTGTACGACTACTCCAAATGGGCGGGAACCCATTCTTTCAAGGACCGGGCCACCACCACATCGAATACAGGGGTGATCATGACGGCGATTCCAGGACCACTGCAGAGCATGGTCTTCAGGAGCGCTGATCTGCCCGAACTCTTCCACCACACCGACGCCGTCGCCGTCGCACGCCAGCGCGAGGCGGTCAACACCACCCGCGGCCAGCTGGTCCTGCTCGTCCTCGGCACCCTGCCCGCGGCCCTCCCCTGGCACGCCGAGGTCGGGTCGGGCATCCAACTCCTGCATGGTATCGCGGTGTTGGCCTATCTAGGTGTCCTGATCGCGACCTGCCTCGCCTCGCGGCGCAAAGCAAAGTCGCATTGGCAACTCAACCGTTCCGCAGCGGAGTTCATCAAGTCCAACTGCTGGCGCTACGCGGTCCACGGCTCCCCCTTCGACTCCTCCGTCCAGCACCCCGAGGCGGTGTTCGCCAGCCGGCTCGAGGAGGGGCTCCAGGAGTTACGGAAGGTCGGGTGGCGCGACCCCCGGGAGGAGATGGCCGACTCCGGCGGCGGTCTCATCACGGCGTCCATGCGGGAGTTGCGCGAGAAGGCGTTCACCGTACGCAAGGAGACCTACGTCCGGGACCGGCTGATAGAGCAGCGGCGGTGGTACCGCAGGCGCATGCTGGTCTCTCGTCGGGGGGCTCTCGTGTGGTCCAGCACCATCGCGGCGCTGACGCTCCCGGCCCTGGTCCTCGCCGTGCTGCAGACCTTCGGAGGTGCCGGGTCGTTCGCGCTCACGGGGACGTTCTCCGCCGCCGCGGCGGCCTGTCTCGCGTGGAACGAGACGCGTCGTCATCATCCTCTGGTGACCGCGCACTCCCTGGTCGAGGAGGACCTGGAGAACATGCAGGCAGCCATGGAGACCACCCTCACCGAGCGTCAGTGGGCGGCCGCCGTCTTCGAGACCGAGCGGATCGTCTCCCCCGAGCACACCGACTGGCTGGTCAGGCACCGGATGTGAGCGCGGGTGGCCTCAGCCGCGTTCCACGCCGTCGCGCCAGATGACGGTGACCGGCCGGCCGAGCCTGCGGGCGTACGTCACGATGTCGCCGGTTCCCCCCAGGCCCCGGGCGGGCAGGCCGTCCCAGACCGCGAGCAGGCGGTCGCAGTGGTCGGCGATGTAGGTCCCCGCCGCGTAGTAGGCCTCGTCCGTGGAGTGCGGGTAGTCCATCCGGATCTCGCGGGCCGCGCGGGCCTTGAGCGCCCGGTAGCGCGTGAGGTCCGCCTCGTCGGCGAAGCCGGCCTCGTAGTCCCCGCTGGGGATGACCACGGTCAGCTCCGCGCCGTGGGCCAGGGCGAGGTCGGCGAAGAGCTGGTCGGCCCCCACCGCCAGGCTGGAGAGCGCCTCCAGGGAGCCCTCGTGTCCGCACAGCGCCGCCCTCAGCTCCTCCAGCACATGCGTGTGCACCTCCTGGGGGATGGAGCGGTGACCGGTCACTCCGATGCGTTTCACGGACCTGGAACCCCCTGGTGTCTGCGGGGGTCCCGGAGGGCAACCCTCCGGACCGGCACAGCGTCCGCCCCCGTGGTACCTCTGCGACCGACCGTACCGACATCCTCTCAAAAGCCGTGGGTCGAACGGGAGCCCCCGCCGAGGATCGGTGGGGGCTCACAGGAGTGCGGCGGTGCCCGGCCGGGTCAGAACACGCTGACGCCGTACGCGTTCAGCGCTTCGGTGACCGGCTGGAAGAAGGTCGTCCCTCCGGAGCTGCAGTTGCCGCTGCCTCCCGAGGTGAGACCGATCGCCCGGGCGCCCGAGTGGAGGGGGCCGCCGGAGTCGCCGGGTTCCGCGCACACGTTGGTGCGGATCATGCCGTAGACGATGTCGCCGCCGCCGTAGTTGACCGTGGCGCCGAGGCCGGTGACGGTGCCGCTGTGGATGCCGGTGGTGGAGCCCCGCCGGGTGACGGACATGCCGAGGGTGGCGTCGGCGGCGCTGGTGATGTCCTGGTTGCCGACCGTGCCGGACTTGGCGACCGAGGCGTTGGTGTAGCGGACGATGCCGTAGTCGTTGACGGGGAAGCTGGATCCCTCGGTGGTGCCGAGGACCGTGGTGTGGGCCGCGTCGGCCCACCAGGTGTCGGCGCCTTCGGTGCAGTGACCGGCCGTCAGGAAGTAGTAGGTGCTGCCGCTGCGGACGTTGAACCCGAGGGAGCAGCGCCAGCCGGAGGCGTAGATGGGGTCGCCGCCCGAGATCAGTCTGCTGAGCGTCCCGGGGGTGCGTTCGATCCGCAGGGCGCCGGCGTTGGTACCGGCGGCCTTCTTGATCTTGTCGATCTCCGTCTGCGAGACGGTGCTGTCGGCTGTGACGAGGAGCCGTCCGGTCGCCGGGTCGACGTTCCAGGCGGTGCCGGCGACGTCGGCCCGGAGCACGGCAGATCCCGCGGCGCTGAGCTGGCTCGCGCTGTAGGTACCGGACTGGTCGGCGTTGGCGGCGGGTACGGCGAGGGCGGCGACGGCCACGAAGCCTGCGGTGACGGCGGTGATCCGGCTGCGTCTCGTGATGCCGCCGGTGCGGGGGGTGCTGCGCTTGATCCTCACTTCTCGTTCCTCCCGAGGGGAATCGGGGGCCCGCCTGTGGGGTGGCCGGACCCGTGAGGCGCGGTCAGGGGCGCGACCGCGTTCCGGAGGACATGCGGATTCCGGAGACGTCGTGCTCCTGACGGGCGCTGATCGGGAGTATCGAGGTGCGCCGATATGCCACGCAAGGGTGTGTTTTCGGCCGTATCGGCGCACGCCGAGGACGGCCCCGGCAGCCCTGGGGCTGCTGGGGCCGGCGGGATCGGCCTCCTCGTCCCGGGTGGGACGGATCAGCCGTCGATGCGGTTCCGCTCCCCCGCGGGCACGGCGATGGTGAGGGTGTTGCCGGGCGGAGGGAAGGGACAGATGAAGTGGTCGGCGAAGGCGCACGGCGGCAGCAGCGAGCGGTTGAAGTCGACCCGCACCCGTCCGTCACCGTCGGGCGCCGGGGGCCGCAGGAAACGGAAGCGGTAACTGCTGTTCCCGCTGGTGGTGTCGGCGAACACGGCCCAGAGCGAACCGTCGGGCTCGACCGCCACCTGAAGGGTGTGCTCGGCTCCGTCCACCGTGAAGGCGATCTCGCCGGACAGTCCCAGCCCCCGCTCGCGCCCGTCGGCGTTCTCGACGCGGACGGTCCGGTCCGAGTCGTACGGACGGAAGGTCCCGTCCAGCGCCCAGTTCGGGTCGTACGGGGTGGCATCGACGGTCCGGAACGCCTGGCGCGTGGGGGACTGAGGGTCGAAGTCCCGCACCGCCCACAGGCCTTCACGGCTCAGTACGACCAGCCGGCGCTCGCCCCGGGCCACCCTGGACGCGTCGATGGGGCCCCGGTCGGCGCCCAGGCGGACCTCTCCGTCCAGCGGCTTCGCGTCGACGGTCAGCCCGTCCTCGGGGGTGGCGACGAGCACCACCTCGTCACCCTCCTCGCGCCACAGCCCGGGTACGGCCGGAATTCGCCCCTCCGGATGGTCCGCGAGCCAGTGGGTGCCGGTGAGGGAGAGCGGGCCGTGCGGCGCGGCGACGGCGACGATCCGTCCCTCGTGCCAGCGCTGCCAGGCGTGGAACTCCTCGCTGTCCTGCTGTGCGTCCGTGCTCATGCGGTCAACCTTTCCATACCGGCTCGGTCAGTCCGAGGTGCGACCTCAGCGTGGAGCCGGTGTATTCCGAGCGGAAGGATCCGCGTTCCTGGAGGAGCGGGACGACCCTGTCGACGAAGTCGTCCAGCCCGCCCGGGGTGAGATGCGGTACGAGGATGAAGCCGTCGGCCGCGTCCTCGGCGACGAACTTCTCCAGTTCCGCGGCGACCGTCTCCGGGGCGCCGATGAAGGACTGCCGTGCCGTCGACTCGATGACCGTCTGGCGGATGGACAGCCCCTTGGCCTCGGAGAGCTCCCGCCACCTCGCGGCCACGGCCAGCGGGTCCGCGACCCGGACCCGGCCCTGGACCAGGCTCGATCCGGGGTCGGGGTCGACGGACGGCAGTGGCCCGTCGGGGTCGTACGAGGAGAGGTCGCGTCCCCAGACCTGTTCGAGGGCGAGGATCGCGTTCTGCGGGGAGACCTGCTGCCGGCGGATCCCGGCGGCGTTCTGCTGTGCCTCCTCGTCCGTCCCGCCCAGGACGACGGTCACCCCGGGCATGATCTTCAGGTCCCCCGGCTGCCTGCCGTACTTCTTGAGGCGCGCCTTGACGTCGGCGTAGAACGTCCGGCCCGCCTCCAGGGTGCCGTGCCGGGTGAAGATGACGTCGGCGGTGGAGGCCGCGAACTCGCGGCCCTCGTCGGAGTCCCCTGCCTGGATGACGACGGGGTGGCCCTGGGGCGAGCGGGGGACGGTGAACTCCCCGGAGATCTCGAAGTGCTGCCCGGAGTGCGCGAACGGACGGGAGGTGCCGTCGGGCGTCCAGGAGTCCCACAGCTCACGTGCGGTGGAGACGAACTCGGCGGCGCGGGTGTACCGGTCGGCACGGTCGAGGTAGCCGCCGCGGCGGAAGTTCTCGCCGGTGAAGGCGTCCGACGAGGTCACCACGTTCCACGCGGCGCGGCCCTCGCTGAGGTGGTCGAGCGTGGCGAGGCGGCGGGCGAGTTCGTACGGCTCGTTGAAGGTCGCGTTGACCGTGGCGGCGAGCCCGAGGCGTTCGGTGACGGCTGCCAGGGCGTTGAGGACGGTGAGGGATTCGGGGCGGCCGACCACGTCGAGGTCGTGGATGCGGCCGTTGTGCTCGCGCAGCCGCAGCCCCTCCGCGAGGAAGAAGAAGTCGAACTTCCCCCGCTCGGCGGTCCTGGCCAGGTGCTCGAAGGAGGTGAAGTCGATCTGGCTCCGCGAGCGGGGGTCGGCCCACACGGTGGTGCTGTTGACGCCCGGGAAGTGGGCGGCGAGGTGCATCTGCTTCATGACGTCGCCCCTGAGGTGCTCGTGAGCGTGTAGCGGTTGGCGGGGCGGCCGAGGCCTAGGTGCTCCCGGAGCGTGCCGCCCGGGTGGAAGGTGCGGAACAGACTCCGGTGCTGGAGCAGCGCCACGGTCCCGTTGACGATCCTCTCCAGGTCGCGCTCCGGTGTGATGGGGGTGAGGTGGAAGCCGTCCACGGCCCCGCCCCGGTGCCACTGTGTGATGACCTCGGCGAGGTCCACAGGGCCGCCCCGGAAGTAGGTCCCCCGCCCGGCGAGTTGAGGGCCGCTCCCGAGTCCGGGTTCGGGGGTGGTCTCGGCGTCCCCGAGGTCGACGGTGAGGGCGGCCAGGACCCGCAGGCTGTCGGGGTCACGGCCGTGGGCCGCGGCGGAGCGGCGCAGCTCGTCGCGGAGCGCGGCGGCCTGTTCGGGTGACGTGGCCCGTACGTAGGCGACGTCGGCGTGCCGTGCGGCCGCCTCGCGGGCCGGGCCGCTCGTGGCGTCGATGACGGTGACGGGCCGGCCCTGCGGCGGCCTCGGCACGATGGCCGGGCCTCGGACGGAGAAGGTGCTGCCCTCGAAGTCGACGTAGTGGAGTTTGTCGCGGTCGATGAAGCGGCCGGTGGCCACGTCCCGGATCTCCGCGCCGTCCTCCCAGCTGTCCCACAGCCGCGCTCCGGCGTCGGCGGCCTCCCCCGCCTCCTGCCACAGCGTGGAGGCGGGAGCGGCGGGGCGCCGGCCGAACAGCCGGGCCTCGGCCTCGGTCGTCGACACGTCGGCCTGCCAGCCGGCCCGGCCCTTGCTGACCCAGTCGAGGGTGGCGACGGCGGAGGAGACGTGGAAGGGCTCGGTGTGGGTGGTGGTGACGGTCGGCACGAGGCCGATCCGGGTGGTGGCGGGCGCGACGTGGGCGAGCACGGCGAGCGCGTCGGGGCCGGGGCGTGCGAAGGAGTCGTTCAGGGTGACGAAGTCGAGCGCTCCTCCCTCGGCGAGCCGGGCCAGCGCGATGTGGGAACGGGCGTCGTAGCGTGGCGGGCCGCCGATCTCGGCGGCGAGGTGAAGGGGCCTGGTGGCGGACATGCGGGACCTCTCGGGGTCAGTTCTCGGTCTTGGGGAGGCCGGGCGGGTTGATCTCCGACTTCTCGACGGCCTCGTTGGACAGGCCCCAGCGCTTGAGGACCTCGGCGTACGAGCCGTCCTGGATGATGTGGTCGATCGCGGCGCCGTAGGCCTTCACCAGGCCGCTGTCCTTCTTCGTGGTGGCGGCGATCTTCCCCTGGACGCCGTCACCGGCTCCGGAGAGCGTGCCGATGATCTCGGACTGTCCGGCGGAGGCCACGTGGTAGTTGGCCGAGGGGCTCGGGCCCAGGTAGGCGTCGATGCGGCCCGACTGGAGGGCCAGGTAGTAGTCGGTGTCCTTCTGGAAGTACTTGATGTCGACCGGCTCACGTCCGGCCTCGACGTTCTCCTCGCTCCAGTCGACGAGGATCTTCTCCTGGTTGGTCCCGGAGGCCACGGAGATCGTCTTCCCCGCCACGTCGGCGGGGCCCTTCACCTTCCAGCCGGATCCCTTCCTGGCCTCGAAGGCGATGTTGTCGAGCCGGTACGTCGCAAAGTCGTACTTCTCCTTGCGCTCCTCGGTCACGGTGACGTTGGACAGGACCCCGTCGAACTTGGAGCTGTCGAGGCCGACGAAGAGGTTCTCCCAGGAGACCTGCTCGAACTTCGGCTTCAGTCCGAGCGTGTCGGCGATCAGGGTGGCGAGGTCGATCTCGCTCCCGATCCGGGTCCTGTCGTCGGTCGCGTAGAAGCCGAGCGGTGGCGAGGCGTCCGCGCTCGCGCCCAGCCGGAGCGTGCCGCGTTCACGTACGGCGGCGGGGAGCTGAGCGGCGATGGCGTCCACCTTCTTGCCCCTGATCCGGTTCTGGTCGGGGCCGATGTTGATGCCCGTGTCCTTCCGGCCCTCGGGACGGATCACGTCCTCCGTGCCGTCGGCGGTGCCGCACGCCGTGAGCAGCCCCGCGGCGGTGAGGGTGGCGAGGACTGCGGTGAGGGTGCGTCGGACGGACATGTGGCTGCTCCTCGAGTGCGTGGGCATGGTTCAGAGGACCTTGGAGAGGAAGGCGCGGGTGCGCTCCTGGACCGGACGGTCGAGTACGTCGGCGGGCGGACCCTGTTCGACGATCCGTCCCTCGTCCATGAAGACGACGGTGTCGGCGACCTCGCGGGCGAAGCCGATCTCGTGCGTGACGACGATCATCGTGGTGCCCCCGCGGGCCAGGTCCTTGATGACGTCGAGGACCTCGCCGACGAGCTCGGGGTCGAGCGCCGACGTCGGCTCGTCGAAGAGCAGCAGCTTCGGTTCCAGGGCGAGGGCGCGGGCGATGGCGACGCGCTGCTGCTGGCCTCCGGAGAGCTGCTTGGGGTAGGCCCCTGCCTTGTCGGCGAGCCCGACGCGGTCCAGGAGCTTCTCCGCCGAGGCGACGGCGTCCTTGCGGGGGCGGCCCAGGGCTGCGACCGGGGCCTCGATGATGTTCTCCAGCACGGTGAGGTGCGGGAAGAGGTTGAAGTTCTGGAAGACGAAACCGATGCGGGTGCGCTGGCGCAGGACCTCGCGTTCGCGCAGCTCGTACAGCTTGTTGCCGGACCTCCGGTAGCCCACCAGGGTGCCGTCGACGCTGATCCAGCCCTGGTCGACCTTCTCCAGGTGGTTGATGGTGCGCAGCAGGGTGGACTTCCCCGACCCCGACGGGCCGAGGACGACGGTCACCTCTCCGGCGCGTACGGACAGATCGATGCCGCGGAGCACCTCGACGGCGCCGAAGCTCTTGTGCACGGACCGGATCTCGACCATGGCCTCGGAGCCGGCTGCTTCTTCGGTGGGTGCGCTCATCGCACGGCCCCCTTCGCGTAGTGACGTTCGACGTAGTACTGGAGGACGGAGAGCACGGTGGTCAGGAGGATGTACCAGACGGTGGCCACCATGAGCAGGGGCACCACCCGGCCGTTGCGTCCGTAGACGACCTGGACCTGGTAGAAGAGTTCGCCGATCGCCATCACGGAGACGATCGAGGTGCCCTTGAAGAGGGAGATGATCTCGTTGGCGGCGTTCGGCAGGATGGAGCGCATGGCCTGCGGGAGCACGATGCGCCGCAGCTGCCTCAGCCGTGGGATGCCGAGCGCGGCGGCAGCTTCCAACTGGCCGCTGTCGACGGCCAGTACGCCACCCCGCACGATCTCGGCCGCGTACGCCGCCTGGTGCAGGGCGAGCCCGAGGACGGCGGCGCTCATCGCGCCGACGAGGTTCATCGTGTCGAAGGAGACGAATCCGGGCCCGAACGGTATGCCGAGCTGGAGCTCCTTGTAGAGGTAGGCCAGGTTGAACCAGAACAGCAGCTGGACGATGAGCGGGATCGAGCGGAACGCCCAGATGTAGGCGTACGAGACCGCCCTGAGGAAAGGGCTGGCGGACAGCCTCATGAATGCCAGGACGATGCCGATCGCGAAGCCCGTCACCGTGCCGTAGAAGGTCAGCTGCAGGGTGACCCAGACGGCGTGGAGGATGGTCTCGGTGGTGAAGAAGCGGGCGAAGACGTCCCATTCCCAGCCGGGGTTGGTGATCAGGCCGTTCAGGAACTGGGCGAGCAGCACGGCCGTGGCAGCGACGGCCACCCAGCGCCAGGGGTGGCGTACGGGGACGACTTCCAGGGTGGCGTAGTCGTCGGCGGCCGGTTCCCCGGCGGTGTCGGGCACGGCCGGTGGGTGGACGGGTGGATCGCTGGTCAGCGACATGAGGAGGTTCTTTCTGCGGCGGGGTGGCGGAGAGGGGGCGCGTTCACGCGGTGCGGCGGTCCCGACAGGAGAGGTCGCGCAGGAAGGTGAGCGCCGTACGGGCGGTGGCGTCGTTCTGCTGGAACGCCGGGCCACCGGTGCGCGGCCTGGTGAAGGCACCGCTGGAGCGGGCGGTGGTGTAGGGGCCGAGTGCGAAGCGCCGCGGGTGGGGGCGGCCCCCGCGGTCCAGGATCCGGCCGTCGGCAGGATCGACCGAGAGCAGGCCCGTGTCGGTGCCGGCCGCGCCTTCCTCGTACAGCGCGCTCAGCAGCGCGCTGCGGGTCGTGCGCAGCGAGGGGTCGGGCAGCCGAGCCTCGACCAGGGCGCGGGCTTCGGTGTACACGCCGGGCACGGTGGTGCTGCGGGCGCGGAAGACGCCCTGTTCCTCGTCGGACTCCACGGTCATGTCCGCACCGAGGAAGCGGACGACGCCGGCCTCGGAGAGGGCGAGGAGCTGGCGCAGTCTGGGGCCTGGCGGTCCGGAGGCGAGGTAGCTGAAGAAGCCGTGCCACTGTTCGCCGGTGTCGCCGAGGCCGACCAACTGCCCGTAGACGGAGAGGAGTCCGAGGAACACGGCGAGGTCGGGGCTGTGCCCGGGGTCGTGCCGGCGCTCCAGGTCGGCGGTGACATGGGCGCGCAGCGCTTCCTGCAGCGCTTCGTACGAGTCGTGGCGCACCCCGTCGAGGGGCCGGTCGAGGGCGTCGAGGTCGAGCCGGTCGGCGGGGTCGGGGACGGCCGAGGCGACGAGGGCGGCGAGCTCGGCGCTGCCGGGCTCCGCGACGGCGTACTTCTCCTCGAAGTCCCCCCGGTCCATGGCCGTGCGCTCGGGGTGGGCGGTGAAGAGCCGGTGGTAGTGGGCGTGGGCCAGCTCCTTGGTGACCAGCGGCCACACATCGCGGGTGAAGTCCACGGGGCCGGGGCGGCCGACGAGCTCGGCCACCTGGTCGGTGCCGAAGTGGCGCGGCAGCGGCGGGCGTTCGCCCTGCCAGGTGTAGCCGATCTTGGAGCGGTAGGGGACGCCCCTCCTCGAACCGACGTACAGGACAGGTTCCCTGCCGGAGGGGATGTACGTCCCGTTCTCGTACCGTCCGCCGCGCCCCTCGGTGAGCAGCACCATCAGGTCGACGAAGGCGAGGCCGAAGCCGCGCACGAGGACGGGCTCCCCCGCGGGCAGGGCGGAGAGGTCTGTGTCGGCGGTGAAGTCGGGCGGGAGGTGGACGAGTCCGTGGCGTGCGGCGAAGGCGGACAGCTCCTGCTGTCCGGCGTCCGGTTCCGCGTCGAGGTGCCCGACGGCGAGGACGACGAGATCGGCGTCGAGCGGCTCGGCGCGTCCCTGGATCCGGACACGCTGCGGGCCGCCGCGGGGCCCGGACACCCGCAGCGCGCGGCCGGTGTGTTCGTGGACGGTGATGCCGGGCGGCAGTGCGGCTACCGCCCGCTCGTAGACCCACCGCAGGTAGACGCTCTGCAGCCGCCGGCTGGGGAAGTCCTGGGCGCCGAGGGCGTGTATCTCCCGCAGGACCGCGGGGTCGGCGTCGATGGCGGTCCGTCCCTCGCGGACGTCGTCGGCCCAGGTGTGCAGGGCGGGGCCCGGGTTGACGGGGCCGTCCATCCGTACGGAGTCGTCGGTGAACATGGTGACGTCCTCGGCCATGGAGTTCATCCACAGCAGCGGGGACTGGTCCTGCCGCCAGATCCGGCCGCCGCCGGGCGGGTACGGGTCGACGAGGTGGATGTCCAGGGGCAGACCGGCGTACAGCTCGGCGGCGTTGGCCGCTATGCGTTCGATGACCCCGGTGCCGCGCGGTCCGCCGCCGATGACGACGATCGCCGGTGCGCCGGTCATCGTGTGCCCGCCGTGCCGCGCGCGTAGTGGCGTTCGACGTAGTACTGGCCGATGGACAGCAGGGAGGTGACGGCGACGTACCAGAGGGTGGCGACCAGCAGCAGGGGGATGACCTCGTAGGTGCGGTGGTAGACGAGCTGCACGGAGTACAGCAGGTCCTGCACGGCGATGATGCTGACGATCGAGGTGCCCTTCAGGGTCCCGATCAGCATGTTCCCGGCGGGCGGGACGATGGAGCGCATGGCCTGCGGCAGCACGATCCGCCGGAGCCGGCGCCAGGGCCCGAGGCCGAGCGACTGGGCTGCCTCCAGCTGGCCTCGTTCGACGGAGAGGATGCCGCCACGGACCACTTCGGCGGCGTACGCGGCCTCGTGGAGGGTGAGCCCTATGACGGCGACGGTGACCGGGCCGAGGAGATTGACGGTGCTGACGCCGAGGATCTGCGGGTAGAGCGCGCCGATGTTGAACCAGAAGAGCAGCTGGACCAGGATCGGGGTGGACCGGAACAGCCAGATGTAGCCCCAGCTCACCGCCTGGAGCACGCGGTTTCCGGAGAGCCTGAGGACCGCCAGCAGGGTGCCGAGGGCGAAGCCGAGCACCATGACGAGGCCGGTGAGCCACAGGGTGAGGCCGAGGCCCCGCAGCACGGAGTCGGTCGTGAGGTACGCGCCGACGACGTCCCACTGGAAGGCGTCGTTGCGTACGACGGAGACCAGGGCGCCCGCGAGGAGGATCAGGACGACAACAGCGGCCGCCCACTGGCCGGTTCGGCGTACGGGGACGATGCGCGGGGCGGCGGCCTCCCCGGCACGCTCGCCCGGCGGGGCGGGGAGTGACGGGGCATGGGTTTCTGTCTGCGCGGACATGCGAAGGCTCCGTGGATGCAGAGATCGAACACGGGGCGTGCCTTCGACGCGTGACACAACGTGGACCGGGCCCCTCAGCGCCGGTCCGCCTCCGAGAAAAGCGTCACCCGGTGCCGTTGTCAAGCTTGTCCACAGTGTGAGCCGTACGTCTCAGCTCGGTTGACGCGCAACCGGATGCCTGTTCCACTTGGGCCATGTATCCGCAGCTGTGGCTGGTCACCCGCTCCCACATCGACTTCGGTCGTGTGTGGTCCTGTTCCTGTTGAGCTGACCCCCCTGCGTCACCGTTCCTCCCGCTCGCGCCCCAGGCGCTCGAGCGGACTCCCCCGCGTTCCTTCGCGCACACAACCTCGCTCCGCCCTCCCCTCGTACAGCTGATCTCCCGCTCCCGACGCTCCGTGCCGCCCAGGCACCGGAGCGCGGTCGACGAACCCGGAGAAACTCCGCCATGCCCCGAACCCGGCAGACCGCTGCCTTCGCGCTGATCACTGTGGCCGCCCTCTCGCTCACCGCCTGCGGGTCGGGTGACCCCGCCGCCGCGCCGGCCGGAGCGGGGGCCGCCGTCAAGGGGAGGACCCCGACGACCGATGTGGTCTCGTCGGTGGAACGGGACGAGGACGCGTCGAGGCTGCTGCCCGAGAAGGTGCGCGCCTCGGGAACCCTGTCCCTCGCGTCCAGCGTCGGCGCCCCGCCCGGGGCGTTCTACGAGGAGGACGGCAGGACGCTCGCGGGCGCCGACATCGACTTCGCCGACGCCGTGGCCAGGAAGCTCGGGCTGAAGCTGAAGCGGGAGGTCGCCTCCTTCGAGGCGATCCTGCCCGCCCTCGGCAGCGGCAAGTACGACGTGGGCACCGGCAACTTCGGGGTGACGGAGGAGCGACGCGGGACGATCGACTTCGTCACGTACATCAACGACGGGCAGGGGTTCGCCGTCCGCGACGACAGCGACCTGAAGAAGGTCACCGACCTCACCCAGCTCTGCGGGCTGACCGTCGGCACCGGTGCCGGAACCACCTTCGAGGCGACCCTGGAGGAGAACAGGCACCGGTGCGCCGACGAGGGCAGGAAGCCGTACGAGGTCAAGACGTACGCCGATCAGGCCGCGGTCTGGATCTCGCTCCAGCAAGGCCGCAGCGACGTGCTGATGTCCACGATCAACGGACTGCGGTACGCCGTGACCCAGCAGGAGGGTCTGCGCTTCCTCAACGAGTTCAAGCGGCTCGACGTCGGCTTCGCGTTCAGGAAGGGCACCCCGCTGGCCCCGGCCTTCCAGGCGGCGGTCAACGCCCTCAAGGCCGACGGCACCTACGACCGCATCCTGAAGAAGTGGGGCACCTCCGAGTCGGCCATCCGGACCTCGCAGATCTCGCCGCCCGAGATCAAGTGAGACCGCCGGGTGCGGCGGACCGACGAGACGTCAGCAGTCGCACCCGCAGTCGCAGCTCTCGCAGCAGCTGCAGCAGTTTCCGCAGCAGCTGCAGCCCTCCCCGCAGCCCTCGCACCAGTCGCAGCAGTCGCCCTTGTGGCAGAGCCCCTCGCGCTCCTGGCCGCTCCACGGGTCGTGGAAGGTACCGGCGCAGCACATCTGGCAGGTGCAGGCGAGCCCGGCCCAGACCAGGCAGCCGGTGATGAGACCACGGCGGTTGCGGGGCGGCTCGGGCGGCAGGGGCGGTCCCGGAGGCCCGGACGGTGCGTACGGATTGCCGGGGGGCGGACCGAAGGCTCCCGAGGGCGCCTCGCCCGGCTGGTGCGAGCACGCGGTGGAGCCGAAGGCCCGGTCCACGGAGCGCCGCAGTTCGTGCACCAGGAGCACGTGCGCCAGGGCGGCGTCGGTGAACTCCGCGTCACGCATCGCGAGACGCACGCCGTGCAGCGCGTCGTCGCACAGCCGGCGGGCCTCGGCGAGGGGCGTTCCGGTGGCGGTGAGCGGGTTCCAGGCACCCGACGCCGCGTCAGCTTCCCTGTCCTCCACGGCGTCCAGCAGATGGGCCAGCCGCCCGAAGAGCCGTCCGGCCTCGGCGAGCGGCGCCGCGTTCTGCGGCTTGCCCGCGAGCACGGCGGTGTGCGCGAAGGCCGCGGCCGTCGCCGTCTCGGTGGGTTCGGTGACCGTCAGCAGCGGGGTGCCAGGCCCGGCGAGCGACTCGATCCCGGTCTGCCGGTCGACGGCGTCGACGAGGACCGCCGTGTCGAAGCCGAGCTCCGCCCCGGTGCGCGCGCCGGCCCTGTCCCAGCCCGCCGCGACCCGGCGGGCGGCGGCGGCCACCGGTCGCCGCTTCAACAGCCCGTCCCGGTCGGCCACATGGTCGCGCACCTTCGCGGACGCCAGCACGAGCGACACGGCGGCGGCCAGTCTGGCCCCCTCCCCGCGGGCGACCGGCGCCGTCCGCATCGAGCGCAGCGGGCAGGGCCCCGCCGTACGCCGCTGCTCCGCGGACCGTTCCGCCTGAGCCTCCGTCAGGACCGAGACGATGAGGCCGTCGTAGTTCGTGACGACGCGTGCGAACTGGCCGTGGTCAGCCCGGAGGGCTAGGCACAGCCCGCAGAGATGAGCCATCCACTCCGTCTTGAGCCCTTCGGAGAGCCGATGGGTGCATGGCCTCACGATTCCGAACACAGTGATCCCCCGTTAGCCGTTCATCGGACGAGCGGTGCTCGCGCACCTGCGCGGCGTGCATCGTATCGAGCGGTCCGTTCACCCGTACGCCCCCCATATCACCCGTACGGACCGGCTGGATCATATTTTCGTTCCGCAAGGCCCCTGATGCGGTAGGTACCCTGACGAATCGCCACATGTTCTGCACCAGTAGCGTCACGAATCGCCTGTGCGGCGACTATCCCCTTGGCGCTCGATCCGCATCATGGACGACCATAGGGATAGGAAAGAGATGCGGAACACCAACGAACCGCGGTGAGAGGAGGCGTCCATGGGATCGGTGCGCAAGGCGAGTGCCTGGCTGGGCCTCGTGGAGGACAACGACGAGCGGTACTACGACGACGAGTACTCCGAGGATGCTGAGACCGGCACGAATCAGCCATGGGTGACCGACCCCCGGGTCCGGGTCGCCTCCGAGAAGGCCGTGGATACGGGCCGCCGGATCGCCACGGTCACCCCGGACAGTTTCCGCGACGCCCGTGCCATCGGTGAGCTCTTCCGGGACGGCGTTCCGGTGATCGTCAACCTCACCGCCATGGATCCGGGTGACGCCAAGCGCGTCGTGGACTTCGCCGCGGGTCTGATCTTCGGACTGCACGGTTCGATCGAACGCGTGGCGACCCGGGTCTTCCTGCTGTCCCCGGCCCACACCGAGGTGGTCAACGGCGAAGCCGGCGGCCGGTCGGCCGACGGCTTCTTCAACCAGAGCTGAGCGAGGTGCTCGCCGGACGCCCTACCGGAAGGCGTCCAGGCCGGTGAGCGCCTTGCCCAGCACCAGCTGGTGCATCTCCACGGTTCCCTCGTAGGTGAGCACCGACTCCAGGTTCGTCGCGTGACGCATCACCGGGTACTCCAGCGAGACTCCGTTGGCGCCGAGGATCGTCCGCGAGGTGCGACAGATCTCGATCGCCTCCCGCACGTTGTTGAGCTTTCCGAAGCTGACCTGCTCCGGGCGGATCCTTCCGGCGTCCATGCGGCGGCCCAGATGGTGGGCGAGCAGGATGCCCTTGTGGAGCTCCAGGGCCATGTCCGCGAGCTTGGCCTGGGTGAGCTGGAATCCGCCGATCGGCCGGCCGAACTGCTCGCGGGACTTCGCGTAGTCCAGCGCGGCCTCGAAGCTGGCGCGCGCCGCGCCCATGGCTCCCCAGACGATGCCGTAGCGGGCGTGGCTGAGACAGCTGAGCGGCCCGCGCAGCCCGGTGGCCCCGGGCAGGACGGCGTCGGCGGGCAGCCGTACGCCGTCCAGGACCAGCTCGCTCGTGACGGAGGCGCGCAGCGACCACTTGTGCCTGATCTCGGGTGCGGAGAAACCGGGGGTGTCCGTGGGCACGACGAATCCGCGGATTCCCGAGCCGCCGCCCTCCTCGCCGGTCTGTGCCCACACGACCGCGACCCCGGCCACCGACCCGTTGGTGATCCACATCTTGCGGCCGGTGAGGACCCAGTCCGTGCCGTCCCGCTCGGCGTGGGTCCGCATCCCCGCGGGGTCGGAGCCGTGATCCGGTTCGGTGAGACCGAAGCAGCCGATGATCTCGCCGGCCGCCATGCCGGGCAGCCAGCGCTCCTTCTGCTCCTCGGAGCCGAAGCGGTGGATCGCGTACATGGCCAGGGAGCCCTGGACGGAGACCAGGGAGCGGATGCCGGAGTCGGCGGCCTCCAGCTCCAGACAGGCCAGGCCGTACTGGACGGCGCTCGCTCCCGCGCAGCCGTATCCCTTCAGGGACATGCCCAGCGCGCCGAGCGACCCCAGCTCGCGGGCCAGCTCGTGGATGCCGGGGAGTTCGCCGTTCTCGTACCACTCGGCGATGTGCGGCAGGACCCGGTCCGCGGCCCAGGTGCGCACGGTGTCCCGGATCGCCAGGTCCTCGGGGTCGAGGAGATCGTCGATGCCGAGGGGGTCGCCCGGATCGAACGGCGGGGCCTTCGAGGGCTCCGACGGCTTCACGGACTCGGTGGTGGGCATGAGTGCCTCCGGCGGCTCGCTCGGTACAGAAACACGCCACGGTACTAAAACTAGCAGTGGTAGTTACGGCGCCGTGCCGACGTTACGGCTCAGTGTGCCGCCCGTCCAGAGCCCGTGGCCTCGGCGGGTTCGCGCCGGGAGGGGAGGGCGACCCGCCGCGTCCCCGGCCCCGGGCCGTCCGCCGCCTGGACCGGAAGCGCCTCGTGACGGGCGGTGGCCTGCTCCGGCACCGCGGCCGTCCGGTCCTCGCAGGCGCCCTTCACCTCGGTGCAGTCCATGACCCGCGGCAGCCGCAGTGCTGCCAGAGCCCCGAGCAGCAGCAGCCCGGCGCTGACCAGCAGCGTGATGTGCAGACCGTCGACGAAGGCGTGCCGGGCGGTGTGCCGCAGCAGGTCGCCCAGCGGACCGCCGAGCCGGCCGGCCACCTGGTACGCCTCCCCCAGCGAGTGCGAGGCGGCCGATCCCGCCGCGGCGGGGACGCCCTCCTCGTGGACACGGGAGAGCCCCGGAGCGTAGGCCGCGTTCATGACACTGCCGAGCAGCGCGATCCCCATGCCCGCACCCAGCTGGTACGAGGTCTCGCCGATCGCGGCCGCCCCTCCCGCCCGCTCCGCGGGGACCTCGCTCAGCATGGATTCGTACGCACCGAAGAGCGTGGACTGGAGCCCGAAGCCCAGCAGCACGAACCCGGCGGTGAGCAGCACGGGCCGGTCGTGCTGGCCCATCAGGGTCAGCAGGAGCACCGAGGCCGCCGTCAGGACGAAGCCCCAGCCGACCATCCGGCGGGGACCGACCCGGCTCAGGGTGTACGAACCCGTGGCGCCGGCCGCCATCGCGGCGAAGGTCAGCGGAAGGAGCCGCAGGCCGGTCTCCAGCGGGCTCAGGTCCAGCACCAGCTGGAGGTACTGGACCGCGATCAGCTCCAGGCCGACCAGGGCCAGCATGGCGAGCACGATGCAGCCCACCGCGGTGGTGAAGGCGGGCCGGGAGAACATGGCGATGTCGATCAACGGGTGCGTCCGCCGCTTCTGCCTGCGCACGAAGAGGACGAGGAGCGCGGCTCCGACGAGCAGGGGGACGAGCGTGGCGGGGTCCGTCAGCCCCTCCCGCCCGCCGATCCGTTTGATCCCGAGCACGACCCCGAGCACACCGGCGGCGGCCGTCAACGCGCCGAGCACGTCCCAGGGGCCGTCACTCTCCCCTCGGGACTCCGGCAGCAGCCAGCGCCCGACCGGGAGTATCACCGCCATGAGCGGGATGTTGACGAGGAAGACCGAGCCCCACCAGTAGTGCTCGACGAGGAAGCCGCCGATGACCGGACCGGTGGCGGCGCCCACCGCTGCGACCGCGGTCCATATGCCGATGGCCATGGCCCGCTCGCGACGGTCGGGGAAGACCTGGCGCAGTATCGACAGCGTGGCCGGCATGATCATCGCGCCGCCCACTCCGAGCAGGGCGCGGGCCGCGATGAGCACACCGGGTGAGTCCGCCGTCGCGGCGAGCGCGGACGCGATCCCGAAGAGGGCGTAGCCGAGGAGGAGGACGCGCCGTCTGCCGATCCGGTCACCCAGTGTGCCGAAGAGGATCAGCAGCGAGGCGCAGACCAGCGGATAGGCGTCCACGATCCACAGCAGACCGACGGCGCTGGGCCGCAGGTCCTCGGTGACGGCGGGGACGGCGACGTGCAGCACGGTCGCGTCGAGCGCGACGAGCAACAGACTGAGGCAGAGGACGACCAGGACGGCCCAGCGGTTGGCACCGTCGGCTGCCGCGCGCAGCCTGCTCGCGGCCGTGGACGTCCCGCTCATGTACGTACCTCCCACAGTGTGTCCCTCGCGCTCGGCAGACCTGCTGGGGATCCGGCTCGTGGCATCCCCCGGCCCGGCATCGACGGGCGAGTGAGCCGTCAGCGTACGCGAGTTCCAGGTGGTCACGCGTGGTGCAGCTCATACGTTCACCGGGCACCGGGTGTGGCGTACACCACTTCACCCCCGCACGCGGGGTGACGCCCGGACCGCCACGCCGGTGTCGCGGGGGAGGCGGCGCGCACCCGGCCGACGGCACCCGCGAATGCCCCCGCGGCCGCGCCGCAGGGCCGCGCCGAACCATTTCATCGACCCTCAAACATTTCTGCGAATAGCGGCCGGAACGAATAGCCGACGACCCGAAGACATTCCTCGGAGTGCGGGGAATGGATACCTGTCTGAGACAAAGTCCACATCACATCGTCATCACAAAGACGCGGGATCGGCAGGATCACACACTCACTCGCTGTAACGTCCATTGCGTGCGTACCGACATCTTTGCCCGTCTGGACCGGGAGCCGGAACCGCCGAAGATAGAGACCCCGCGGATGAGCCGTCACCGCATCGCTCTCTTCGGCGGGACTTTGGCGTTCTATCTCGCCATCGTCCTCGCCGTGCTCGTCTCGTCCTGGCTGGTGGCCCTCGACTGGAAGGTCATGCTGTTCCGGCCGTACCAGCAGTGGCCGGAACTCCACGCCTTCCTCGACTACTACGTCGTGCTCGGCCAGCGTGGCCCGACGGCCGTGATGGTCGCCTCCTGGCTCGGCTGGCGCTCCTGGCGTCAGCACACGCTGCGCCCGCTGCTCACGCTCGGCACGTCCCTGCTGCTGCTCAACCTGTCGGTGGGGGCGGTCAAGCTCGGCCTGGGGCGGCTCGGACCGCACTACGCCACCCAGATCGGTTCGGCGGAGCTCTTCGCCGGTGGCGATATATTTCCTTCGGGACACACCGCCAACGCCGTGGTGACCTGGGGAATCCTCGCCTACCTGGCGACCACCCCGCGTGCCAGGCGCTATCTGTCGGCTCTCTCCGCCTTCGTCTCCCTGGGTGTGGGGCTCACCACCGTCTACATCGGCACCCACTGGCTGAGCGACGTCCTGCTGGGCTGGGCGGCCGGCCTGCTGATCCTGCTGGCCCTGCCGTGGTTCGAGCCGCTGATCACGCGTACCGAGGCCTGGATCCTCGCGGTGCGGGAGCAGTGGCGGGCCCGTCGCAGGCTCCGGGAGTCCGTTCCGCCGGCCCCCGTGACTCCGGAACCGGTCCTGCTGCCCCGGAAACCCGGCAGCGGCGCGAACCCCGGGACGGCGGGTCATGCGGGCACTGCGGCCCGCGCGCGGGCGCACCAGGCGCACCCCGTGCGCGCGGAGAGGACGCCGCCGGCGTCGGCCGGCACGCGCCGTCCGCCGCACGCGGAGCGTCCTCCGCGGAGCAGCGCGGGCCCGGCCCGCCCGGTGGCGGGCGGGCCGGTCGCCCCCTGACCGCCGCGCCCAGGCCTGCCAGGACATCGGGGGCATCTGCTCCCGCGCACAGTGAAGGCCCCGACTCCGGTCGGGGCCTTCACTCGTCGGGGGCCGGGTTCAGCCGACCCAGCAGCGGGTCACGGTCGAGGCGTCCACCTCGAAGTTGATGCGCCCGCCGCGGAACTCCATGGTGATGACGGTGCCCGGCGGGAGAGCGCGAACGGTGCTCCAGCCACGGGCTCTGGCCTGCCGTTCGGCGGCGTCGGCATCAAGGCCGACGTACGAATCGGTGGTGTCTTCCGGTTGGGCGGGAGGGGTCGGTACAGGTGCCATACGTCTCACCGTAGGCCGCCTCGCGCCTCTGCGGAAGCGACGGTGGTCAGGGGCCCCACGCATCCCGATGTACCCGGGCGGTCACGCTTGTGTCACAGGACGTCCACGCTCGTTCACCCCCGACCGCTTCACCCGAACGGGCAGTCGGACCGCCACGTGACCCAATTGACCGGAACCCCCAAAAGCCACGGAGGGTCACCGGGCCGGAATTACGGGAGACCGGGGACGGCACGGTCCTTTATCTTCGGGCACCCGGGAAAGTCGAATTACACGGGCAGGTCATCCGGAATTCACTCCCCCTTATGCGAGCCTTACCGTCGCATGCCCGGCACCCGCCGATCCCCGGGCGGAAGAGCACCCGGCCCGTCGCGTCATCCGGCGTCATCCGGAATGCAACGGTCCGGGCTTCGGCGCCCGGAACCGTGGTTCCGGGCGCCGAAGGGCTCAGGCCCGGCCTCTGCGGATCACCCCGGCCGCCTTGTGACGCAGCGCGTACGCCCCGTCCAGCGCCGCGCTCCGGGAGCGGTGGACCGCGCCGTGCAGCACGCCCTGCGACCGCCGCCCCCCGCCCCGGGCGGCCAGCTCCGTGAAGAGCCTCTCGTGCCGCTCGGCGATCGGTGCCGGGTCGAACCGTGCGGCGGAGGCCCGCGCCGCACGTCCCATCCGGTGCCGCAGCGCGTCGTCGTCGATCAGTCCGAGCAGCGCCTTGGCGAAGGCACCGGTGTCTCCCAGCGGCACCAGACGGCCGTCCGTGCCGTCGTCGATGATCTCGGCAGGGCCGTGGGGACAGTCGGTGGCCACGACCGGCACTCCGCAGCGCATCGCCTCCACGATGGTCATGCCGAACGACTCACGCTCGGAGGTGACGGCCGCGATGGAGTTCCTGGGCCACTCCGCCTCCATCGGGTCCGCCGCCCCCATCAGGAACACGCGGTCCCGGAGTCCGAGCTCGTCGACGAGCCCGCGCAGGGGCTGCTGCTCGTTGCCCGACGCGTCACCGGCCCCGTAGATGCGCAGCCGCCACTCCGGGCGCACCGCAGCGACCTCGGCGAAGGCCCGGATCAGTACGTCGTAGCGCTTGACCCGGTGCAGCCGGCCCGCCGCCACGATCCACCTGGCGTCGCAGTCGGCCGGCGGACCGGCCGGCTCGGGCACACTGTTCGGGATCGCCTCGATCCGCACGCCGGGGAGACGCAGCCGGGTGCGGTAGTCCCGGGCGTCGGCCTCGGTGACGGTCGTGACCGCGTCGAGCAGGCCGTACCGGTGGCTTATCTCCCGGCGGAGCCGGTAGCCGTGGCTCTCCAGGGTGAGGTGCTCCTGGCCGACGCGCACCGGGCCGCGCCGCGCCTGCCGGCTGATGTGGACGTTCAGGCCGGGGCGCGTTCCGATGACGACATCGGCCTCCAACGCGGCCAGACGGGCCGCGATACGGCTGTCGGTGAGCCTGCTGTACTGCCTGTGCCGGGTGTCGCCCCGAGGGAACACCGACGCGGGCCGGGCGTGTTCGGCGGCCTCCCCCTCGTATGCCGGACTCTCCTTGCGCAGATCGACGAGGTGGCTCATCCGCACCCCGGCGGGTGCGCCGAGCTTCGGGTCGTCGCGGTGCCGGAAGACGGAGACGATCTCGACGTCGTGCTGCTCCGCCAGGGTCCTGGCGAGAGTGAAGGTGGTACGGATCGTTCCCCCGATGCCGTACGCGTTGTGGAGCAGAAATGAAATGTGCATTGCGTAGTCGTTTCCCCTGATCAACTGGTCTGCGACGGACCTTACGCGGGGTCAGATGACGACACAGCATTCGTACAGGAATCGCACAGACCCGTGACGTTTCGAACAAACACCGGCACAAAAGGGGCCATTGCACGGAATGGCAAACTCCGGATCGCCGCAGCCGCCTCCCGGTGCGCCGGCCCGCCGGTTCCGGTGTTCAATCTCCCGATTTCGCGCGTGACTCCGGCCCCCGGTCTTCCGTTGTCTTCATGAGCCGGGAACCGCCCGGCTCACGCACCGAGTTCGAGGAGCCACCCGTGCCGCGCATGCTCGACGTCAGCGAGGACGTACGCGCCGAGATCGGCGATGCCGAAGCCGACCGGCTGCTCGTCGGCGACAGTGCCCCAGGCAGTTACGACTGCACCTCGTGCCGCACCCCCGGCGACTCCGACCAGGAACGCACCAGCACGGTGCTGTTCGTGGGCGACGAGACCGCCGTGCTCGCCTTCGCCCACGCGACCTGCATCCCCTCTCAGGTCGTCCAGGTCGCGGAGGACCAGCTCCAGGGTGCGGTGCGGTCCATCACCGGCAGCGAGCCACAGAATCCGGAGGGCCTCATGCCCGAACAGGCCGTCCTCGGCATCACCAGCGGTCTCGTCCTGATCGAGGACGACCTCCGCCCCGCCCTGGTCGTCGAACCGACCGGGCCGATCGCCAGGCCCGGCACGGACGGCAGCGGCGGCGACCAGTTCCTCCAGCTCCTGCTGGAGCAGGGCTTCCTGCCGACGCCTCATCTGAACCGGCTGCCGGGTGTCCTCCCCGGCTGGTCGGTCCTCCTCGCCATGGGTCAGCTGCACGCGGTCCTGCAGCCGGGCGCCGGCGGCGGAAGCCCCGTCGCCTGGTGGCAGGCGCACCAGCCGCTCCAGGTCACCGAGGGCTGGAGGACGGCCGCCAACAAGTCGCAGAGCGTGCTGGTCTTCGCCGCGCCGGCCGGTTCCATCGGCCAGCAGCCGCGCGAGGACCTGCTCCGTGACGCGCTCGACAAGGCCGCGGTCAACGGGCTGCTGGTCGCCGCGACGATGCCGCTCGCCGGGACCTGAGCATGTCCGTGCCGCCCTCCCCTGCCCGCCGGACAGCGATTTCTCGGTCCGGCCCGCATCCGACGGGCGGTGAGGTCGTTGGCACCTACGTGCACTCATACGACCCTTCTCGCCAGCAGCAGACCCCGATTCCGGCCATGCGCCCGTCGCAGGACCCCTCGGGCGGTAAGTCCCCCACCCCGATCTACGACGCTCTGTACTCCGAGTACAGGCGATCGTTCCGGGCGCTTCCCGGGGACCGCACCGGTGAGGAGAACCTCGGCTTCAGAACGTTCGGCATCGGGATGTTCGGCAGCCGTGCACCGCTGAGCGGCCGGACGGCGGCGAACGCCCAGGGGAGCCACAGCTCCGGCGGTGCCAACCCCGGGTCCTGGCAGCGCGTGGGACGGCACGCGGGGCGCGCACGGCCCGCGGCTCTGCCGCCCGGGGCCGCCGACGCCTGAGGTGACACGGCGAAGCCCCGGACCGTCCGCTCCACGCGGACGGTCCGGGGCTTCGCCGTGTCGCCGGCCTACTTCTTGCGGCCGCGCTTCTCGCGCACACGCACCGAGATGTGCAGCGGGGTGCCCTCGAAGCCGAATTCCTCACGCAGCCGGCGCTCGACGAAGCGACGGTAGCCGTGCTCCAGGAAGCCGGACGCGAAGAGGACGAACCGCGGCGGCTTGGTGCCCGCCTGGGTGCCGAACAGGATGCGGGGCTGCTTGCCGCCGCGTACCGGGTGCGGGTGGGAGGCGACGATCTCGCCGAGGAACGCGTTCAGCCGGCCGGTGGGGACACGGGTCTCCCAGCCCTCGATCGCGGTCTCGATCGCCGGGACCAGCTTCTCCATGTGCCGGCCGGTGACGGCCGAGACGTTGACGCGCGGCGCCCAGGAGATCTGGGCGAGCTCCGTGTCGATCTCGCGCTCGAGGTAGTAGCGGCGCTCCTCGTCGAGCGTGTCCCACTTGTTGAATGCGATCACGACGGCACGGCCCGCTTCGACGGCCATGGTGACGATCCGCTGGTCCTGGACGCTGATGGACTCGCTGGAGTCGATCAGGATGACGGCGACCTCGGCCTTCTCGACGGCGGCCGCGGTGCGCAGCGAGGCGTAGTAGTCCGCGCCCTCCTGGAGGTGGACCTTGCGGCGGATGCCGGCCGTGTCGATGAACTTCCAGGTGATGCCGCCGAGGTTGATCAGCTCGTCGACCGGGTCGCGAGTCGTGCCGGCCAGGGCGTTGACGACGACGCGGTCCTCACCGGCGACCTTGTTCAGCAGGGAGGACTTGCCGACGTTCGGGCGGCCGATGAGCGCGATGCGGCGGGGACCGCCCAGCGCGGTGCCGAAGCTCTGGGCCGGAGCCTCGGGCAGGGCCTCCAGGACGGCGTCCAGCATGTCGCCGGTGCCGCGGCCGTGCAGGGAGGAGACCGGGTGCGGCTCGCCGAGGCCGAGCGACCAGAGGGCGGTGGCGTCGGCCTCGCCGCTCTGTCCGTCGACCTTGTTGGCGCACAGGACCACGGGCTTCTTGGCCTTGCGCAGCAGCCTGACGACGGCCTCGTCGGTGTCGGTCGCGCCGACCGTCGCGTCGACGACGAAGACGACCGCGTCGGCCGTCGAGATCGCGTACTCGGCCTGGGCGGCGACGGAGGCGTCGAGGCCCAGCACGTCCTGCTCCCAGCCGCCGGTGTCGACGACCTTGAAGCGGCGGCCGGCCCACTCGGCCTCGTAGCTGACGCGGTCGCGGGTGACGCCGGGCTTGTCCTGGACGACGGCCTCGCGGCGGCCGATGATCCGGTTCACCAGGGTCGACTTGCCGACGTTCGGGCGGCCGACGACGGCGAGCACGGGAAGCGGTCCGTGACCGGCCTCACCGATCGCGCCCTCGACCTCCTCGGCGTCGAACCCCTCCTGCGCGGCGAGCTCCATGAACTCCGCGTACTCGGCATCGCCAAGTGCTCCGTGCTCGTGGTCCGAGCCGCCGGAGTGAATCTGGTCGTTCATGAAGTCCGTTCCTCTTTGCATCATCATCGATGGGCCACGATCGCGCGGCCCACTACTCAAGTGTCACAGGCGTCCGGTGAGACGCCTGGCGTTCCCCAGGTGAGCGGTCAGCTCACCCTGGATGCGCAGCGTCGCCTCGTCCAGCGCTTTCCTGGTCCGCCGCCCGCTGCCGTCACCGGCCTGGAAGGCGTCTCCGAAGACGACGTCGACCCGGCTACGCAGCGGAGGCAGTGCCGATATCAACCGTCCACGGCGCTCGGTGCTTCCCAGGACCGCGACGGGGACGATCGGCGCCCCGCCGCGCACCGCGAAGTACGCCAGCCCCGCGCGCAGGGAGGCGAAGTCGCCCTCGCCCCTGGTGCCCTCGGGGAAGATGCCGAGGACCCCGCCGTCGTCCAGCACGCCGAGTGCCTGCGTGATGGCGTTGCGGTCGACGGTCGTACGGTCCACCTTCAGCTGCCCGATTCCGCGCAGGAACGGGTCGAGGGGGCCGACGAACGCCTCCTTCTTGATCAGGAAGTGGACGGGCCGGGGCGCGGTGCCCATCAGCATCGGTCCGTCGAGGTTGTGCGCGTGGTTCACCGCGAGTATGACGGGTCCCGTGGTGGGGACGCGCCACGCACCGAGCACACGGGGCTTGAACAGCCCGTACATGAGCCCGATGCCGATACCGCGTCCGACGGCCGCTCCGCGCAGCGTCGGCGCGGCGGTGGCTCCCGTCACTTCGCGGCCTGCTTCTCCCCGACGAGGGTGACGACGCACTCGATGACCTGCGCGAGGGTCAGGTCGGTGGTGTCCACCTCGACGGCGTCCCCGGCCTTGGCCAGCGGCGAGGTCTTGCGACCGGAGTCGGCGGCGTCCCGCTTGATCAGCGCCTCCCTGGTCGCGGCGAGGTCGGATCCCTTGACCTCGCCGCTGCGGCGGGCCGCGCGCGCCTCCGGGGAGGCGGTCAGGAAGATCTTGATGTCGGCGTCGGGCAGCACGGTCGTGCCGATGTCCCGGCCCTCGACGACGATGCCCCGCTCCGCCTCCGTGGCAATGGTGCGCTGGAGCTCCGTGATCAGGGCACGCACCTCGGGCACGGCGCTGACGGCGCTGACCTTGGAGGTGACCTCCTGGGTGCGGATCGGACCGGAGGCGTCCTCGCCGTCGACGGTGATCGTCGGGGCGGACGGGTCCGTGCCGGAGACGATGACCGGCTTGGCGGCGGCCGTGGCGATCTCCGCCGCGTTCGCCACGTCGATGCCGTTGTTCAGCATCCACCACGTGATGGCCCGATACTGCGCGCCGGTGTCCAGGTAGCTCAGGCCGAGCTGCGCGGCGACGGCCTTGGAGGTGCTCGACTTGCCGGTGCCGGAGGGGCCGTCGATGGCGACGATCACTGCGGCCGGGGCGGTCCGGGCGGCGGCGCTTACGGTTTCCACGGTGGTGGACACCTTCCTGGTACACGGGGACGGGCGGAGCGGGCCACGGGACGGCCTCCCCCAAGGTTACCGAGTGCGCGAAGCGGCTTTGTACCCCTGCCTCCGGGCCGTCCCCGGGCCCGTCACGGGCGGATCGACCAGCCGCGTTCGGCGAGGGACGCGCTCAGCCCGGCGGCGGCGCTGGGCTCGACCATCAGCTGGACGAGTCCGGCCTGCTGACCGGTGGCGTGCTCGATGCGTACGTCCTCGATGTTGACGCCCGCCCGCCCCGCGTCGGCGAAGATCGCCGCGAGCTCGCCGGGCCGGTCGCTGATGAGCACGGCGACGATCTCGTACGCCGCCGGGGCGGCGCCGTGCTTGCCGGGGACCCGGACCCGGCCCGCGTTGCCGCGCCGCAGGACGTCCTCGATGCCCTCCGTGCCGGTACGGCGCTTGTCCTCGTCGGCGGACTGCAGGCCGCGCAGCGCCCGGACCGTCTCGTCCAGGTCTGCGGCGACGCCGGCGAGCACGTCGGCGACCGGTCCGGGGTTGGCGGAGAGGATCTCCACCCACATCCGGGGGTCGGAGGCCGCGATGCGGGTGACGTCCCTGATCCCCTGGCCGCACAGGCGTACGGCGGTCTCGTCGGCCTCCTCCAGCCGGGCGGCGACCATCGAGGAGATCAGCTGCGGGGTGTGGGAGACCAGGGCGACGGCCCGGTCGTGGGCGTCGGCGTCCATGACGACCGGGACGGCCCGGCAGAGCGCGACCAGTTCCAGGGCGAGGTTGAGGACCTCGGTGTCGGTCTCCCGGGTCGGCGTGAGGACCCAGGGGCGGCCCTCGAAGAGGTCGGCGGTGGCCGCGAGCGGGCCCGAGCGTTCCTTGCCGGCCATGGGGTGCGTGCCGATGTACGGCGTGAGGTCGACGCCGAGCGACTCCAGCTCACGGCGCGGCCCGCCCTTGACGCTCGCGACGTCGAGGTAGGCCCGGGCGACCCCGTCGCGCATGGCCGTGGCGAGCACCGACGCGGTGTGGGCGGGCGGCACGGCGACGACCGCCAGGTCGACGGTCCCCTCGGGTGCCTCCGCCGTGCCGGCGCCCAGCGCGGCGGCGGTGTGCGCGGAGGACGGATCGCGGTCGACGAGGTGCACCTGGACCCCGCGCCCGGCGAGGGCGAGGGCCGCGGAGGTGCCGACCAGGCCGGTTCCGATCACGAGGGCTGTTCTCACTGGGCGATGTCCTTGCGGAGGGCGCCGGTGGCGCCGAGGTAGACGTGGCTGATCTCCGCCTTGGAGAGGTACGTCTCGACGTGGGCCATTATCCGGACCACCCGGGGCATGGCTCCCGTGATGTCGAGCTCCTGGGCACAGATCAGCGGTACGTCGACGATGCCCAGGCCCCGGGCGGCGGCCGCCGGGAAATCACTGTGCAGGTCGGGGGTTGCGGTGAACCAGACACTGATCAGGTCGTCGGCGACGAGCTGGTTGCGCTCCAGGACCGCGGTGAGGAGCTCGCTCACCCGCTCGTCCATGTGTCCTGCTTCGTCCCGTTCGAGCTGGACGGCTCCACGGACTGCTCGTACCGCCACGTCGTTCCCCTTGTCGCCTCGTGCTGCGTGCCCTTTCAGCCTAGAGGTGCGGCGGCGCCGCCGGTCACCGCGCTCTGTCCGTGAGACGCGGAGGCTGTGTGCACGGCGAGGAGCATGCGCCAGACCTGCCCGGCGAGCTGCTCCGGCGAGGCGTCGGTCCGGCCGTGCACCCAGTCGGTGAGCACGCCGGTGAACAGTCCGGCCACGGCGCTCGCGGTCAGGTCGTGGCCGCTTCCGGCGGGCCGCCGGCGGTGGAGCTCGTCGAGGCTCCGGCCGCGCAGTTCCCGGTGGAGCAGCTCGCCGAGCGGCCCGCCACCGGGCCCCAGCAGGCTCCGGTACACGACGGCCCCGGCACGGACCTCACGGAGCAGGGTGACGAGTTCCTCCGGCGGGGCCTCGGGGCCGGGCGGCGTACGGTCCCAGGCGTGCAGGGCCTCGACCGCCTCGCGTACGACCTCCGCGCAGGCGTCCAGGGCGAGGGCGTGCAGATCGTCGTAGTGCAGGTAGAAGGTGGCCCGTCCCACGCCCGCCCGGCGCACCACCTCGGCGACGGCGACCCGGTCCGGCGGCTGCTCCTCGCACGCCTCCAGCAGTGCGGCCCTCAGCCGGGCGCGGGTGCGCGCGGTCCTCGGGTCACGACTGCCGTCGGTCACCGCGGGCGTCATGGGCTCAGCCCGCCGCGAGCACGAGGGCCAGGGCGAGCGCGGCGGGCGCCGCCTGGACGTACAGGATCTTGCGGCTGACGGTGACCGCCCCGTACACACCCGCGACCACCAGACAGCTCAGGAAGAAGATCTGGGCCTGGTGACCGACGGGGTCGCCGGCGATCAGGCCCCAGATCAGCCCGGCCGCCATGAAGCCGTTGTAGAGCCCCTGGTTGGCCGCGAGCGTGGCGCTCCGCGCGGCGAACTCCTCGGTGGTGCCGAACGCCGCGCGGCCACGCGGGGTGTCCCACAGGAACATCTCGAGGACCAGGAAGTAGACGTGGATCAGCGCGACGAGCGCGACCGACGCGTGGGCTGCGGTCTGCATGGCATGGCCTCCTGCTGCGATATTTTCTGGACGACTGTACAGGAAATATGTCGGCCGCCACCCGCCCCGGTTCCTTCGCCCCTGCCCGCGGGGGCGCGACGATGCCCTTCGGCGACCATCGACCACCTGAGGAGAGTCATGCACGCACGGCGGAGGACGGTCCTGGCCGCGGGGACCGCCGCACTGGTGACGGGCTGCGGCTCGTCCGGGGACGGCGGCGGTGGCGGCGACGAGAGCTCCGCTCCTCCGGCCGGGGACGGGGAGCTGGCCAGGACGTCCGACATCCCGGTCGGCGGCGGCGCGATCTTCAAGGACCGCAAGATCGTGGTGACGCAGCCGGAGGCCGGTGAGTTCAAGGCGTTCTCGGCGGTGTGCACCCATGCCGGCTGCATCGTCTCCACGGTGGCGGACGGCACCATCGACTGCGCGTGCCACGGCAGCCGGTTCGCCGTCGAGGACGGCGCGGTGGAGCGGGGCCCGGCGACGAAGCCGCTGCCCGCCGAGCGGATCACCGTCGCGGGCGGCGGCATCCGGCTCGGGTAGGGCGCGTACGCTGCCGCGCATGATCACTCCTGACGGCGCGCGGCTCGTGCGGGAGCACACCGTCTACTCGTGCGTGATGGGCTCCCGCGCCTTCGGTCTGGCCACGGACGGCAGCGACACGGACCGGCGCGGGGTGTTCCTCGCGCCCACCCCTCTGTTCTGGGGGTTCGGCAAACCGCCGTCCCATGTGGAGGGACCGGCCGACGAGCAGTTCTCCTGGGAGCTGGAGCGCTTCTGCGAGCTGGCGCTGCGGGCGAACCCCAATGTGCTGGAGTGCCTGCACTCGCCGCTCGTGGAACGGATCGACGCCACGGGCCGGGAACTGGTCGCCCTGCGCTCGGCCTTCCTGTCCCGCAGGGCCCACGAGACGTTCGTGCGCTACGCCCTGGGGCAGCGGCGGAAACTGGAGGCCGATGTCCGTGTGCACGGCGCTCCGCGCTGGAAGCACGCCATGCACCTGCTGCGGCTGCTCTCGTCCTGCCGGGACCTGCTGAGGACGGGCGAGCTGCGGATCGACGTCGGGGAGGCGCGCGAGGACCTGCTGGCGGTGAAGCGGGGCGAGGTGCCGTGGAACGAGGTGGAACGCCGGATGACGCGCCTGGCCGAGGAGAACGACGAGGCCGCCGCCCGCTCCCCGCTGCCGCCGGAGCCGGACCGGGAGCGCGTGGAGGACTTCCTGGTCCGGGCCCGGCGGGCGTCGGCGGCGGGCGCCCTTCAGGGAGTGGCGGGCACCCCCAGCCGCGCGTGAACCACCAGATCGTGCAGGGCGTCGAAGCCCGAGGGCGCCTCGTCGAGCCGTGACGCGGTCTGCGCCTCGTCCAGCACCGTGTGGAGCGCCCGGACGTCACGGGCGACGGCCTCGCCGTCCGCGAGGTGCGCCGCCCCGTGCTCCGCCTCCGCCTTCGCCTCGATCAGCGCGGGCAGGTAGGCCGGCGCGGCCACCTCGTCCAGCAGGGTCGGCAGATGCGCGACCAGCGCGCCGGTGCGCATCAGACGGATGCCGGTGAGTAGCGCGCGGAACGTGTAGAGGAGGGGCTTCAGCTCGCCGGTCCTCTCGAACAGCCGCCACTGCGTACCCGCGAAGCCCCGGTAGTGGTGGGCATGGTTGCGGGTCACCACCGACGGTGCCAGTGCGGCGAGTTCGGCGTGCAGCGGCGTGGTGTGTACCACCAGCGGGGACAGCAGCTGCTCCAGCACGTAGCCGTTGGGTTTCAGCATGAGGCGGACGAACTTGCGGAGGTCGTGGGTGACGAGGTCCATCTCGGTCCCCTCGTGGTCCCACATCCGTGACCGTGTCTCCTCCGGCGTCCGGAGACCGACGAGATCCTCCGCGGGCAGGACGTGGACCCCCCGCAGGTCCACGTCCGAGTCCCGCGAGGGGAAGCCGTACAGGTGGGCGCCCGAGACCGTGGCGAACAGGAGCGGGCAGGGCTCCTCGGCGAGCACCGGGGTCAGGTCGGTGACCGGCAGCCCGGCCCGTCGCAGGAGCGTGTCGTTGTACATGGCTCAAGCGTCCCAGAGCGCGGCGAGAGAGAGCAGGTCGCTGCGGTACTCGATGCGTTCCGACCACTCCTTGGGCCAGGCGCCGGCTCCAGGTGGGCTCCCGCCAGCGCCCCGGTGAGGCAGGCGAGGGAGTCGGAGTCGCCCCGGGTGCAGGCGGCCCGGCGCAGGGCGGTGACGGGCTCCTCGGGGAAGAGGAGGAAGCAGTGCAGGGCGGTGGCGAGGGCGTCCTCGGCGATCCAGCCGTCGCCGGTCGCCTCGCAGGGGTCGGTCTCGGGCGACGGGGCGCGCAGGGCGTCCTGGACCCGGGCGAGGGCGGTGAGGCACTCGTCCCAGCCGCGCCGGATGTAGGCCTCGGGCGAGGGGTCGCCCGCGTACCGCCAGAGGTCGCCGAGCCAGCGCTCCGGGTAACGGCTGCCGTTCTCGTAGGCGTAGCTCCGCAACTGACCGACCAGTCCCATCGGTTCCGCCCCCTGGGCCAGCAGGAACACGGCGCGGGCCATCAGGTCGGAGGCGGCCAGTGCGGTGGGGTGGCCGTGGGTCAGCGCGGCCTGGAGCTGGGCGGCGCCGGCCCGCTGTTCCTCGCTGAGGCCCGGCACGAGGCCGACGGGTGCGACCCGCATGTTCGCTCCGCAGCCCTTGGAGCCGGTCTGGCTGGCTTCCTGCCAGGGACGGTCGCTGTCGAGCAGACGGCAGGCGGTCATGCAGGTGCGGCCGGGCGCGCGGTTGTTGTCCGGTGAGTGGAACCAGTCGACGAACTCCTCACGGACGGGGCGCACCAGCCGCAGCGGGGTGAGCAGGCCCCGGTCCATGGCGGTGCGTATGCCACGCCCCAGGGCGAGGGTCATCTGGGTGTCGTCGCTGACGAACGCGGGCTTCGGCAGCTGCATGCCGCGCCAGGGCCCGCACTTCGCGAGGATCGCGGGGACGTTGTTGAACTCGGTGGGGAAGCCCAGCGCGTCACCGAGCGCGAGCCCGGTCAGCGCGCCGGTGGCGGCCTGTTTGGTGAGAATCCGTGTCGGGATCATGATGTCCGTCCTTCGGGGCGTCCTTCCGGGCGCAGCAGTGGTGGATGAAGGGCGGTGGCTGCACCCGCCCGGTAGAGCGCGGCGGGTTTTCCCCGTCCGCCGGTGCGGCGCGGCGGTCCGTCCACGGCCTGCACGAAGCCGGGCGTGGTGAGGACCTTGCGCCGGAAGTTGGGCCGGTCCAGCTCCACGCCCCAGACGGTCTCGTAGACCTGCTGGAGCTCGCCGAGGGTGAACTCGGCGGGGCAGAACGCGGTGGCCAGGCAGGAGTATTCGAGCCTGGCGCCGATCCGGTCGTGCGCGTCGGCCAGGATGCGGTCGTGGTCGAAGGCGAGCGGCCCGGTGCCGTCCGCCTCCCACCACCGCGCGTGGGCCGCGTCCCCGCCGCCCCGGGGTTCGGGGAGGTCAGGCACGAGCGCGGCGTACGCGACGGAGACGACCCGCATCCTGGGGTCGCGGTCCGGGTCGGTGTAGGTGCGGAGCTGTTCCAGGTGGAAGCCGCACACGGACTTCTGGGTGAGGCCGGTCTCCTCGGCGAGCTCGCGGCGGGCGGCGTCCTCGGCGGACTCCCGGGGGAGGACGAAGCCGCCGGGCAGGGCCCAGTGCCCCTTGTAGGGCGCCTGCCCCCGCTCCACGAGCAGCACGTGGAGCCGTGCGTCGCGGACCGTGAACACGGCGAGGTCGACGGTGACGGCGAAGGGGAAGAAGGCGTGGGGGTCGTACCCCTCGGGGGCGGTGCTCATCGTTTCTCCGGCAGGGGTGCGGTGAAGTGCCACCCGGTGGCGAGGAGTTCGTCCACGGCGGCGACCGCCGCGTCGAGGCGCTCGCTGTGCGAGCCGGTGATCTCCACGAACCGGCGTCCCGTGCGGGTGAGTTCGGCGCGGAAGCGGTCCGTCATCCAGGGCCGCAGTTCCTCGCCGTCGCGCAGCCCGTCGTCCTCGAAGGCGACGCCCTCGTGGTCGGTGAGCAGCCACAGGTGGTGGGTGAGCCGGTCGGCGGTCTTCTCGACGAGCGGGTTGCGGCCGCCGATGTAGCGCTCGTGCCAGACGGTGGTGGCGAAGGAGTCGGTGTCGCACAGGAGCAGTGGGGAGCCGGTCCGGGCGGCGGCCTCCTCCCTGGCGTTCTGGGTCTCGGCGACGATGGGGAAGTCGTCGGTGGTGAAGGAGACGTCCTCCCACTGCGCACCGGGCCACCGGCTGCGCAGGTCCGCCAGCTTCCGCTCGCTGAACTCCCTTCCGTACTCGTCGACGCACAGGGTCCGCGCCCAGACGCCGCCGCGCCGGCGGTAGTGCTCGGTCAGCGCCCTGGCCAGGGTCGTGGTGCCGGTCGACTCGGCGCCCAGGACGACCACGCGGCGGGCGAGAGCGGCCCGCACGGGGGGCTCCAGGTAGTCCCAGCACCCGGCGGGGTCGGCGCGGACGGCGGTGCCGGAGACGGGGAAGAGGGTGCGGCCGGGGTCGACGAGGACGGACTCCGCGCCGAAGCGGCGGGCCAGCTCCCCGCCGTACGACTCCGAGGTGAAGACGGCGTCGACCCGCTCGGGGACGGCCGTGGTGAACACCTCCATGTGGGCGTCCCAGATCGCGGCGTCGTGGAGGTCCATGGGGATGTCGTCGACCGCACCCACCACCCGGACGTCGGGGTGGGCCTCCCTCATCCAGGCGACCCGGTCGGCGAGCGGGACGGACTCGACGGAGGCGGCGCAGACCAGGACCGTGAGTGCCTCGCAGCGGTCCCGTGCGGTGCGGACGAGGTGGTGGTGGCCGGCGTGCGGCGGATAGAACTTGCCGAGTACCAGGCCGTGTCCGTGGCGCTTCATGCCGGCACCGCCACTTCCTCGCGACGGTGCGACGCGAGGTCCCTGCTCCAGCTGCGCAGTCCGAGGAGGCACAGCGCGAGGAAGCCGAGGTACAGCAGGGACGTCAGGTAGAGCTCCTTGTAGGCGTACAGCGGGATGTGGACCAGGTCTGCGGCGATCCACAGCCACCAGGACTCGACGCGCTTGCGGCACTGCCCGTACGTCGCCATGAGCGACAGCGAGGTGGTCAGGGCGTCCCAGAACGGCACGGTCGAGTCCGTGGCCCGGGACAGCAGCAGGGTCAGGCCGAGGGTCCCCGCCGCCCCCGCCGCGAGCAGCCAGGTCCATTCGGTGCGGGTCGTGCTCCGCACCGGCAGGACCGCGGTACCTGGTCCACCCCCGTGGGTCCAGGTCCACCAGCCGTACGCGGCGAGGGCGATGAAGACGATCTGCAGGCCGGCGTCGGCGTACAGACCGGACTGGGTGAACAGCAGGATGAAGAAGAGGTTGTTGGCGATGCCGATGGGCCAGTTGGCGAGGTGCTGGCGGGCCACGAGCCGGACGCACAGCGCACCGCTGCCGAATCCCAGCACCTCGGTCCAGCTGACCGGGGTGTCCAGGACCGTCACCAGGGGCTGTTGCAGGGGGTCGAGTATGTCCGCGAGCGTCACGCCACTCTCCTTCTTAATGGTCACTCTGACTATAAAGAAGAATCGGCGCGCGCAAAAGGCCCGCGGCCGGTTCCCGTTCGAAAAACAGAACGAGGAACCGGCCGCGGGCCGTTCGGGACCGGAGGAGGCTAGAGGCCGACCTCGCGCATCAGCATGCCCACCTCGGTGTTGGTCAGGCGGCGCAGCCAGCCCGACTTCTGGTCGCCCAGCGGGATCGGCCCGAAGGAGGTCCGCACGAGGCGCTCGACGGGGAAGCCCGCCTCGGCCAGCATCCGGCGGACGATGTGCTTGCGGCCCTCGTGGAGGGTGACCTCGACCAGGTAGTTCTTGCCGGTGTTCTCGACGACCCGGAAGTGGTCGGCGCGGGCGTACCCGTCCTCCAGCTGGATGCCGTCCTTGAGCCGCTTGCCGAGGTCGCGCGGGAGCGGACCCTGGATGGCGGCCAGGTAGGTCTTCTTCACGCCGTACTTGGGGTGCGTCAGACGGTGGGCCAGCTCGCCGTGGTTGGTGAGCAGGATGATGCCCTCGGTCTCCGTGTCGAGACGGCCGACGTGGAACAGCCGCGTCTCGCGGTTGTTCACGTAGTCACCGAGGTTCTGGCGGCCGTCCGGGTCACCCATGGTGGAGACGACACCGGCGGGCTTGTTCAGCGCGAAGAACAGGTGCGACTGCGTCGCGACGGTCAGGCCGTCGACCTTGATCTCGTCCTTGTGCGGGTCGACCCGCATGCCCTGCTCCAGGACGATCTCGCCGTTCACCTCGACTCTGGCCTGCTCGATCAGCTCCTCGCACGCACGGCGCGAGCCCATGCCGGCCCGGGCGAGGATCTTCTGCAGACGCTCGCCCTCCTGCTCGGCGCCCGGGTGCGTCTTCGGCGTCCTGATCTCGGGCTTGTCCGCGTAACGGTCGCGGTTGCGCTGCTCGATCTTGGCGTCGAGCTCGCGGGGCCGGGCGGGCGCGCCCTGGCGACGGCCGCCCTTGCTCACGTTCTGCGCGGGCCTGGGGCCGCCCTTGGCCCCGCCGCGGGCCGCGGCTCCGCGGCCCTTGCGGGGGCCGCCGTCGCCGCCCGGCTTGTCGGAGCCCACGTCGTAGCGGCGCTCCTCGGGGCGGGGCCGGCGGGGGCGCTGCTCCTGCTTGTCGTCACGCTCGGAGCCGGAGACCCGGGGGTTCGGGTTGCTGTTCCTGCCGGTGCCGGTGTTGTTCCTGGCGCCGCTCCAGCCGCCGCCGCTCTTGCCGCCGCTCCGGCCGCCACCGCTGTTGCCGCCACTCCTGCCGCCGCCGCTGTTGCCGCCGCTGCCGCTTCCGCTGTTCCTGCCACTGCTTCGCATCAAAAATCCGTCTTGTCGTCTGCGTGAGTATCCGGGGTGTCCGGTGCGTCCGGATCGAACGACGGCACACCCTCTAGCGTCTCAGCCTCGATCGCGTCCGCCTCCGGGAGGAAGGGCGCGAGCTCCGGGAGCTCGTCCAGGCCTCGCAGGCCCATGCGCTCCAGAAAGTAGTTCGTCGTCCTGTACAGGATCGCACCTGTTTCGGGTTCCGCGCCCGCCTCCTCGACGAGACCCCTCTGGAGCAGGGTCCGCATCACGCCGTCGCAGTTCACTCCGCGCACCGCCGAGACCCTCGACCGGCTCACCGGCTGGCGGTACGCGACCACGGCGAGTGTCTCCAGCGCCGCCTGGGTGAGCCGGGCGTGCTGGCCGTCCAGGACGAAGCCCTCGACCGCCTCCGCGTACTCGGGGCGCGTGTAGAAGCGCCAGCCCCCGGCGACGAGCCTGAGGTCGAAGCCACGGCGCTGGACGGTGTACTCGTCGGCCAGCTCCCGCAGGGCGTCCGCGACGGCCCTGCGGGGCCGCTGGAGGACCTTGGCGAGGTGTTCCTCGGTCGCGGGCTCGTCGACGACCATCAGGACCGCCTCCAGGGCGGGCCTGAGGTCGAGCCCGGCGACCGTGCTCTCGCGCCCGTCGTCGTCCGTTCTCATGCCTTTACGTCCTCCTCCGGCTCGCGCACCTCTTGGTCGAACTCGTCCGTGACCACCGGTTCGGCGCCCTCCGCCCCCGCCCAGCGCACCAGGAGGTCGCCGAGCGCCTCCTCCTGGTCGAGCGCGACGGCCTTCTCACGGTAGAGCTCCAGGAGCGCCAGGAAGCGGGCGACGACCGTGAGGGTGTCCCCCGCGTCCTCGGTGAGCTCCCGGAAGCTGATCTCCCCCTCGGTCCTCAGCCGGGCCACCACGATCTCCGCCTGCTCCCGGACGCTGACCAGCGGCGCGTGGATGTGGTCGACGTACACCTGCGGCTCGGGCTTCGGCTGCATCGCCTTCACCGCGAGCCGCGCGAAACCCTCCGGCCCGATGCTGATCACGACCTCGGGGAGCAGCTCGGCGTGCTGGGGTTCGAGCCCGACGGTACGCGGGTGGCGACGGGACTCGGACTCCAGCCGGTCGCTGAAGATGTCCGCGATCCGCTTGTACGCGCGGTACTGCAGGAGCCGCGCGAAGAGCAGGTCCCGCGCCTCCAGGAGGGCGAGGTCCGCCTCGTCCTCCACCTCGGCGGTGGGCAGGAGCCGGGCGGCCTTCAGGTCCAGCAGGGTCGCGGCCACGACGAGGAACTCGGTGGTCTGGTCGAGGTCCCAGTCCGGTCCCATGGCCCTGATGTGGGCCATGAACTCGTCGGTGACCTTCGACAGCGCGACCTCGGTCACATCGAGCTTGTGCCTGGAGATCAGCTGGAGGAGCAGGTCGAAGGGGCCCTCGAAGTTGACGAGCCGCACGGTGAACCGCCGGTCGTCGGCGGCTCCCGCTTCGACGGCCGTCTCCTCGGCCGCTCCGGGAGGGACATCGGAGGCGGCCTCACGGGGGTCCGCCGCCTCCGTGGACCGAGGGACCGCTCCGGGAGGGCCCTCGACGGGCTCAGCGGCGTCCGGCACGGCCGTGGGGGCCATCGGGGCCCGCTCGGCCGCCGGGAGCCCGGACGGGGCCGCAGGGGCCGCGGGAGCAGCGGCGGGAACCACGGGGGCCGCAGGAGCCGCCGCAGGCCGTGTCCCCGGTCCGTGGCCGAGGGCACGGCGGGTCGGGCGGGGCGTGTCGTCGGGAGTCGGCATGTGCGGGGGTCCAAGGATGCGGCGGGAGGCGGGCGGTGGGCCCCGGGGCGGGGCCGCCCCTACGGCGGCCCTCCCCCGGCAGGCTACCGGCGCGGCACCGGTCAGCGGCCCCGCAGCCTCCGTACGAGGATGCTCGCGTCGCCGCGCGACTCCAGGTCGGCCAGCACCACGGCGACCGCCTCCCGGACGATGCGCCCGCGGTCGACGGCCAGCCCGTGCTCACCGCGCAGCACGAGGCGCGCGTGTTCGAGGTCCATCAGTTCCTCGGCCGACACATAGACGGTGATCTTCTCGTCGTGGCGCTCCCGGCCGCTGGGCCGGCGGTTCGCTCCACGCCCGCCCCCGCCTCCGCGTCCGCGCTGCGGCTGGACGGTGACGGTCGGCTCCTGCGGGGCCGCCGTACCGCGGGTACGGGGCTGGGCGGCTGCGGCCTGGCCCCGGTCGTCCCCGTCGCCGCGGTTGCGCGAGCCTCCGCCGTCGGCGTCCGCCGCCGAGTGCTCCTCCTGGGACGCCCCGGAGGGTGCGTCACCGCCGGCCGCCACTCCGCCCTGGCCTCCGGCGTCAGGCGCCGGATCACTTGCTCCGGCCGGCGCGGGGACCCGCGCCTCGCCGTTCGCCTTGCGTCGCCGCTCGGCTGGGGACGAGGCCTGCAGGCCCATGCCCCCGGTGGTACGGAACAGCTCGTCGGCCCCCGGCAGACTCACTCGGCGTGACACCGGGCGAGCACCTCCCTGGCGAGCTGGCGATAGGCGGCGGCACCGACCGAGTTCGACGCGTACGTGGTGATGGGTTCACCGGCGACCGTGGTCTCCGGGAAACGCACGGTGCGCCCGATGACGGTGTGGTAGACGTGGTCGTCGAAGGCCTCGACGACGCGTGCGAGCACCTCACGGCTGTGCACCGTGCGGGAGTCGTACATGGTGGCGAGGATGCCGTCCAGCTCCAGCTCGGGGTTGAGCCTCTCCTGGACCTTCTCGATCGTCTCGGTGAGCAGCGCCACACCGCGCAGCGCGAAGAACTCGCACTCGAGCGGGACTATCACCTTGTGAGCCGCCGTCAGGGCGTTCACGGTGAGCAGGCCGAGGGAGGGCTGACAGTCGATCACGATGTAGTCGTAGTCGGCGAGCAGCGGCTTGAGGGCACGCTGCAGCGTGGACTCCCGGGCCACCTCGCTCACCAGCTGCACCTCGGCTGCGGAGAGGTCGATGTTGCTGGGGAGCAGGTCCATGTTGGGCACGGCCGTCTTCAGCAGGACCTCGTCGGCGGCCATGCCCCGCTCCATGAGCAGGTTGTAGACGGTGAGGTCGAGCTCCATCGGGTTGACCCCGAGGCCGACGGACAGGGCTCCCTGCGGGTCGAAGTCGACGAGCAGGACGCGCCGGCCGTACTCCGCGAGCGCGGCGCCCAGGTTGATGGTCGACGTCGTCTTGCCGACGCCGCCCTTCTGGTTGCACATCGCGATGATCTTGGCGGGGCCGTGATCGGTCAGCGGACCGGGGATCGGGAAGTACGGCAGCGGCCGGCCCGTCGGGCCGATCCGCTCACGGCGCTGGCGGGCGGCGTCGGGCGCGAGGGTGGCCGCGTACTCCGGATCGGGCTCGTATTCGGCATCGGGGTCGTAGAAGTGCCCCTCGGGCACCTCGGCGAAGTCGGCGAAGTGGGAGGTCTCTCGGCCACTTTCGTTGCCGGCCATGGCGTTCACGTGTAGGCCGTCCATCATCTGGGGGGCTGTCGTCATGTGCTGTTGGGTGGCGAAGGTGCGGACCGCGACGGAGCCGACAGCTTCGAGCCCGATCGGGCTCAGACCCCGTGCAGGCATCCCTGGTTGACCACCCCCGGGAGTAATTGTCGACTCATTCACAAGTCGTCTTACCTCCTTGGATGTGACCAGGAAACTTATCGATAGGTCAGCGTGGCACCATGCCGACGATTGGCGACTCTATGGCGTGTCACCGGTTCGCAGCAACACAATCCACCGGACCCGGCCCGTTGTGTCGGCAATCGAACACCGCTCTGTCAAGAGCACGGAGCACCCTGAGCGCACCTTTCGCAGGGGTGCAAAACGGGTGGAGGGTTACGTCTCCGGCGAGTTGAACCGAAGCCCCTCATGCGTCCGGCCGGACCTTGCTGGGCAAGGTCCGGCCGGACGCATGAGGTTGACGGAGAGGGTTGACCGCTCAGCCGATGAGCGTGCTCAGTTCGACGTGGTCGAGACCGTGCGCCTCGGCCACCTCGCGGTAAACCACCTGGCCGTCATGGGTGTTGAGACCCCTGGCGAGCGCGGCGTCACGGCGCAGGGCGTCGGCCCAGCCCCGGTTCGCGAGCTCCAGGATGTAGGGCAGCGTGGCGTTGGTGAGCGCGTAGGTGGAGGTGTTCGGCACCGCGCCCGGCATGTTCGCGACGCAGTAGAAGACCGAGTTGTGGACGGTGAAGGTCGGCTCGGCGTGCGTCGTCGGATGCGAGTCCTCGAAGCAGCCTCCCTGGTCGATCGCGATGTCGACAAGAACACTTCCGGGCTTCATCTTGGCGACGAGCTCGTTGGTGACCAGCTTCGGCGCCTTCGCGCCCGGGATCAGCACGGCACCCACGACGAGGTCGGCCTCGACGACGGCCTTCTCCAGCTCCAGGGCGTTGGAGACGACCGTGCGCACCTTCGTACCGAAGACCTTGTCGGCCTCGCGCAGCTTGTTGATGTCCTTGTCGAGCAGCGTCACGTGGAAGCCGAGCCCGACGGCGATCTGCGTGGCGTTCCAGCCGGAGACCCCGCCACCGATGACGACGGCCCTGGCCGACCCCGTGCCGGGGACGCCGCCGGGGAGCACACCGCGCCCGCCGACCGAGCGCATCAGGTGGTACGCGCCGACCTGGGGGGCGAGACGGCCGGCGACCTCGGACATCGGGGCGAGCAGCGGCAGCGCGCGGGTCGCGGTCTCGACGGTCTCGTAGGCGATGGCGGTCGTGCCCGACTCGAGAAGGGCGTCCGTGCACTCGCGGGAGGCGGCGAGGTGGAGGTAGGTGAAGAGCGTCTGGCCCTTGCGGAGGCGGTGGTACTCCTCGGCGACGGGCTCCTTGACCTTGAGCAGCAGGTCTGCGGCGGCCCAGACCTCGTCGGCGGTGGGCAGGATCCGCGCGCCGGCGGCGACGTACTCCGCGTCCGGGATCGAGGAACCCTCGCCGGCGTGCCGCTCGACGAGGACCTGGTGGCCGTGACGGACGAGCTCATGCACTCCGGCAGGGGTGATCGCCACCCGGAACTCGTTGTTCTTGACTTCGCGGGGGATGCCGACCTTCACGTCGATCACGGTCCTTGGCTCGGAGAGTCGCTCGGGCATAACGGGATATACCCGCCTTAACCAAGCATAGGGGGAGACACCACAGCGATGTGCGGCAGAGCCATCATTAATGAAGGAGTTCCCGCTGTCCAGCCTTACAAAGCATTAAGTTTCGCTCGAAGCACTACGGATTTCGCAGGCTGACCCCTCCTCGCCCAGCAGCCTTTCGGCCGTCGCCCGGTGCAGCCGGGCCGCCGCCTGGTCCCCCAGCCGGTCCAGGGTGTCCGCCAGCCTGAGCTCCAGCGCGGCCTGAAGCCGCACGTCGCCCGCCCTCTGCGCCAGGTCGACCGCCTCCCGGCAGGTGTGGAGCGATTCCTGCGGCCTGCCCGCGTACTCCTGCACCCGGGCCGCCTCACTGAGCGCCCGCGCCTGGGCGGGCCGGTCCCCGAGCCTGCGGTGGCCGGCCGCCGCCGCGCGCCAGTCGCGCAGCGCCTCGCCGTAGCGACCGGCGTAGGTGTGGACGGCTCCGAGCCGCCCGTACAGCCGTGCCGCGTCGGCCCGCTCGCCCTGCGTGAGCCGCTGCGCGAGCGCCCTGCCGTACCAGTCGGAGGCCCTGTTGTAGTCCCCGAGCTCCGCGTAGGCGCCACCCGCGGATTCCATCGCCCTGCCGGTCGCATAGAGGTCCTTCGCCGCGCGCCCGGCGTCGAGCGCGGCCCGGTAGCGGCCCAGGGCCTCCCTCGTACGGCCGGTCCGGGCGTCCAGATCGCCCAGGTTGAGCAGGGCCGCGGCCTTTTCCCGGGGCAGGTCGCGGCGTTCCGCCACATCGAGGACCAGGCCGTGCAGCCCGTACAGGACGGGGGCGGCCTCCTCGGTGCCCCGGTGCACGGCGAGGGCGCGGACGAGCGCGGCCACCAGCCGGCGGGCGAGGGTGTCGAGGTCCCCGTCGCGCACCGCCGCCCGGGCGGCGGCCAGCAGGGCGGGTTCACGGATCCGCAGCCACTCGGCGGCGGACTCCGGGTGCGGGAAGCGCAGCGAGCGAGGCAGGCCCGCGAGCCGGCGGCGGGCCGGGGAGTCCTCGGGATCGGTGACCGCCCGGCAGGCCTGGAGCCGTCGTACGGTCCGCTCCAGCATCCTGGCCCTGGCCAGCTGGATCTCGGCGGGCCGTTCCCGCTCCTCCAGAGCCGACCGGAGCAGCGGGGCGAGGCAGCCGGGTACCTCGTACTGCGGCAGTTCGGCGCCGTTCGTCCTGAGCAGCCCGAACCGGACGAAGTCGTCGAGAGTCGTCCGGGCGACCGAGACCGAGCACCCGGCCAGCGCGGAGGCGGTATGGGCGTCGGCCAGTCCGGCGGGGGCGAGGGCGAGCAGCCGCAGCATCCCGGCGGCGGCGGACGGGAGCGAGTCGTGGACCAGCCGGAACGCACGGGCCAGCGGCCGGTCCCCGGAGGGCTGTTCGGGGTCGTCCGGCTGGTCGCGCAGCTGCTTGACGGCATCGGCGACCGAGGCGCCGGGTCGGGCGGCGAGCCAGCCCGCGGCCAGGGTCAGTGCGGCGGGCTGCCCCCCGCACTCCTCCGCCAGGGCCTCCGCGGTCCGCGGGTCCACGGTGATCCGGACCTGGCCGATGGTGCCGGCGAGCAGCTGCACGGCGGAGCCCGCGTCCAGCCCGCCGATGGTGCACGGGCGGACGCCGGGAATTCCGGTGAGAGGACCGGTCGAGGTGGCGACGACCAGGCAGTCGGGATTGTCCGGCAGCAGCGGGTCGACCTGTTCGGCGTCCACCGCGTCGTCGAGCAGGATCAGGGCGCGCCGTGCGGAGAACGCCTCGCGGACCATCTCGGACAGCTCGTCCTCGTCGGCTCCGGGCGGGGCGGCGACGGAGAGCAGGCCCAGGAGCGTGCGCGCGGTGCGTTCCGAGGGGATCCGCTCACCGCCGGGCTCGGTGAGCGCGACCCGGTAGACCCCGTCGGGGTGGTCGCCGGGTTCGGCGAGCCTGCGGGCGAGTTCGGAGGCGAGCGCGGTGCGTCCGGATCCGGGCCGTCCGGCGATCAGCAGGACCCTGGCGCGTGCGGCCTTGCGGCCCGCCAGGGTGTCCAGCCCCGCACCCTCGATGTCCTCCTGGAGAGCTTTCAACTCGCGTTCGCGGCCGAAGAAGTGAGGTGGCGTCACATCTGGCGGCTCCTTGGCTCCCGCCGTCCCCGCCACTCCGGCCGGGCCGTTGGTGTCCACCGCCTGATCCGTCACGGGCCACGCTCCACTTCGCTGCACGCGGTTGCCCGCCGGAAGTCCGGTCGGGGCCTTTCGAGCGTAGTTCAGTGGTGCGGACGATCATGGCCGAGCGCGGCGGACGCATCCCCCGATCGGATCAGCTTTTCGTACGATCGGCCCCTTGTGGCCCGGAACGACCTGCGGCCCGGCAGGGGCCGGGCCGCAGGTACGACGGAGAGCCGGGCTCGGCTCAGGCCTCGAACGGCCGGGCCGGCCAGGGCGCCTCGGCCGGGCGCAGCGAGTCGACCCCGTCGCCCGCGAGCGCGGCCGTGAGCGACAGCACACCCACGACCAGACAGTTGTTGTGCAGGTCGCCGGCGAGCACCCCGCGCACGAGCTCGTCGAGCGGCACCCGCGCCTGCTCCATGTCGGCCTCCTCCTCGGAGACCTCGAAGCGCTCGCCCTCGGCCTCGGAGAGGTCCCGGGCGAGGAAGACGCGTACGGCTTCGTCGCAGCCGCCGGGCGTCGTGTAGACGTCGGTCAGCACCCGCCAGTCCTCGGCCTTGACGTGTGCCTCCTCGTAGAGCTCCCGCTGGGCGGCGTGCAGCGGGTTCTCGCCGGGGATGTCGAGCAGCCCCGCCGGGATCTCCCAGAGCTTGTGGCGGACCGGGTGCCGGTACTGCCGCAGGACGAGGACCCGGCCGTCCGCGTCGAGCGCGAGCACGGCCACCGAACCGGGGTGGACCTGGTAGTCGCGGCTGTGGACGCTTCCGTCGGGCATCACGACGTCGTCGGTGCGGACGCTGGTCTTGTTACCGGTGAAGGGGGTCACCGTCGCGGTGACCGGCCACTCCTCGGGTGTGTCCTGGAAACCCATGTACGTCCTCCCACGAACAAACAGAAACCGGGGCACGCATCCCGTGAAGGATCCGTACCCCGGTCAACCGTATCGCCTTACGCGTCGGCACCCGTTCCGTGCGCCGCGACCTTGCGCTCCACGGCCGCCTTCACCAGGCCGGCGAAGAGCGGGTGGGGGCGGGTCGGGCGGGACCGCAGCTCCGGGTGCGCCTGGGTGGCCACCAGGTAGGGGTGGGCCTCACGCGGGTACTCGACGTACTCGACGAGCTTGTTGTCCGGGGAGGTGCCGGAGAAGACGAGTCCGGCCTTCTTCTCCAGCTCCGCGCGGTAGCCGTTGTTGACCTCGTAGCGGTGGCGGTGGCGCTCCTCGACGTACGGTTCGCCGGCGTAGGCCTCGCGGACCAGGGAGCCCTCGGCGAGCTTCGCCGGGTAGAGGCCGAGCCGCATGGTGCCGCCCAGGTCGCCCGCGCCCTCGACGTACGCGAGCTGCTCCTCCATCGTGGAGATGACGGGGTGGCTCGTGGCGGCGTCGAACTCGGTGGAGTTGGCGTCGGGGATTCCGGCGAGGTTGCGCGCGGCCTCGATCACGATGCACTGCAGGCCGAGGCAGAGGCCCAGCAGCGGCACCTTGTTCTCGCGGGCGTACTGGATGGCGCCGACCTTGCCGACCACACCGCGCTCGCCGAAGCCGCCGGGGATGCAGACGGCGTCGACGTCACCGAGCTGCTTCTGGGCGCCTGCCGGGGTCTTGCAGTCGTCGGAGGCGACCCACTTGACCTTGACGCGTGCCTTGTTGGCGAAGCCGCCGGCCCGGATGGCCTCGGTGACCGAGAGGTAGGCGTCGGGCAGGTCGATGTACTTGCCGACCAGTGCGACGGTGACCTCGTGGTCGGGGTTGTGCACCCGGTCCAGCAGGTCGTCCCAGGTGGTCCAGTCCACGTCGCGGAACGGCAGGTCCAGCTTGCGGACGACGTAGGCGTCCAGGCCCTCGGTGTGCAGCACCTTGGGGATGTCGTAGATCGACCGGGCGTCCTTGCAGGCCACCACGGCGGTCTCGTCGACGTCGCACATCAGCGAGATCTTGCGCTTGATGGCGGTCGGGACGTCCCGGTCGGCGCGCAGCACGATGGCGTCCGGCTGGATGCCGATGTTGCGCAGCGCGGCGACGGAGTGCTGGGTGGGCTTGGTCTTCAGCTCGCCGGACGGGCCGATGTAGGGCAGCAGCGAGATGTGCACGACGAAGACGTTGTCGCGGCCGACCTCGTGACGGACCTGGCGGACCGTCTCCAGGAAGGGGAGCGACTCGATGTCGCCGACCGTGCCGCCGACCTCGGTGATGACGACGTCGACGTCGTCGGTCGCCATGCGGCGGATGCGGTGCTTGATCTCGTTGGTGATGTGCGGGATGACCTGGACGGTGTCGCCGAGGTACTCACCGCGCCGCTCCTTGGCGATCACGGTGTTGTAGACCTGGCCGGTCGTGACGTTGGCCGAACCGTCGAGGTCGACGTCGAGGAAGCGCTCGTAGTGGCCGATGTCCAGGTCGGTCTCGGCGCCGTCGTTGGTGACGAACACCTCACCGTGCTGGAAGGGATTCATCGTGCCGGGGTCGACGTTGAGATAGGGGTCGAGCTTCTGCATGGTGACCCGGAGGCCACGTGCCTTGAGCAGGGCACCCAGGCTGGAGGCAGTCAGACCCTTGCCGAGGGAGGAGGCGACACCCCCGGTGACGAAGATGTGCTTGGTCGTCGTGGATGTGGGCTGCATAGCCAAAGGGGGCTCCCGTGGTCGCGATCGTGAGGTGCGTTCCGGCGTGCCTCACGGAGATTTCCGGAGGTGCCGTCGCTGCGGTTCGGGGGCCTCGTCCACTGTCGGGACGACCACCGGTCCACGGGCTACCAGGGTAACAGCGACGAAGGGAGGCCGCTTCCGGCCATGCCTCCCCCTCGGCCGTCACAAGATCATCACGTCCGTTTCAGGTCCTACCCATTCGCCGGTGACAGGAGACGGACAACTTGTGGACAGTCGCGCGGAACCCCCGGCCGCGTCGTATCCTGCTCGGACACTCGCTGCCGAGTTGGCCGGCCCAGCGGCTCCACCCCAGCCCGCTCACCCGCGCAAGAGCTCGTCGGTTCTATTACAACGACCCCTTGACCAGCAGTAAGCGCCCTGCGGGGCGACATGGCCGTTCGACTGGAGACGCACGTGGCCGGGCGCATCGAGGATTACGCACTCATCGGAGACATGCAGACCGCAGCCCTGGTCTGCCGGGACGGCACAGCGGACTGGCTGTGCCTCCCACGTTTCGATTCACACGCAATTTTCGCCGGACTTCTCGGCACCGAGGAGCACGGCTTCTGGCGGTTGGGCCCCGCCCGTCCCGAGGGCGCGGAGCCCCCGGCCGCGGACCGGCGCCGCTACCGCGGCGACTCGCTCGTCCTCGAATCGGAGTGGGACACCCCCCGCGGCACGGTCCGCGTGACCGATTTCATGCCGCCGCGTGACGGAGCTCCCCAGCTCATCCGCATCGTGGAAGGCGTGAGCGGCCGGGTTCCGATGCGTTCGGAACTGCGGATGCGCTTCAGCTACGGACGGGTCACCCCGTGGGTCCACAAGGTCGACAACCGTACGGTCGCCGTCGCCGGGCCCGACTCGGTGTGGCTGGACACGGAGGCGGAGACGTACGGCCAGAACCTGACGACGTACTCCGACTTCACCGTGGCCCCGGGCGACCGGATCGCCTTCACCATCAGCTGGCAGCCCTCGCACCACGAGCCGCCGAGCGTGCCGGAACCCGAGTCGTCGCTGGCGGCGACGGAGGAGTTCTGGCGCGACTGGGTCGAGCAGTGCACCTACCACGGCCCCTACCGTGAGGCCGTGGTCCGTTCGCTGATCACGCTGAAGGCGCTCACCTACGCGCCCACCGGCGGCATCGTGGCGGCCCCGACCACCTCCCTCCCGGAGGACATCGGCGGCTCGCGGAACTGGGACTACCGCTACACCTGGCTGCGGGACGCGGCGATCACGCTCTCCTCCCTGCTGCGCACGGGGTACCGCGAGGAGGCCCGTGCCTGGCGCGAGTGGCTGCTGCGCGCGGTCGCGGGCGACCCGGAGAACCTGCAGATCATGTACGGCATCGCGGGCGAGCGTGAGCTCGGCGAGGCGGAGCTGGACTGGCTGCCGGGTTACGAGAACTCCGCCCCCGTCCGGGTCGGCAACGGTGCGGCGAACCAGCTCCAGCTCGACGTGTACGGCGAGGTCACCGAGGCGCTCCATCTGGCGCACATGACGGGCCTGACCCGCAACGACTACGCGATGGGCCTCCAGCTCAAGCTGATCGAGTACCTGGAGAAGCACTGGGAGGAGCCGGACGAGGGGATCTGGGAGGTCCGCGGGCCGCGCCTGGCACTTCGTGCACTCCAAGGTGATGGCCTGGGTCGCCGTCGACCGCACGATCAAGCTGATCGAGGCGGGCGACGCGGAAGGGCCCCTGGAGCGCTGGCACCAGCTCCGTGACGACATCCACCGTGACGTCTGCGAGCGCGGCTACGACCCGGAGCGCAACACGTTCACCCAGTCCTACGGGTCGAAGGAACTGGACGCGTCACTTCTGCTGATCCCGCAGATGGGCTTCCTCCCGCCCGACGACAAGCGCGTCATCGGCACGATCGAGGCGATCCAGCGTGAGCTGTCCACGGAGGACGGCTTCGTCCTGCGCTACCCCACCGAGGGCGACGACGCCGGTGTGGACGGGCTGGAGGGCGACGAGGGCGCGTTCCTCGCCTGCTCGTTCTGGCTGGCGGACGACCTGGCGATGATCGGCCGGGTCGACGAGGCCCGCCGCTCTTCGAGAAGCTGCTGTCCCTCCGCAACGACCTCGGCCTGCTGGCCGAGGAGTGGGACTCCCGGCTCCAGCGGCAGGTGGGGAACTTCCCCCAGGCGTTCAGCCACGTGCCCCTGATCGACACGGCACTGCGGCTGACGGCCAGCGGGGCGTACGTGGGCTGACCCGCTGCCCCTTCCGTCGGACAGGACCGCCCCGGTCGCACGACCGGGGCGGTCCTGTGTGTCCGGCGGGTGCGCCGTCGTTCCGCCGCCGTGGAACACGACGGGACAACCGGATCACGGCGGGACACAACCATCGGTTGTACGTGCCTAGGGTGAACCTGTGGACACCGAGGGATTGAGATCGTTCGTCCGGGCCGCGGAGCTCGGACAGGTGCGGCGGGCGGCCGACGAGCTGGGCGTGACGCAGCAGGCCGTCTCCAAGCGGATCGCCGCCCTGGAGCGCGAGCTGGACGTCCGTCTCCTCGCACGCACCGCCCGGGGGGTCGAGCCGACGCCCGACGGCCGGGCGTTCCTCCCTCATGCGCGGAGCGCCGTCGCGGCCGTCGATCGCGCCGTCACCGCGGTCAGGCCGGGCTCACGGGCCCCGCGGATCGACGTGCTCGGCCTTCGGAGCGCGCAGGCCGTCGTTCTGCACGAGTACTGGCGGTCACGTCCTGGGACCGGCCTCGACGTGGTGACCCTGCGGGTCGACGACCCGCGCGTGGCGGCCGCCGCCGTCGGAGCGGGTGAGGTGGACGCCTCGTTCCGTACGGTCACGGACCCGGGCACGCTGCCGCCCGGGGTGCGGATGATCCACGCGTTCGACTCCCCGCTGGAACTCCTCGTCGGCCCGGCGCATCCGCTCGCCCGCGCACGGGAGCTGACGCCGGCGCAGCTGCGTAAGCACCGGATCTGGGTTCCCGGGATCGCGCCCCGGAGCGAATGGGCGGACTTCTACGATCAGCTCGCCACCGCCTTCGACCTGCGTATCGACGCGGCGGGCCCGCACTTCGGGGACGAGGTGCTCCTGGAGACCCTCGCGGAGTCGCCGGACGTGGCCACCCTCGTCGGGGCACGCGACCGGTACGTCTGGCCGGCGGCCCACGACCTGCGGCGCATCCCCGTGGTGGATCCGGTCCTCGCGTACCCGCTCTCCCTCCTCCTCCCCGAGGGGGATCCGCATCCGGCGCTCGGCGGAGTCGTCGCCCACCTCGGAGGCCTGCCGAAGCCCTCCGGCAGGGTCTGGCGCCCGTCCTGGGCTCCGGGGCCCGGCGACACCGGCGTCGCACACCCGCGCGGGGCCGGGCACCGGTGACCCGGCCGTGGACCCACCAGCACCCGGCGGCCCCGGCGGCGGCCGGGCACCCGAAAGGATCCCCGAAATGTCCGGAGACCGTCTCATGCGCATCCACAGCCCGGAGTTCCGCGCCATGTCGGAGAGGGTCCTGCGGGTCACCGAGCTCACCTCCCGCCTGAACGTCCTGCCCTTCGAGGACGAGGAGGGCAAGGCGGACCTGTTCGGCCGCATCCTCGGCAGGCCGCTGCCGGCCGGAGTCACCATCTATCCGCCCTTCTACACGGACCACGGCCTGAACCTGGACCTCGCGGAGCGGGTGTTCGTCAACCAGAACTGCACGTTCCTGGACTACGCGGGCATCCGGCTCGGCGAGCGTGTGATGGTCGGCCCGAAGGCCACGTTCATCACCGTCGGCCACCCGGTCGATCCCGGGGAGCGGCGGGGGTGGCTGAGCGGGGCGCCCATCGACGTCGCGGAGAACGTGTGGATCGGCGCCGGTGCCACGATCCTTCCCGGCGTCAGCATCGGCCGGGACGCCGTGATCGCCGCAGGCGCGGTCGTCGCCGACGACGTCCCGGCGGCGAGTCTGGTGACGGGCGGCAAGGCGGCCGTACGTCGGAGCTGGTGACCGCACGGGCCCGCCGGCTCTGCGGAACGGCCGATGTCCACGGCCGGACCTACGATGGAGAGGTCCTGCAAGGCCCTGCGAAGGGGGCACGTCATGACGCCCCGAACCTCCCTGCCGGAAGCCGCTGTGACCGGTCTTCGTTCCGGCTTCACCGGTGAGGTCCATGTTCCCGGCGACCCGGGTTACGACGAGGCACGCACCGTCTTCAACAGCATGATCGACCGCAGACCCGCGGTCGTCGCCCAGTGCGCCTCGGAGGCGGACGTCACGAAGGCGCTCGCCGTCGCACGCGACCAGGAGCTGGAGGTCGCGGTGCGTGGCGGTGGCCACAGCGTCGCGGGCATGGCCCTGAGCGAGGGCGGTCTCGTGGTCGACCTGCGCCGGATGCACACGGTCGACGTCGACCCGGGCGCCGGGACGGCCCGTGTCGGCGGAGGTGCCGTGATGAGCGACCTCGACCGGGCCACCCAGCCCCACTCCCTGGCGACCACGGGCGGGAGGGTGTCCACGACCGGCGTCGGCGGCTTCACGCTGGGCGGCGGCTCGGGATGGCTGGAGCGCGCGTTCGGGCTTGCGTGCGACAACCTGCTGGCGGCCGACGTGGTGACCGCGGACGGCTCCCCCGTGCACACGAGCGCGTACGAGAACCCCGAGCTCTTCTGGGCCCTGCACGGCGGCGGCGGCAACTTCGGTGTGGTCACCTCGCTGACGCTGCGACTGCACCAGTTGCCCGAGATGAACATCGTGATGCTGCTCTTCCGCCCGGAGAACGGTCCCGAGGCGGTCCGTGCCTACCGGGACGTCATGGAGTCCGCACCGGACCCGGCGGGCGGCGGCTGCATCTACATCACCGGGCCGCCCGAGGAGTGGGTGCCCGAACCCCTGGTGGGCCACCTGGTGTGCGCCGTGCTGCTCACCTACGCCGGGCCGCTGGCGGAGGCACGTGACGTGGCGGCACCCCTCCTGGCGCTGGAGCACGAGGCGGAGATCGTCGACACGCTTCCCTACGCGGACCTGCAGTGCATGCTCGACGACCCGCCCGGCATGCGGAACTACTGGTCGGCGGAGTACCTGGACGGTTTCCCCGACGAGGCCGCGGCGGCCTTCTGCGCGAGCTCGGCGACGCTGCCCGTCCCCACGAACTGTCAGCACGTGCTGTTCCCGCTGGGCGGTGCGGTGGCGCGGGGGCCGGCCGACTACCCACTGCCCTGGCGCTCCTCCCCCTGGGCCGTGCACCCCTTCGGCGTCTGGGAGGACGAGGCGGACGACGAGCGGGTCAGGGAGTGGGTGCGCACCGTGCGCGCGGAGATGATGCCGTGGGCGACCGGTGCGGTCTACCTCAACTTCATCGGCCGCGAGGGCCAGGAGCGGGTCATGGCCGGGTTCGGCGAAGCGGCCTACGAACGGCTGGCCCGCGTGAAGGCCCGGTACGACCCGGACAACGTGTTCCACCTCAATCACAACGTCAAGCCCGCGGTGGCCATGGTGTGACGGGGCCCCGCGGAGCCCGGTAGCTTCCTGGCCGGGGCCGTTCGCGCCCCGGGCGGACCAGCGCGTGGGCGCACGAGTGGAAGCACGAGGCCGGAGCCGGTGGAGACAGAGGGCGGGATCACCGTGCGGCGGGCGCTGGAACTGCCGGGGCTGCGCGGTGGACTTCCGGAGGTACTGGCCTGCGCGGACCGGCTGGACCGCACGGTGCGCTGGGTGCACGCCGGCGAGGCGCCCAACATCCCCGCCCTCCTCAAGGGCGGGGAGCTGCTGCTCACGACGGGGCTCGGCCTGGGGGCCCGGCCCGCCGAACAGCGCGCCTTCGTCCGCAGGCTGGCGGACCGCGGCATCGCCGCCCTGGTGGTGGAACTGGGCCCGCGCTTCGGCCGGCTGCCCTCGGCGATCGTGGAGGCGGCGCGTACGGCGGGGCTGCCGCTCGTCCAGTTGCACCGCGAGGTGCCGTTCGTCGCGGTGACCGAGGAGATCCACACCGAGATCGTCAACGGCCACTACGCCCTGCTCCAGCGTGCGGAGGAGGTCCACCGGCGGTGTACTCAGGCGGTCCTGGGCGGCGGCGGTGTACCGCAGGTCCTGGGGATCCTGGCGGACTTCGCCTCGAACCCGGTCTTCCTGGAGACCCCTGACGGCCGGCTGCTGTTCGCGGCCGGCCCGGGGACCGGTCCGGTGGGCGCCGGCCCGCTGCAGGTCTGGGAGGGGCTGCGCGGAGCACCCGGGGCACGCGAGGCACCTCCCGCCGGTGCCGTTCTGGTGGAGGTGCCGGGCGGCGGGCCGGGCACGGGGGCCGTACGGGCCCGGCTGGTCCTGCTCGCGGTGTCCGGGCCGCTGCTGACGGTGCACCGGATGGCCGCCGAGCGGGCCGCGGGCATCCTGGCGGTCGTGCTGATGCAGGCCCGGCAGGAGGAGGAGGTCGCGGCTCGGGGCCGCGGTGACTTCCTCACCGATCTCGCCGAGGGCCGGATCGCTCCCGGGGACGCTCCCGCGCAGGCCGGCGTCCTGGGGTTCAGGCCGGGCGGGGACCCGCTGCTCCCGGTGGTGATGAGGCTGGCCCCCGGGTCGGCGCCCTCGGGCAGTTGGGCGCTGCTGGCCCGGGCGGTGGCGGAGGAGCTCGCGGCGGTGGGGGCGCCGGTGCTGGTGGGGGTGCGCCCGGTGGAGGGGAGGGTGCCGCTGTTGCTGGCGCTGCGCCCGGGGACCACGCGCACGGCGCTCGCGGACCGGGTCGCGGCGGCGCTGCGGGCCGGGGCCGACCGGGCGGGGCTGGAACGGCCCGGGGACCGCACGCCGTTGGCCGTGGTCGTCGGGGAGGCGGGCGGCTGGGCGGCAGCAGGCGCGGGACTGCGGCACACGGCCGAGGCCGCGACCGCCGCGCAGGGGCTCGGGGACCGGCCCTGGTGGGACGCGCGCCGTCTGGACATCGATCTGCTGCTGTGGCGGCTGCGGGACCAGCCGGATCTGGCGTCCTTCGTGGACCGGGCGGTCGGACCGCTGCTCGAACACGACCGGACCTCGCGCCCCGCGCTGCTGCCCACGCTGGAGGCGTTCCTCGCGCACGCGGGCCGTAAGGCAGAGGCCGCACGCGAACTCCATCTGAACCGGCAGACGCTCTACAACCGGCTGGCCCGCATCGGCGAGCTGCTCGACACCGATCTGGACGACCCCCAGTCGGTGCTGGCCCTGAGCCTGGCCCTGCGGGCCCGCAGGCACACGGGCTGAGCCGACAGGGGTGCCCCGCGGCCCCGCCGGCCGCCCTTGTCTGCCCAGCCGGCGCCCGTAGCGGCTCAGCCGGCCGCCGCGGGGGTCGCCAACTCGTCGTACACGGAGAGCACATGGGCGATGGTGTCGTCCTCGGTCGGCCAGCCCGCAGCCTGCGCGCGCCCCGCCTCGGCGAGCCGCTGCCGTCGACCGGGGTCGGCGAGGAGCCGTACGACGGCCTCGGAGAGCGCCTCGGCGTCCCCGTGCGGCACCAGTTCCGCCGCGTCGCCGACGAGTTCGGGCAGTCCGTCGACCCGGGCGGCTACCAGGGGGATGCCGAGCCTCAGTGCCTCATGGGCGAGCAGCGGGCCGCCGTCTCCCCGGCCGGACAGGACGGCGATGTCGGCGGCGGCGAGGAGATCACCGATGTCGTCCGGTCCGCCCGCGAGGACGACGGGCAGGCCCTCCGTCGCGATCCGGCGCCCCAGGGCGCCGGTCCGGTGCGTCTCCCCCACGACGGCCAGCAGGGGCGCGGGGTCCAGCGCGCGCCAGCCGCGCACCGCGTCCAGCAGCGCGTCGTGATCGCGCTGGGCCACCGAAACCAGCAAAGGCCGTCCGAACGCGCCCAGTTCGGCGCGCACCTTGCCGTCGTCGGGGGCGCCGGTGACACGGCTCACGGGAATCGCCGCCGGAGCGAGCCGCGCGTCCCTGGCACCTCGGCGACGCGCCCGGTCGACCAGCTCCCACGAGGTGCCCAGTACGACGGCCGCCGCCCGGGCCGCCTTCCGCTCCAGCATCCGCAGCAGGCGCCCGCGGGCACCTGCCGCGTGGGCTCGGGTGTGCCAGGTCACCACCAGCGGGGTGCCCCGGCCGCTGAGCGCGATACCGGCGCGCACGGCGGCGTGCAGGCCGTGGGCGTGGACGATGTCCGCGCCGGTGCACGCGGTGCGGAGGGCGGCGACGGCAGCGGGATCACTGCGCCGGGGCACCGCGACGAAGCGGGTTCCCGAGGCGGGGAGGCCGTGCGCGTGACCGGAACCGGCCGGGGCGCAGACGGTGACCTGCACGCCTCTGGCGACCAGCCCGGCGGCGAGCGAGCTGACACGAGCGCTGCTTCCGGCACCGCCGCCCAGGACTTGGACCGTACGCAACTGTGACACGGCTGATCGGCTCCCGGGGCGCCCGAGTAGGTGATGAGTACAGTCCCAAGGATGCCAGTCCGTACGCACGTTCCGGGACTGACGAAACGTTGTTCCCGTCCTCGCGTCGACAGCCGCGCGGCCCACCCCACCCGTACGAGTGAAGCGGGCCGCGTGAAGCTGACGTCTACGGGCCGTCAGCCGCTGGTCCGGGCGGTCTCCAGGAGCTCCTCGGCATGGGCCCTCGCGGTCTCGGAGTCCTCCTGGCCGGCAAGCATCCGGGACAGCTCCCGTACCCGGTCCTCGCCTTCCAGGACCGTGACGCCGCTGCTGGTCACCGACCCGTCCACGGTCTTCTCGACCAGCAGCTGCCGGTCGGCGAAGGCCGCCACCTGAGGCAGGTGGGTGACGACGACGACCTGCGCGGACCTCGCGAGCTTCGCCAGCCGCCGGCCGACCTCGACGGCCGCCTTGCCGCCGACACCGGCGTCGACCTCGTCGAAGAGATACGTCGGCACCGGGTCGGAGCCGGCGAAGACCACCTCGACGGCGAGCATCACCCGCGACAGCTCACCGCCCGACGCGCCCTTGGCGATCGGCCGGGGCTGCGCTCCGGGGTGCGGCGCCAGCAGGAGTTCCACCTCGTCCGCGCCGGACGGCCCGTAGAGGACGCTCCGGCCGCCGATGTCGATGCCGGACGCCTCGTCCGGCGCCTCGGACTGCCCGATGGCGAAGGAGACCCGGGCGTGCGGCATGGCGAGCGACGCCAGTTCCTCCGTGACGGCCGCGGCGAAGCGGGCCGCCGCCTCCGTCCTGGCGTCGGTCAGCTGCTGCCCGAGGAGGGAGAGCTCGCCGCGCAGCGCGTCGCGCTCCGCCGTCAGCTCCCCGATGCGGTCGTCGTCGCCCTCCAGCTCGGTCAGCCGGGAGGCGCCTTCCTGGGCCCAGGCGAGCACGGAGGTGATGTCCTCGCCGTACTTGCGGGTGAGCGCGGTGAGCGCGGCGCGCCGTTCCTCCACGGCGGCGAGCCGCAGCGGGTCGGCGTCGAGCTGGTCGGCGTATCCGGCGAGCTCCCCGGCGACGTCGGCCAGCAGGATCGAGATCTCGCCGGTCCGGTCGGCGAGCGCCGCCAGGGCCGGGTCGTGCGCCCGCACGGCGTCCAGGGACCGGCCGGCGGCGGCCACGACCGTGGTGGCGTCCACACCCTCCTGGTCCTCGGGATCGCCCGCGAGCGCCGCGTGGGCGAGGGCCGCCGCGGAGGCGAGGGCCTCGGCGTGGCCGAGCCGTTCGGCCTCCGCCGCGAGCTCGGTGTCCTCCCCCGGCAGCGGTTCCACGGCGGCGACCTCGTCGAGGCCGAAGCGCAGCAGATCCGCCTCCTGGGCGCGTTCCCTGGCCCGGGTGGTCAGTTCGTCGAGCTCGGTGACGACGGCGCGCAGCCGGCGGTAGGCCGCCGCGTACGTGGTGAGCGGGCCCTCGACGCCCTTCCCGGCGTAGCGGTCGAGCGCCTGGCGCTGCCGTGCGGGCTTGAGCAGGCCCTGCTGGTCGGTCTGGCCGTGCACGGCGACGAGTTCGTCGGCGAGTTCGGCGAGCACCCCCACGGGCACGGATCTCCCGCCGAGGTGGGCGCGGGAGCGCCCCTCCGCCGAAACGGTACGGCTGACGAGCAGCGCACCGTCCTCGACCTCGCCCCCGGCCTCCTCGGCGCGTACCGCCGCCGCGTCGCCCGGGGACACGGTGATGCGCCCCTCGACGACCGCGGCCTTGGCGCCGATCCGTACCAGGGCGGGGTCGGCGCGCCCTCCGAGCAGCAGCCCGAGGCTCGTGACGACCATGGTCTTACCCGCGCCGGTCTCACCCGTCACCGCGGTGAAACCGGGTGACAGCTCCACCACCGCGTCGTCGATGACTCCGAGCGACCGTATCCGCATCTCCTCCAACACGGACATGACCTTACGAGGTCCCGGGCCCGGTGTGCGACGGACCCCGGTGGCGGATTCACTCACGCGGGTGTGAGCAGCGGCCCGCGGGGTCAGTGCGGAGCACCCCGCCAGCCCTGTACGGGGAGCGCGAACTTCGCCACCAGACGGTCGGTGAACGACGCCTGGTGGAGCCGTGCCAGCCGTACGGGCACCGCGCCCCGCCGGACCTCGACGCGGGCCCCGGCGGGCAGCTCGACGGTGCGACGGCCGTCGCACCACAGCACCCCGTGCGGGGTGTGCGGCTGGACCTCCACGGCCAGTACGGAGTCGGGTGACGTCACCAGGGGCTTCGCGAAGAGCGCGTGGGCGCTGATCGGCACCATCAGCAGGGCCTCCACCTCCGGCCAGACGACGGGGCCGCCCGCGGAGAAGGCGTACGCCGTCGACCCGGTGGGGGTGGCGCAGACGATCCCGTCGCATCCGAAGCCGGTCACGGGACGGCCGTCGATCTCCAGGACGACCTCCAGCATCCGCTCGGGCGAGACCTTCTGGACGGCGGCCTCGTTGAGCGCCCAGTCGGTGTGCACCACGTCGCCGTTGCTGTGCACGACGACGTCGAGCGTCATCCGCTCCTCGACCTTGTAGGCACGGGTCACCACGCGGTCGACGACCTTGTCCAGGTCGTCGCGCTCGGCCTCCGCGAGGAAGCCGACCCGTCCGAGGTTGACGCCGAGCATGGGGACGCCGGAGGCGCGGGAGATCTCCGCTCCGCGCAGCAGCGTCCCGTCCCCGCCGAGGACGATCAGCAGCTCGCAGCCGTCCACGGCGTCGGGTGTCGCGTCGGTGACCGTCTCCACGGACTGCGGCAGCGGCAGGTCCGCGGCCTCCACGGCGAGCACCCGGACCCCGAGGCCGTTCCTCAGGAGGCCCTGCACCACCAGTTCGGCGCTGCGGATCGCGGCCTGGCCGGTGTGCGCGAGCAGGAAGACGGTGCGTTCCGGGGTCCCGGGCCGCTCCGCTCCCCCGGGCTGTTCCACGTTCCCTGTTTGTGCCGCATGCGTCGTCAACGGGGCCCCTCCGCCACTGCACGGTCGACGTCCGCGGGATCCAGCTCAGGTGCGCCGGCCCGCAGCCACAGAAAGTACTCGACATTTCCCGACGGCCCGGGCAGCGGGCTCGCCGTCACCCCCTGGACTCCCAGGCCCAGCAGACCGGCCCGGCGTGCCACTTCCCTCACCGCTTCGGCCCGCAGCTCGGGGCTGCGGACCACACCACCGCTGCCGAGGCGCTCCTTGCCCACCTCGAACTGCGGCTTGACCATGAGCACCAGATCGGCGTCGGGCGCGGCACAGCGCGCGAGCGCGGGCAGCACCAGGCCGAGCGGGATGAACGACAGGTCGCCGACCACCAGGTCCACCGCCTTCCCGTCGATCTGCTCCAGCGTCAACTCGCGTACGTTGGTACGGTCCTTGACGGTGACGCGTTCATCGGACTGCAGGGACCAGGCGAGCTGGCCGTAGCCGACGTCCACGGCCACGACATGGCCGGCGCCGGCCCGCAGCAGCACGTCGGTGAAGCCCCCGGTGGAGGCCCCGGCGTCCAGCGCCCTGCGCCCCTCGACCTTCAGTCCGAGCGGCACGAAGGCGGCGAGGGCGCCCGCGAGCTTGTGCCCGCCGCGCGAGACGTACTCGGGGTCGCTGTCGTCCTTGACGACGACGACGGCGGCGCTGGTCTCGACCTGGGTGGCGGGCTTGGTCGCGGTGTTCCCGCCGACGGTCACCCGCCCCGCTGCGATCAGCTGGCTCGCGTGCTCTCGCGAGCGGGCGAGCTTGCGGCGTACCAGCTCGGCGTCGAGGCGGCGACGTGCCACTCCTGCCACGTTCGGTTCAGCTCCTGTTGTCGTGCGCGGGTGTCGGTGCGGGCCGGGCGTCCAGCGCGGTCAGCTCGTCGCGCAGCCCACGGTGTACATCCTCGTACACCTCGGTGTGGCCGTCCGCCGGGAGGTGGTCCGCGTCGGCCAGCCGCTCCAGCCGCGCGTCGACACCGGCGTGCCCGGTGGGTGTGCGGGCGACTCCGAGCGGTGCGGGCGGTTCGGGGTCGAAGGAGGGTGCGGGGGCCGCGTCGGGCGCCGTCCCGGCCGCTTCGTCCGCCTCGCCCTGTTCTGCCGTGTCCGGCCCCGGCTTCCAGTCGCTCATGCGGGAACGCTACCCCGAAGGGCCGGTGTACCGTCGGTGACGATGGCGACCATGGCGGAGTGCCGCAGCGCACTCGACACACTTTCCGACAATCTGGCGGGGGCCGACGGCGACGTACGCGGCGCCGCCGACCTCGACCGCTCGCTGAGCTGCCACATCAGGGATCTCGACGCGACGTTCACCGGACGGCTGGCGAACGGCCGGATCAAGGTGCTGGACACGCACGAGGGCCCGCCCCGGGAGAAGGCCGAGATCCGGCTCGCGATGACCGGCGACGACCTGGTGGCCATGGTCGGCGGCGAGCTGAACTTCGCGAAGGCCTGGGCATCGGGCCGGGTGCGGCTGGAGGCGGGCTTCCGTGACCTGCTGAAGCTCAAGTCGCTCCTCTAGGAGTAGCAGTCTCAGACGGACGCCCCGGTGCGCTTCCGCCGGGCGGCGGGGACGACGAGCGGCGTTCCCGTCTCGGGGTCGTCGATGACCTGGCACCGCATCCCGAAGACCTCTTCCACGAGCTGCGCGGTGACGATGTCGCCGGGGGCGCCCTCGGCGATGACCGCGCCCCCGCGCATGGCTATCAGATGGGTGGCGTACCGGGCGGCGTGATTGAGGTCGTGCAGCACGGCGACCAGCGTGCGGCCCTGCGTCTCGTGCAGTTCGGCGCAGAGGTCGAGCACGTCGATCTGGTGCTGGATGTCGAGATAGGTCGTCGGCTCGTCCAGCAGCAGCAGCGGCGTCTGCTGGGCGAGGGCCATGGCGATCCAGACGCGCTGGCGCTGGCCTCCGGACAGTTCGTCGACGTAGCGGTCGGCGAGCCCTCCGACACCGGTCGACTCCATGGACTCCTTCACGATCCGCTCGTCCTCGGGGGACCACTGGCGCAGCAGCCCCTGGTGCGGGTAGCGGCCGCGCGAGACGAGGTCGGCGACGGTGATGCCGTCCGGGGCTATGGAGGACTGCGGCAGCAGGCCCAGGGTCCTGGCGACCTTCTTCGCGGGCATCCGGTGGATGGACTGCCCGTCCAGCAGGACGTCTCCGCCGGTCGGCTTCAGCATCCGGGAGAGGGCGCGCAGCAGGGTCGACTTGCCGCAGGCGTTGGGGCCGACGACGACCGTGAAGGAGTTGTCGGGTATCTCCACCGAGAGGTTCTCGGCGATGACCCGCTGGTCGTAGCCGAGGGTCACCGAGTCCGCGGTGAGGCGCTGCATGGTCGTACTCCCGGAGTCGGTGGGGATGGTCTGCGCGGTGTCCGGCTCGTCCGGCCTCATATGCGTCCCGCCCTGCGTTCGGCCACGAGGAGCCACAGCAGGTAGCAGCCGCCGAGGACACCGGTGACGACGCCCACAGGGAGCTGGCGGTCCCCGAAGGCGTTCATGGCGGTCCAGTCGGCGACGAGCAGCAGGGCCGCGCCCGTGGCGGCGGCAGCAGCCAGGTTGGGGCCCGGCGCCCTGGTCAGGCGGCGGGCGACCTGCGGGGCGCTGAGCGAGACGAAGACGATGGGCCCGGCAGCGGCGGTCGCGACGGCGACGAGCAGCACCGCGCAGCTCAGCAGGACGAGCCGGGTGCGTTCCACCCGTACGCCCAGGGCGTGGGCGGCGTCGTCGCCCATCTCGATCATGCGCAGCGCCCGCCCGTGGCCGAGGACCAGCGGGATCAGGACGCAGCAGACGGCGAGCAGCGGCCAGACCTGGGCCCAGTCGCGGCCGTCCAGCGAGCCCGTCATCCAGACGACCGCGCGGGTGGCGTCGACGAGGTTGGCCTTGGTGATCAGGTAGTGGATCGCGGCGGTCAGCATGGCGGCGGCCCCGATGCCGACGAGGACGAGGCGGTAGCCGTGCACCCCGCGCTTCCAGGCAAGCAGGTAGACGGCCGCGCCGGTCAGCATGCCGCCGGCGACGGCTCCCGCGGCGACCTCGGAGGGTCCGCCCTGGAAGAGCACGATCACGATGAGGGCGCCGACCGCGGAGCCCTGGCCGAAGCCGAGGACGTCGGGGCTCCCGAGGGGGTTGCGGGAGACGCTCTGGAAGACGGCGCCGCCGACTCCGAGCGCGGCGCCGACGAGCAGCCCGACAAGGACCCTGGGCAGGCGTAGCTCCGTGACGATGAACTCCTGCTGGAACGTTCCGTCGCCGAGCAGGGTGGTGACGACCTGTCCGGGTGACATGGCGTAGTCGCCGCTGCCGATCAGCACGACCGCGGCGAAGGCCGCCGCCGCGGCGAGCAGCGCGATCACGACGAGCGCCCGCGCGTCCACCCGGAACGAGAGCCCGCCGGCCGTCCGTACGGCGTGGACCGTCTTCGTGGTGTCCTGCGTGGCCTTCACAGCTGGGCCATCCTCTTGCGGCGTACGAGATGGATGAACACGGGCCCGCCCAGCAGCGCGGTGACGATGCCGACCTGCAGCTCGGAGGGGCGGGCGACGACTCTGCCCACCACGTCGGCGCCGAGCAGCAGCACGGGCGCCAGCACCGCGGCGTAGGGCAGGATCCACCGCATGTCCGGGCCCGTGATCGACCGGACCAGGTGCGGGATCATCAGCCCGATGAAGACGATCGGCCCGCACGCGGCGGTCGCCGCCCCGCAGAGCAGGGTGACGGCGACCATCGCGAGAACGCGGGTGCGGGTCAGGTGCGCGCCGAGCGCCCTGGCCGTGTCGTCGCCCATCTCCAGCGCGTTGAGCGGCCTGGCGATGAGCAGGGACAGCAGCACTCCGAGCGCGATGAACGGCCACACCTTGCCGACGGTCTCCGGGTTCGCCGAGGCGAGCGATCCGACGGTCCAGAAGCGCAGCCGGTCCAGTGCCGCGGAGTCCAGCAGCTGCACGGCGTTGACGTAGCCGAACAGTGCCGCGGTGACCGCCGTACCGGCGAGCGCGAGGCGCACGGGGTTCGCGGACCGGCTGCCGCCGAGCAGGTACACCGCGACGGACACGAGCGCGGCGCCACCGAAGGCGAACCAGACGTATCCGGTCAGGGACGTGACCCCGAAGAAGGTGATGGCGGAGACGACCGCCGCAGCCGCGCCCGCGTTGACACCCAGCAGACCGGGCTCGGCGAGCGGATTGCGGGTCAGCGCCTGCATCACCGCGCCGGCCAGCCCGAGCGCCGCCCCGGCGATCAGCCCGAGCACGGTGCGCGGGACCCGCACATCGCGTACGAGGACGTCACCGTTGGTTCCGGAGTAGTGGAACAGGCCGTGCCACACCTCGGAGAGGGGAAGGGCCTTGGCGCCGATCGCGACACTCGCGAGGCACACCAGCACCAGCACCGCCACGGCGACCAGCAGACCGGCCGATCTCGCCGCGTGACGCCCGGCGCGCGCGTCCGTGCCCGGCGTGGCCGGGGGGCCGGAACTCGATTCAGGGGGACTTTCGACCAACACCTGGTTAGGTTAGCCTATCCTCTAATCTTCTCAACTCCCCCGTACCGCACAAGATCCGGCACGCTACAGGCCGAGCCCGGCCACGGCCTTCCGCGCGTCCAGGCCGCACGCGCCCTCACCCGCGTGTGTCCAGGCCGCGGCGCACAGGGCCCGCAGCCCGTCGATCGCGTCACCCTCGCCGTCCAGTACGAGAGCGTCACCACGCACCCCCGCCGTCCAGCCTCCGCAGCGGAACCCGTCGCCCTCCTCCGCCACCTCGGGCTGCCCGGTGAGCAGTCCCCGCAGGTCCCGGTCCACGTAGGTCGGGCGGTACCTGGGTTCGGCCGCGATCAGCTGCGCCGCGTCGGTCACACCGGTGAGGACGAGCAGCGAGTCGACGCCGCCGTTGAACGCGCCCTCGATGTCGGTGTCCAGCCGGTCCCCGACGACCAGGGGCCGCTTCGCTCCCGTCCGCAGCACGGTCTCCCGGTGCATCGGCGGCAGCGGCTTGCCGGCAACCTGCGGTTCGGCCCCGGTCGCGATGCGTACGACCTCGACGGCCGCACCGTTGCCGGGCGCGATACCCCGGGCGCCCGGGATCGTCAGGTCGGTGTTGGACGCGAACCACACGGCTCCGCGCGAGATCGCGTACGCGGCTTCGGCGAACCGGCCCCACGGGAGGTCGGGCCCGCCGAACCCCTGCGCCACGGCTACCGGGTCGTCGTCCGCCGACTCCACCGGCACCAGGCCGCGCTCGCGCAGCGCGACCCGTAGCCCCTCGCCGCCGACCACCAGGACCCGGGCCCCGGAGGGCAGCTGATCGGCCATCAACCGGGCCACCGCCTGCGCGGACGTGATCACATCGGTCGCGTCCGCAGGGACCCCGAGCTCCGTCAGGTGCTCGGCCACCGCGTCCGGGGTACGCAGTGCGTTGTTGGTCACGTACGCCAGATGCATGCCGCCCTCTCGGGCCGTGCCCAGCGATTCGACGGCGTGGACGATCGCGTGCCCACCGGCGTACACCACTCCGTCGAGGTCGAGCAGAGCCGTGTCGTACGCCTCGCTCAGCGCGACGTCGCTCCCCAGCGGCCGGGACCTGTACTGCTGACTCATATGCCTCTGCTCCTTCTTGCCATGCTTCTCCCCCGATCATCGCGCATCGCGGGAGCGCACATACGATGCTGAAATGAACACATCCGGGCCCGCCGTCGGCCATGGGCTGCGGCTGATTCCCTTCCGCGGACTGCGGTATGTCCCCGAGCAGGTCGGCAGCCTCGCGGCGGTGACCTCACCCCCGTACGACGTCGTCGTGCGGCCCGACGGTCTCCACCACCTGGAGTCCGCCGACCCGCACAACATCGTGCGGCTGATCCTCCCGCAGGCGGGCACGGCCGCCGAACGCCACAGGCAGGCCGCCGACACCCTGAAGCGCTGGCTGGCGGAGGGTGTCCTCGCCCCGGATCCGGTGCCCGCGCTCTACGTGTACGAACAGCGGGCCGGTGACATCCTTCAGCGCGGTGTGATCGGGGCCCTGGCGCTCTCCCCCGCGTCGGAGGGTGTCGTGCTACCGCACGAGGACGTCATGGACGACGTCGTGGAGGACCGCGCCGACCTGATGCGCACCGCGGCCGCCCATCTCGAGCCCCTGCTCCTCAGCTACGCGGGCGACGGCGGGCCGAGCGGCGCGACGGCGGTGATCGAGCGGGTGGTGGAGCGCCTCCCGCTCCTCACGACGACGACCGAGGACGGTGTCGACCACCGGCTCTGGGCCGTCACCGACCCCGCGGAGCGGGCGGAGGTCGAGTCCGATCTGTCCCACCGCCAGGCCCTGATCGCGGACGGCCACCACCGCTGGGCGACCTACCTGCGCCTGCAACAGGAGCAGTCCGCCCCCGGCCCCTGGGACTTCGGTCTCGTCCTGCTCGTCGACACGGCCCGCTACCCGCTGCGGGTGCGCGCGATCCACCGGCTCCTGCACCGACTGCCGGTCGACGAGGCGCTCCGAGCTCTCGACGGCCTGTTCCGCGTCCGGTCCGTCGAGGGGCCGCTGCCGCGGGCGCTCGAAGCGCTAGGGGCAGCCGCCGAGGAGGGCAACGCCTTCCTCCTCACGGGCGACGGCGGCTTCCATCTCGTCGACCGCCCGGACGAGGAACTGCTCGCCCGCACCGTCCGCGCCGACCGGCCGGCGGCCTGGCGCACCCTGGACGCGACCGTGCTGCACTCGGCGCTCCTCGACGACGTCTGGCAGGTACCCGATGCCCCGGAGCACATCGCCTACATCCACGCGGCGGAGGCGGCGGTCGAGCAGGCGGAACGGCACGGCGCCACAGCCGTGCTGATGCACCCCGTGCGTGAGGAAGTGGTACGGGACCTGGCGCGGCAGGGCGTCACGATGCCCCGTAAGTCGACCTCGTTCGGCCCCAAGCCGGCAACGGGGCTGGTGCTGCGGAGTCTGGATCTCGACTGAGGCGACACCGGCACCCGGAGCTCCTCGAACACGGCCCTGAGGAGAACGCGGAAGAGGGCGGCACCCCTTGGTGGGTGCCGCCCTCTTCACATGCCGCGTGTCAGCGGGACTCAGGCCTTCGCGGGCCCGTCCTCGTCACGGTCCGCATCGTTCACGTCCTCGTCGTCCACATCGTCCACGTCGGCCTCATGCGCGTCGGCGTCGTGCGTGTCCTCGTGGGTGTCGTGCGTGTCGGTGTCGTGCGTGTCGGTGACACGGACTTCGGCATCGGCAGCGTCGCCACTGTTCTCGTCGTCGTCGCCGAGCGCGTCGACGAACTCCACACCATCGAGTTCGGCCAGCCGGTCGGACGCGTCGGTCGCACCGTCCTTGTCGGCCTCCATGGCCTTCCCGAACCACTCACGGGCCTCGTCCTCACGGCCCGCCTCGAGCAGAGCGTCGGCGTAGGCGTACCGCAGGCGCGGAGTCCAGGAGTGGACGGCGCTGGACGCCAGCTCCGAGCTCTGCAGCGTCACGATCGCGGCGTCGATCTGTCCCATGTCCCTGCGGGCGCCGGCGGCGACGAGACGCATCTCGACCTGGCCGGCCTTGTCCAGCTTCTGGACCTCGGGCTCACCGGCCATGGCCATGGCCCGCTCGGGGCGGCCGAGGCCACGCTCGCAGTCGGCCATGACGGGCCACAGCTCCACGGAACCGGTCATGCGACGGGACGCCCGGAACTCGGCGAGCGCCTCGGAGTACTTCTGGGTGGCATACGCGGCGAAGCCGGCAGCCTCGCGCACGGCGGCGACCCGGGACGCCAGCCGAAGGGCGATGCGCGAGTAGGCGTAGGCCTGCTCGGGGTCCTCGTCGATCAGTCGGGCAACCATGACGAGGTTCCGTGCGACGTCTTCGGCAAGGGTCTTCGGCAAGCTCATCAGCTCCTGCCGGACATCCTTGTCGATCTCGTCACCGGTGACGTCGTCAGGAATGGGGAGCCGCTTGACGGGCTCGCGGTCGCGGTCGTCGCGTCCCTGGTAGCCGCCCCGGTCGTCGCGGCCACGGTAACCACCACGGTCGCCGCCCCGGTCGTCACGGCGGGGGCCACGGTCGCGGTCGTCACGGCGGAAGCCACCGCCGGTGCCGCCACCGCGGCTGTCGTCACGCCGGAAACCGCCGCCGGTGCCGCCACCACGGCTGTCGTCGCGGCGGGGACCACGGGGACGGTCGTCACGACGGTCGAAACCACCGCCGGCCGGACGGCCACCACGATCATCACGCTGCTGACCACCGCGATACCCACCACGCTCGTCATCACGACGCGGGGCACGGTCATCGCGACGGAAGCCACCGCCGGTACCGCCGCCACGGCTGTCGTCACGCCGGAAGCCGCCGCCGGTGCCGCCACCACGGCTGTCGTCACGCCGGAAGCTGCCGGGGCGGTCGTCGTCACGGCGGGGACCACGGGGACGGTCGTCACGACGGTCGAAACCACCGCCGGCCGGACGGCCACCACGATCATCACGCTGCTGACCACCGCGATACCCACCACGGTCGTCATCACGACGGGGGGCACGGTCATCGCGACGGAAGCTGCCACCACGCTCGTCATCACGACGGGGGGCACGGTCGTCACGACGGAAGCTGCCACCACGCTCGTCATCACGACGGGGGGCACGGTCGTCACGACGGAAGCTGCCACCACGGTCGTCATCGCGACGGGGGGCACGGTCGCGGTCGCGGTCGTCACGGCGGAAGCCGCCGCCGGTGCCGCCACCGCGGCTGTCATCGCGACGGAAGCCGCCGCCGGTGCCGCCACCGCGGCTGTCGTCACGGCGGAAGCCGCCGGGGCGGTCGTCGTCGCGGCGGGGACCACGGGGACGGTCGTCACGACGGTCGAAACCACCGCCGGCCGGACGGCCACCACGATCATCACGCTGCTGACCACCGCGATACCCACCACGGTCATCATCACGACGCGGGGCACGGTCATCGCGACGGAAGCTGCCACCACGCTCGTCATCACGACGGGGGGCACGGTCGCGGTCGCGGTCGTCACGGCGGAAGCCGCCGCCGGTGCCGCCACCGCGGCTGTCATCGCGACGGAAGCCGCCGCCGGTGCCGCCACCACGGCTGTCGTCACGGCGGAAGCCGCCGGGGCGGTCGTCGTCACGGCGGGGACCACGGGGACGGTCGTCACGACGGTCAAAACCACCGCCGGCCGGACGGCCACCACGATCATCACGCTGCTGACCACCGCGATACCCACCACGGTCATCATCACGACGCGGGGCACGGTCATCGCGACGGAAGCTGCCACCGGAGCCGCCACCACGACTGTCATCACGACGGAAGCCACCGCCGGAACCGCTACCACGGCTGTCGTCACGCCGGGGGCCACGGTCGCTGTCGCGTCGAGGCGCTCCGGACCGGTCGTCACGGCCGCCTCGGAAGCCGCCCCTGTCGTCCCCGTCCCGGCGACGCGGCTCGCGCTCCGAACGGTCGTCGGAAGAGTTGGTGGACATGGGGGTGACTCCTGTCATCGGGTACCACAAGACATTCTCGCGCAGCCGACCATCCGACGCGCTTCGGCAAACAAAAAAGGACCCTCGGCCCCAGCATGAACGCTGGGACCAAGGGTCCTGAAAGATTGTTCGGCGGCGTCCTACTCTCCCACAGGGTCCCCCCTGCAGTACCATCGGCGCTGAAAGGCTTAGCTTCCGGGTTCGGAATGTAACCGGGCGTTTCCCTAACGCAATGACCACCGAAACACTATCGGCCACTCCGCAACGAATGCAGAGATCGGCACTTAGCGAACAAGCACACTTTTCAATTAAGTAGTGAAACTGTTCAACCAGCACGACTGTTCGTGGCCTGGGAACAACACAGTGGACGCGAGCAACTGAGGACAAGCCCTCGGCCTATTAGTACCAGTCAGCTCCACCCGTTACCGGGCTTCCACATCTGGCCTATCAACCCAGTGGTCTACTGGGAGCCTTAACCACTCAAGGTGGTGGGAATACTCATCTCGAAGCAGGCTTCCCGCTTAGATGCTTTCAGCGGTTATCCTTTCCGAACGTAGCCAACCAGCCATGCCCTTGGCAGGACAACTGGCACACCAGAGGTTCGTCCGTCCCGGTCCTCTCGTACTAGGGACAGCCCTTCTCAATATTCCTACGCGCACAGCGGATAGGGACCGAACTGTCTCACGACGTTCTAAACCCAGCTCGCGTACCGCTTTAATGGGCGAACAGCCCAACCCTTGGGACCGACTCCAGCCCCAGGATGCGACGAGCCGACATCGAGGTGCCAAACCATCCCGTCGATATGGACTCTTGGGGAAGATCAGCCTGTTATCCCCGGGGTACCTTTTATCCGTTGAGCGACAGCGCTTCCACAAGCCACTGCCGGATCACTAGTCCCGACTTTCGTCCCTGCTCGACCCGTCGGTCTCACAGTCAAGCTCCCTTGTGCACTTACACTCAACACCTGATTGCCAACCAGGCTGAGGGAACCTTTGGGCGCCTCCGTTACTCTTTAGGAGGCAACCGCCCCAGTTAAACTACCCATCAGACACTGTCCCTGATCCGGATCACGGACCCAGGTTAGACATCCAGCACGACCAGAGTGGTATTTCAACGGCGACTCCACAACCACTGGCGTGGCTGCTTCAAAGTCTCCCACCTATCCTACACAAGCCGAACCGAACACCAATATCAAACTATAGTAAAGGTCCCGGGGTCTTTCCGTCCTGCTGCGCGAAACGAGCATCTTTACTCGTAGTGCAATTTCACCGGGCCTATGGTTGAGACAGTCGAGAAGTCGTTACGCCATTCGTGCAGGTCGGAACTTACCCGACAAGGAATTTCGCTACCTTAGGATGGTTATAGTTACCACCGCCGTTTACTGGCGCTTAAGTTCTCAGCTTCGCCGACCCGAAAGTCAGCTAACCGGTCCCCTTAACGTTCCAGCACCGGGCAGGCGTCAGTCCGTATACATCGCCTTACGGCTTCGCACGGACCTGTGTTTTTAGTAAACAGTCGCTTCTCGCTGGTCTCTGCGGCCACCCCCAGCTCACCGAGTAAATCGGATCACCAGTGATGGCCCCCCTTCTCCCGAAGTTACGGGGGCATTTTGCCGAGTTCCTTAACCATAGTTCACCCGAACGCCTCGGTATTCTCTACCTGACTACCTGAGTCGGTTTAGGGTACGGGCCGCCATGAAACTCGCTAGAGGCTTTTCTCGACAGCATAGGATCATCCACTTCACCACAATCGGCTCGGCATCAGGTCTCAGCCTTAATGTGTGACGGATTTGCCTACCACACGGCCTACACCCTTACCCCGGGACAACCACCGCCCGGGCTGGACTACCTTCCTGCGTCACCCCATCGCTTACCTAGTACAAGTCTGGTTCGTCGGCTCCACCACTACCCTCAACTCCGAAGAGATCGGGCCGGCTTCACGGACTTAGCATCGCCTGATTCAGTATTGGGCGTTTCAAAGCGGGTACCGGAATATCAACCGGTTGTCCATCGACTACGCCTGTCGGCCTCGCCTTAGGTCCCGACTTACCCTGGGCAGATCAGCTTGACCCAGGAACCCTTAGTCAATCGGCGCACACGTTTCTCACGTGTGTATCGCTACTCATGCCTGCATTCTCACTCGTGAACCGTCCACAACTCGCTTCCGCGGCTGCTTCACCCGGCACACGACGCTCCCCTACCCATCCACACAGGCGTTGGCCCTATATGTGTGAATGACACGACTTCGGCGGTACGCTTGAGCCCCGCTACATTGTCGGCGCGGAATCACTTGACCAGTGAGCTATTACGCACTCTTTCAAGGGTGGCTGCTTCTAAGCCAACCTCCTGGTTGTCTCTGCGACTCCACATCCTTTCCCACTTAGCGTACGCTTAGGGGCCTTAGTCGATGCTCTGGGCTGTTTCCCTCTCGACCATGGAGCTTATCCCCCACAGTCTCACTGCCGTGCTCTCACTTACCGGCATTCGGAGTTTGGCTAAGGTCAGTAACCCGGTAGGGCCCATCGCCTATCCAGTGCTCTACCTCCGGCAAGAAACACACGACGCTGCACCTAAATGCATTTCGGGGAGAACCAGCTATCACGGAGTTTGATTGGCCTTTCACCCCTAACCACAGGTCATCCCCCAGGTTTTCAACCCTGGTGGGTTCGGTCCTCCACGAAGTCTTACCTCCGCTTCAACCTGCCCATGGCTAGATCACTCCGCTTCGGGTCTAGAGCGTGCAACTCAATCGCCCTATTCGGACTCGCTTTCGCTACGGCTTCCCCACACGGGTTAACCTCGCTACACACCGCTAACTCGCAGGCTCATTCTTCAAAAGGCACGCAGTCACGACTGACAGCACAAGTGCTGCCAGCGACGCTCCCACGGCTTGTAGGCACACGGTTTCAGGTACTATTTCACTCCGCTCCCGCGGTACTTTTCACCATTCCCTCACGGTACTATCCGCTATCGGTCACCAGGGAATATTTAGGCTTAGCGGGTGGTCCCGCCAGATTCACACGGGATTTCTCGGGCCCCGTGCTACTTGGGTGGTTCTCAAGCAAGCCGTTGATGTTTCAGCTACGGGGGTCTTACCCTCTACGCCGGACCTTTCGCATGTCCTTCGCCTACACCAACGGTTTCTGACTTGCCGACCAATCGGCAGATTGATCAAGAGAACTCCCACAACCCCGCATGCGCAACCCCTGCCGGGTATCACACGCATACGGTTTGGCCTCATCCGGTTTCGCTCGCCACTACTCCCGGAATCACGGTTGTTTTCTCTTCCTGAGGGTACTGAGATGTTTCACTTCCCCTCGTTCCCTCCACACTGCCTATGTGTTCAGCAGCGGGTGACAGCCCATGACGGCTGCCGGGTTTCCCCATTCGGAAACCCCCGGATCAAAGCTTGGTTGACAGCTCCCCGGGGACTATCGTGGCCTCCCACGTCCTTCATCGGTTCCTGGTGCCAAGGCATCCACCGTGCGCCCTTAAAAACTTGGCCACAGATGCTCGCGTCCACTGTGCAGTTCTCAAACAACGACCAGCCACCCATCACCCCACCCTTACAGGTGAGTGCACTGGGGCCGGCAACCGAAGATCCAGACTCAACGAGCCCGTACCTTCAGATACCCAACAGCGTGCCCGACCCGATCAACCCGATCCTGTTTTCCACGCCGAAGCAGTACTAACAAAACCGTGCTCATCGTGCCGAATAGTCAACGTTCCACCCTTGAGCAACCACCGTCGAACATTTGCCGACGAAATGGTCTCTGGATTCCCCGAAGGAAACCTAGATGCTCCTTAGAAAGGAGGTGATCCAGCCGCACCTTCCGGTACGGCTACCTTGTTACGACTTCGTCCCAATCGCCAGTCCCACCTTCGACAGCTCCCTCCCACAAGGGGTTGGGCCACCGGCTTCGGGTGTTACCGACTTTCGTGACGTGACGGGCGGTGTGTACAAGGCCCGGGAACGTATTCACCGCAGCAATGCTGATCTGCGATTACTAGCAACTCCGACTTCATGGGGTCGAGTTGCAGACCCCAATCCGAACTGAGACCGGCTTTTTGAGATTCGCTCCGCCTCGCGGCATCGCAGCTCATTGTACCGGCCATTGTAGCACGTGTGCAGCCCAAGACATAAGGGGCATGATGACTTGACGTCGTCCCCACCTTCCTCCGAGTTGACCCCGGCAGTCTCCTGTGAGTCCCCATCACCCCGAAGGGCATGCTGGCAACACAGAACAAGGGTTGCGCTCGTTGCGGGACTTAACCCAACATCTCACGACACGAGCTGACGACAGCCATGCACCACCTGTATACCGACCACAAGGGGGGCACCATCTCTGATGCTTTCCGGTATATGTCAAGCCTTGGTAAGGTTCTTCGCGTTGCGTCGAATTAAGCCACATGCTCCGCTGCTTGTGCGGGCCCCCGTCAATTCCTTTGAGTTTTAGCCTTGCGGCCGTACTCCCCAGGCGGGGAACTTAATGCGTTAGCTGCGGCACCGACGACGTGGAATGTCGCCAACACCTAGTTCCCAACGTTTACGGCGTGGACTACCAGGGTATCTAATCCTGTTCGCTCCCCACGCTTTCGCTCCTCAGCGTCAGTAATGGCCCAGAGATCCGCCTTCGCCACCGGTGTTCCTCCTGATATCTGCGCATTTCACCGCTACACCAGGAATTCCGATCTCCCCTACCACACTCTAGCTAGCCCGTATCGAATGCAGACTCGGGGTTAAGCCCCGAGCTTTCACATCCGACGTGACAAGCCGCCTACGAGCTCTTTACGCCCAATAATTCCGGACAACGCTTGCGCCCTACGTATTACCGCGGCTGCTGGCACGTAGTTAGCCGGCGCTTCTTCTGCAGGTACCGTCACTTTCGCTTCTTCCCTGCTGAAAGAGGTTTACAACCCGAAGGCCGTCATCCCTCACGCGGCGTCGCTGCATCAGGCTTTCGCCCATTGTGCAATATTCCCCACTGCTGCCTCCCGTAGGAGTCTGGGCCGTGTCTCAGTCCCAGTGTGGCCGGTCGCCCTCTCAGGCCGGCTACCCGTCGTCGCCTTGGTAGGCCATTACCCCACCAACAAGCTGATAGGCCGCGGGCTCATCCTTCACCGCCGGAGCTTTTAACCCCGCCCCATGAGGGACAGAGTGTTATCCGGTATTAGACCCCGTTTCCAGGGCTTGTCCCAGAGTGAAGGGCAGATTGCCCACGTGTTACTCACCCGTTCGCCACTAATCCACCCCGAAGGGCTTCATCGTTCGACTTGCATGTGTTAAGCACGCCGCCAGCGTTCGTCCTGAGCCAGGATCAAACTCTCCATGAATGTTTTCCCGTAATCGGGAGAGCACCATGCAAGAGCGGAACAACCAGGTCGGAATATGACCGGTTGTTCACAGCGTCCTCGCTGATGTTGCCTACCCGGTCCGAGGACCGTGCAGGACTTTTCAAAGGAACCACCAACCTGCGTGATGCAGGCCGGGGTATCAACATATCTGGCGTTGACTTTTGGCACGCTGTTGAGTTCTCAAGGAACGGACGCTTCCTTCGGTCCCGTTTCACCGGGGCCCTCCGGGCGCTTCCCTTCGTTCTTGCGTTTCCGACTCTATCAGACTCTTTCGTGTCCGATTCCCGGTCGAAGCGGGTTACTGCGATACTACTTTATCCGCTTTCCAGTTCTTCGCTTTCGCGTTTCCCTTTCGGCGTGGTCACTACTTTAGCTGATTTCCTCAGCGACTCATAATCGAGTCGATCAGACGAATTTCGGCATGCCGAAATTGCACCCGCCAGGGGTGAATCGTAGGTAGTGGTTGGCCCTCTCACGATGCTTCGACCCGGTCCGATGGACCGTGCCAGGAACAACTGCATCCGTTCAAGCGGCTCGGACCACATTAGGGAAACCGCAGGGGCGAGTCAAGTTGCGCGGCGGCGGGGCGCATCGGCCCGGTACGTACCGACCGTCGGGTCGTCGTCGATCCAGAGACGCCGGGGCTGGTGGGCGCCGTCGCCGCCCACACCGGTGCGCGGGCCGCTCCGCACCTGGTGGGACCGCACCGGAGCCCTGGAGGACGGGGAACGGCCGCTGCCGACCCGCCACCACGTCGACCCCGTTCGACGCACGGTCGACATCGAGGGTGGTGGCCAGGCGTGCCGGCGCTTTGGCCAGTTCTCTGCCGTGCCGGGCCGGGAATCGGCGTTTGCGGGCCACCCCAGCCCCGATGCCGATCTCCCCCGCCGCGTGCTCGACCTGCCCGCTCCGTCCGGCCGCCTCGCCGCTCGCGTCGGCACTGTGGTGGCTCGCGACGAGACCGGGATGCGAGTGGGCGTCAGGTACTCGGACACCGGCGGCGCGGGGAGTCGGGGAGACCTTCTGTAGTTCTCCCCCGTCAGTCCGTCGTCACACGAAGGCGCACAGCGGATCAGGCTCAGCCGGAAGGTTTGGCTCTCGGGCTCAGCCGGTACGCCGAGACCGTCGGATCACCGGCGAGGTAGAAGCGGTGCTGCCAGTCGTGGGCCTTGCTCACGCCGACCCGAGGACCGACCCGGATGAGCGCAGGAGGTACCGACTCGCCCTCGGACAGGACGACCGGGATACCTGTCAGGAGGTCTGTGCCGTTGTGCTCCGCCGTGATGCCGAGCGCCTGGCAGAAGTTCCCCGGGCCTCGGGCAAGGCGTGCAGTCTCGACCTTCTCTCCTCGCCGCTCGCGCGCCAGGTCTTCCCCCTCGACGACCCTGCCGGCCCGGATGAGGACAGCCGAGGCGACGCCGTCCGTCCCTGTGACGACGTTGGCACACCAGTGGAGGCCGTGGGACCGGTAGACGTACAGGTGTCCTGCGGGGCCGAACATGACGGCGTTACGGGGTGTCCGGCCCCGGTAAGCATGGGAGGCGGGGTCGGCCGCACCGGAGTACGCCTCGGTCTCCGTGATGGCGATGCTCACGGTTCCCTCGGAGGTCTTGCAGGTAAGGACGCTCCCGAGCAGCCTGGGGGCCACCTCTTCGGCAGGATGGGCGAGAGTCTCGACGTTCATGCTGACTGCCTTGACACTCCGTAGGTGAAGTAGGCGTACGAGTCTCCCGGCGGACCGGACATCACGCTGTTGCGGGCCGTCCGGCCACGGAAGGCGTGGGAGCCGGGGTCTGTCTCCCCCGCGTGGTCGAAGAAGTCCGGCCCGGACGGCGTACGGTTCATGCCCTCATCCATGGCGTCCGAGGGTACTGGGCTCGGCGCGACGGGAACCGGCTACGGTCGTGGCGCGTATGTAGGGGTCAGGACCAAGGAGGAAAACATGGGCTTCAAGCGGCTGCTCGCGAGCATGGGTGCCGGCGGTGCTTCGGTCGAGACCGAACTGACCGAACTCAACGTCGTCCCCGGCGGGGTCGTCCAGGGCGAGGTACGGATCCAGGGCGGATCCGTGGCCCAGCAGATCGAGGGTCTCTCGGTCGGACTGCAGGCGCGGGTCGAGGTCGAGGGCGGGGACCAGGAGACCAAGCAGGACATCGAGTTCACCAAGCTGCGCCTCGGCGGTGCCTTCGAGGTCCAGGCCGGCGCGGTGCACGTCGTGCCGTTCGGCCTGGAGATCCCATGGGAGACGCCGATCACGATGTTCGCCGGGCAGCAGCTGCGCGGCATGAACATCGGGGTGACGACGGAGCTGGAGATCGCCCGCGCCCTGGACTCGGGCGACCTGGACCCGATCAACGTGCACCCGCTGCCCGCCCAGCAGGCCATCCTGGACGCCTTCGGGCAGCTGGGCTTCGGATTCCGCAGCGCCGACATGGAGCGCGGCCACATCCGCGGCACCCGGCAGCGTCTGCCGTTCTACCAGGAGATCGAGTTCTTCCCGCCGCAGCAGTACCGGGGGCTGAACCAGGTGGAGCTGACGTTCGTGGCGGACGACCGCGAGATGGACGTCGTCCTGGAGATGGACAAGAAGCCGGGCCTCTTCAGCGAGGGCAGCGACTCCTACCGCGCCTTCAAGGTGGGTCTGAACGACTTCCAGGGCACCGACTGGGCCGCCTACCTGAACCAGTGGCTCGCCCAGGTCGGCGGTCAGCGCAACTGGCTCTGATCACACCCTAAGGGCTGTCCCGCAATCCGTGGTGGATCAGCGCACGGCGTCGGATGCGGTGCATCGCAAGGCGGAGGGACACCCGCATACTGGATGTATTCGGGCGTTCCGACAACGCGGCGAGGTGCCGTAGCTGTCGTCGTGCGCCCGCCGGGGATTACGGGACAGCCCTTAGGGTCGGTGGGGACATCGCACGCCGATCAGGAGAGGTGCTGACGTGACCGAGCCGAAGAGGGCGCCGCTGCCCCACGACTTCCATCCCGAGGTCCCCCCGTTCACCGTGGTGAGCGAGGACCTCGCGCCGGGGGCCGTGCTGGCGGACGCACAGGTGTTCGCGGCGGGCAACACCTCGCCGCAGCTGCGGTGGGAGGGCTTCCCCGCGGAGACGAAGAGCTTCGCGGTGACGTGCTTCGACCCGGATGCGCCGACGGGCAGCGGTTTCTGGCACTGGGTGCTCTTCGACGTCCCCGCCACCGTGACGGAGCTTCCGGCCGGTGCGGGGAGCGGGGCGTTCGAAGGGCTGCCCGCGGGTGCCGTGCAGGCCCGCAACGACTACGGGGCGAAGGAGTTCGGCGGAGCCGCGCCGCCTCCCGGGGAGAACCACCGTTACGTCTTCACCGTGTACGCCGTGGACACCGAGAAGCTCGGTCCGGACAGTGACGCCTCGCCCGCCGTGGTCGGATTCAACCTGCGTTTCCACACGCTGGGCCGGGCCCAGCTGATCGGGGAGTACACCGCCCCGGAAAGCTGAACGTTCGCCTCCCGTTTGCCCTGCCCTGGTCTTGGAGAGATCAGGGCAGGGCACTTTTTATTGCGTTGTCCATCACGGTCCGCCCGGACAGAGTTGTTCCGGGCCCGCCGACAGACGGGCGGCACACGGGAGGTGGGCGGGATGCGGGACACACTTGTACTCAACGCGAGCTTCGAGCCGCTGTCGACGGTGACGCTGAACCGCGCGGTCGTCCTGATCCTTCAGGACAAGGCCGTCGTCGAGCAGTCGCATCCCGGACTCCGTATGCGTGGTGCCGCCGTGGACATTCCGGTGCCGCAGGTGATCAGGCTCTGCCGGTACGTACGGGTGCCCTTCCGAAGACACGCGCCGTGGTCCAGACGGGGCGTGCTGATACGGGACCAGCACCGGTGTGCGTACTGCGGGCGGCGGGCCAGCACCGTGGACCACGTGGTGCCCCGGGCCCAGGGTGGCCAGGACACCTGGCTGAACACCGTGGCCTCGTGCGCGGAGGACAACCACCGCAAGGCGGCGCGGACACCGGAGCAGGCGGACATGCCTCTGCTGCGTCAGCCCTTCGTGCCTTCGCCGGCGGACGCGATGCTGCTCGCGCTGGGCGTGGGCGACCGGTCGGCGCTGCCGGAGTGGCTGGCGCGCTCGGCGGCTTAGCCGCAGCGGACGAACGTATGCGGAGCCCGTCCCCTCGTCTCCTCGGAGGGGGCGGGCTCGGCGGGCTCCCGACCGTCAGCGCAGCAGCAGTTGGACGATGGCCGCGGTGCCGACGACGACGATCAGGGCACGCAGGAAGCCCGGGCTGAGCCGGCGGCCGACCTTGGCGCCCACCTGGCCGCCGATCGCGGAACCCACCGCGATGAGGACGACCGCCGTCCAGTCGAAGTCCGCGACGAAGAGGAAGAAGAGCGCGGCGACGCTGTTGACGACTGCGGCGAGGACGTTCTTGACGGCGTTCAGACGCTGCATCGTGTCGTCGAGCAGCATGCCCATCAGGGAGAGGTAGATGATGCCCTGGGCCGCCGTGAAGTAGCCGCCGTAGACGCTGGCGAGCATCAGGCCCGTGAACAGGAGCGGCCCGCCGTCGGGGCGGGCGGCCGTGCCGGTGCGCTCACGACGGCGTTGCACGGCCCGGCTGATGCGCGGCTGCAGGATGACCAGGACCAGCGCGAGGGCCACCAGGACGGGGACGATCGTCTCGAACGCCGTGGAGGGCAGGGCCAGCAGGAGGGTGGCACCGGTGAGGCCGCCGATGAGCGCGCCGACGCTCAGCTTCAGGATCCGGCGGCGCTGGCCCGCGAGTTCCGCGCGGTAGCCGATGGCCCCGCTGATCGAACCGGGGATCAGGCCGAGGGCGTTGGACACGGTCGCGGTGACCGGAGGCAGACCGGTCGCGAGCAGTACCGGAAAGGTGATCAACGTGCCGGAGCCGACGATGGTGTTGATCGTGCCGGCGCCGACCCCGGCGGCGAGGACGGCGAGCATTTCCCAGATGGACAAGGCCATCTCCTTCGATGGTCAGTGATGCCTCCCCGCCATCAAGGTCGAGGGGCCTCACTGATCATGCACGAAGGTGTTTCACGGTCATTCGACCGGGGGCTGCTCCCTGCGCTCCGTACCGGTGTTGAAGCCGGGCGCACCGCTGCCGAGGTTGCCGAAGGCACCGCTGAGTCCCTTGAGCGCGTCGCCGATCTCGCTGGGCACGATCCAGAGCTTGTTGGCGTCGCCCTCGGCGATCTTGGGGAGCATCTGGAGGTACTGGTACGAGAGGAGCTTCTGGTCCGGGTCCCCGGCGTGGATGGACTCGAAGACCGTGCGGATGGCCTGGGCCTCACCCTCGGCGCGCAGGGCCGATGCCTTGGCCTCACCTTCGGCGCGCAGGATCGCGGACTGCTTCTCGCCTTCCGCGGTGAGGATCGCGGACTGCCTGATTCCTTCGGCGGTGAGGATCGCGGCGCGCTTGTCACGGTCGGCGCGCATCTGCTTCTCCATCGAGTCCTGGATGGAGGTGGGCGGTTCGATGGCCTTGAGCTCGACGCGGTTGACGCGGATGCCCCACTTGCCGGTGGCCTCGTCGAGGACTCCGCGCAGTGCCGCGTTGATCTCCTCGCGGGAGGTCAGGGTCCTCTCGAGGTCCATGCCGCCGATGATGTTGCGGAGGGTGGTGACGGTCAGCTGCTCGATCGCCTGGATGTAGCTGGCGACTTCGTACGTCGCGGCGCGGGCGTCGGTCACCTGGTAGTAGATGACGGTGTCGATGTTGACGACGAGGTTGTCCTGGGTGATCACCGGCTGGGGCGGGAAGGGGACGACCTGTTCACGGAGGTCGATCCTGTTGCGGATCGAGTCGATGAACGGGACGACGATGTTCAGCCCGGCGTTGAGTGTGCGCGTGTAGCGGCCGAAGCGCTCGACGATCGCGGCACTGGCCTGAGGGATGACCTGGATCGTCTTGATCAGGGCGATGAAGACGAGCACCACCAGAATGATCAGGACGATGATGATCGGTTGCATCGTGTGCCTCGTGCCCTTCGGTTGCCGACGGATCGCGGTGATCGAGGTCGATCGGTCAAGACGGTCGCATTCTCATGATGATCGACTTCGAGTTTGGCAGACTACGGCCTGCCGTGTGACCGGTTCGCTCACATGACGACGGCCGTTGCACCGTCGATGTCCACGACGTCCACCTGCCGGCCGGGTTCGAAGATCTGGTCGGCGTCGAGTGAGCGTGCCGACCAGACCTCACCGGCGAGCTTGATGCGCCCGCCGCTGCCGTCGACCCGTTCCAGGACGACGGCCTGACGGCCTTTCAGCGCGTCGATGCCGGTGGCGTGCGGGGACCGGCTCGCACGGTGCCGGGCGGCGATCGGGCGTACGACCGCGATCAGTGCCACCGATACCAGGACGAACACCAGGACCTGGGCGACGACCCCGCCACCGAGAGCCGCGACGACGGCAGCGGCCACCGCCCCCACGGCGAACATCCCGAATTCGGGCATCGCGGTCAGGACGAGGGGAATGCCCAGTCCCACCGCGCCGATCAGCCACCACACCCACGCGTCGATGTCCACATGGTCATCGTAGGACCGCGGGCCCCTTCCCCGACAGGGCGCAGAAGAGGTTGGCTGTGGTGCGCCTACTGGCCGAGGGGAAGTCCGCGGGCGGTGTAGCGGTCGCCGTGGTGTTCGACGACGAGCGGCAGACCGAAGCAGAGGGAGAGGTTCCGGGAACTGAGCTCGGTCTCCATGGGGCCCGCGGCGAGCACCTTGCCCTGGCGGATCATCAGGACGTGCGTGAAGCCGGGCGGGATCTCCTCGACGTGGTGGGTGACCATGACCATGGAGGGGGCGTACGGGTCTCGGGCGAGCCGGCCGAGGCGGCGGACCAGGTCCTCGCGTCCGCCGAGGTCCAGTCCGGCCGCCGGCTCGTCGAGGAGGAGCAGCTCGGGGTCGGTCATCATGGCGCGGGCGATGAGGGTGCGCTTGCGCTCGCCCTCGGAGAGCGTGCCGAACTTGCGGTCGAGGTAGTCGGTCATGCCGAGGCGGTCGAGGAAGGCACGGGCGCGCTCCTCGTCGACGGCCTCGTAGTCCTCGTGCCAGGTGGCGGTCATGCCGTACGCGGCGGTGAGCACCGTCTGCAGCACGGTCTGGCGCCTGGGGAGCTTTTCGGCCATGGCGACACCGGCGATACCGATGCGGGGGCGGAGCTCGAAGACGTCCGTGCCGACTCCGCCGAGCCGCTCGCCGAGGACCGTGGCCTTGCCGGTGCTCGGGAAGACGTAGCTGGAGGCGATGTTCAGGAGCGTGGTCTTGCCGGCGCCGTTGGGGCCGAGGATGACCCAGCGCTCCCCCTCCTTGACCGACCAGGAGACGTCGTCCACCAGAGCGCGTCCGTCGCGGACCACGGATACGTCCACCAGCTCCAGTACATCGCTCATGGCGCGTTGTCTCCCCATACAGTGTCGAGATCGTCGCGTGCCTGTGGGCACAGCTCCCAGGGAAAACCTACGCCACCCGGGGAGTGCTCAGGCCCTGGGGCCGTTCCCTAGGCTGTCCCCATGCTTTCGGAACCACGCTCAGGGCGGCTCGCCGCATGGGGAAACGCGCTTTTGGCCGGACTTGTGTCACCGGACGACGCCGCGCTCGCGATCGTCGGCGAGGACGCGGTGCACCGGGTCGAGGGGCTGCCGGGTGAGGCGGGGCCCGTGGGGCTCACGCTGGCGCTCGGACGGCTGAGGTCACTCGGGGCGACCGGTTTCCGGGTCGCTCTGCCGGTGCCGGGTCATCCGCTGGGGCTCAGCGGGCCGCCGGACTTCAACGCCCGGGCGCTGGAGGCGGAGGAGGCGGTCCTCACGTCCGGGGCGCCGTACGGGCTCGTACCGGAGGTGAGTGAGGCGGGGCCCGACGGGGATCTGCACGTGGAGGTGGTCTGGCGCTGCCTGCCGGTCCGGGAGGCGCCACCCGCCGACGTGCCGTCGCTGGGTGAGGCGGAGCGGGAGCTCGCCGAGGCGTTGCGGGATGCCACGGCGGTGCTGTCCCGGCTGGACGTCGCCGGGTCCGGCCCGGTCGCGGAGGCCGCGGTGGACGCCTACCGGGCGCGGGCGGAGCGGGGACGGGAGGTGCTGGCTCCGGGCTACCCGCCGCGGGCCGTCAGGGTGCTGGAGCTGGCCCAGCGGGTGGGGCTGCTGGTGTCGGTGGCGCACGAGAACGGGCACGGCGGCGCGGTGAGCGCGTCCGAGATCGCGGCCCGGGGAGAGGCGCTGCGGCCGGTGGAGCGGGTGGCCAGGCGGGCGCAGGTCGCGGCGTACAACGCGTACGTGGAGGAGCGGGGGCGCTGATCACGCGGCGGTGGGGGCGTCGCCGTCCCGCTGCCGGAGGGCGTGGGGAGCCCGCCCGGCAGCGGGTGCGAGGTGTGGGTCAGCCGTTCAGGCCGAGGTTGCCGAAGGCCGGGTTGAGCAGGCCCACGACGTTGACCGTGTTGCCGACCACGTTCACCGGGACGCTCACCGGGACCTGGACGAGGTTGCCCGAGGCGACGCCCGGGGAACCGACGGCCGTGCCGTGGGCGGCGGCGCCACCGTGACCCGCTGCGGAGGCCGCTCCGGCACCGGCGGCGATGATGCCGCCCGCGATCATGGTGACGGCTGCGGCCTTCTTCAGGTTCTTCACTGCTGGGTCCTCCTCGCATCGCTGCGGCCGACCGCCGCAGCACGCAGGGAGAACGCCGCCACACCACAGAGGATGCGCCGTACGGGTGACATACACCCGACAGTATGAATCTCGGACCGGAGCGAAATCGACCATCCGTTCGACGACGGGTTCGGCGACGGATGGCTGCGGTTCCCCCTCAGCCCGCAGCTCCGTGCCGGACCGCCCAGAGCGCGGCCTGGGTCCTGTCCGACAGGTCGAGCTTCATCAGGATGTTGGAGACGTGGGTCTTCACCGTCTTCTCCGACAGGACCAGCGCCCGGGCGATCTCACGGTTGGAGCGGCCGTCGGCGATCAGCCCCAGGACCTCACGCTCGCGCTCGGTCAGGGTGCTCCCCCGTCCCGTGCCGTTGCCCGTGTCCTCCTGGGCCAGCAGCGCACCCGCGACCTCGGGCTGGAGCAGGACGTGCCCCGCGTGGACCGAGCGGATGGCGCCGGCCAGGGCGTCCGGGTCCACGTCCTTGTAGACGTAGCCCGACGCCCCCGCACGCAGCGCGGGCACGACCGTGCGCTGCTCGGTGAAGCTGGTGACGATCAGCACCCTGGCGGGGTTCTCCAGTTCCCTGAGCCTGCGCAGCGCCTCGATGCCGTCCGTACCGGGCATCTTGATGTCCATGAGGACCACGTCGGGCCTCAGCTCCTCGGTCCTGGCGACGCCCTCTTCCCCGTCCGACGCCTCCCCGACCACCTCTATGTCGTCCTGGACCTCCAGGAAGGTGCGCAGTCCCCGGCGGACCACCTGGTGGTCGTCGACCAACAGCACCTTGATGATCTTGTCAGCCACTGGGGACCTCCATCTGGATCGTGGTGCCCCTGCCGGGCTCCGAGTCGACGGTGAGCCGGCCGCCGACGCCGCCGGCCCGGTGCCGCATGGAGACGAGGCCCAGGTGCCGGCCCGCACGGCGGATCACGTGCGGGTCGAAGCCGCAGCCGTCGTCGGTGATCCGCAGTACCGTGGCGGAGGTGTGCCGGGCGAGGCTGACGTCGACCTGCCCGGCACCGGAGTGGCGCAGGGCGTTGTGCAGGGCTTCCTGGGCCACCCGGAGCATCGCCTCCTCCTGGGCCGCCGGCAGGGCACGGACTCCCGCGCTCCCGAAGGTGACCCGCGCGCTGTGGGCCCGGTCCAGGACCTGGACCTGGGTACGGAGCGTGGCGACCAGACCGTCCTCGTCCAGGGCCGCGGGGCGCAGCTCCACGACAGCCGCGCGCAGCTCGTCCACGGCTTCCCCGGCCAGGGCGGCGACCTGCTGGAGCTCGCCCTTGGCGCGCGCCGGGTCACGGTCGACGAGTGCGGCGGCGGCCTGGGCGGTGAGCCGGAGCGAGAAGAGCTTCTGACTGACGGCGTCGTGCAGCTCGTGGGCGAGCCGGGAGCGCTCCTCGGCGATGGTGAGCTCGCGGCTGCGTTCGTAGAGCCGGGCGTTGGTGAGGGCGATGGCCGCGTGCTGGGCGAGGATCTCCAGGAGTTCCTCGTCCTCCTCCGTGAAACCGCAGCCGCCCGTGGGCCTGGGGCAGCGCTTGTTGGCGAGGAAGAGCGCGCCGATGGTCTCGTCGCCGTCCTGGATCGGCAGGCCGAGGAAGTCGGACATGTCGGGGTGGGTGTCCGGCCACCCCTCGAACCGGGGGTCCTCGCGGACGTCGGCGAGGCGCTGGGGCTTCGCCTCGTGGAGCATCGCCGCGAGGATGCCGTGCTGGCGGGGCAGCGGTCCGATGGCCTTCCACTGTTCGTCACTGACGCCGTCGACGACGAACTGGGCGAAGCCGCCGTGGTCGTCCGGCACACCGAGGGCGGCGTACTCGGCGTCGAGCAGTTCCCGGGCCGAGGCGACGATCGTCTTGAGGACGTCCCTCATGTCCAGGTGCCGGTTCATGGCCAGCAGCGCGGCGCTGACCGCGGCCAGACCCGACGGTGGGCGATGACTCATGTGCTCACCGTACCGGCGGGGACGGAGGGGCCGTATCGGGCTGTGGGCCCCCCTCCTGCCGGGCCTCGGACCTAGGCCCAAGTGCCGTGCGCCGCTGCGGCCTACGGACGAGGCGGGACACCCGCCTCCCCACCTCCCGCCCGAAAAAGCCCGTTACGTTCCGCGTCGCTGTAGCAACTATTCGTAAGCGAAGCGGGAGTCCGGTGTGAGCCCAGGCATAGGGCCCACGTCACTTACGAAGAAGGATAGTTTGCCCAAAACGGGCAAGTTGGCAGGGCTGAAACCGGACAAGAGGGAATGAACGAGACCCTCTTCCACTATTCAGCTTCGTACGTCACACCTTTGCCAGGCCATTTTGCTGGCGCTAAGAATTGCATCTGTCCCCGACGGAGATGCCCCCGGCTCTTCCGTCTGCGTCCTCGCCGAGGACCCCTGCTATTCGAAGAGGTACGACTGTATGTCCGTGTCCCGCATCTCCAGCCGTAGCCGTCGTCTCAACAAGACGCAGAAGCTCTCCGTCGCGGGGGTCTCCACCCTGGCCGCCGCCGCTGTCGCCTTCTCGCTCGTCCCGAACGACGCTTCGGCCACCACGGAGCCGCAGGCCGCCGCGGCCGCCGCGCCCGTCGCCTACACCGGCTCGCAGACGCAGAGCCTCAAGGCCACCGGCCTGAGCCAGAACACGACGGCCGAGCGTCTGGCCAAGACCGCCGACGCGGCCAAGGCCAAGGAAGAGGCCGCGAAGAAGAAGTCCGCCGCCAAGGCGGAGGCGAAGGCCAAGGCCGTCGCCGAGGCCAAGAGCAAGGCTGCGGCCAAGGCCAAGGCCGACGCGAAGAAGCGTTCCGCCAAGAAGGCCAGCCGCGCGGCCGACCGTAAGCCGGTCTACGCGAACAACCTGGACGGCTGGATCCGCGAGGCCCTGTCGATCATGCACGAGAAGAAGATCCCCGGTACGTACGAGGGCCTGCACCGCAACATCATCCGTGAGTCCAGCGGTGACCCGCGTGCCATCAACAACTGGGACATCAACGCGATCAACGGCATCCCCTCGAAGGGTCTGCTGCAGGTCATCAAGCCGACCTTCGACTTCTACCACGTCAAGGGCACCAAGCACGACCAGTACGACCCGGTCGCCAACATCACCGCGGCCGCCAACTACGCCGCGGACAAGTACGGCTCGATCGACAACGTCGACAGCGCGTACTGAGCCACGCACCGAGCAAGGCCTGGCAGAGCGGGCCGCCGGTCCGCAGCGTCGCGTGACCGGCCGGCACATGCCGAAGGGCGGCACCCCACGGGGTTGCCGCCCTCGGGCGTTTCCGGGTCCGGTGCGGGCCCGTTACTTGCGCATCACCTCGGGCTCATGGCGCCGCAGCATCCGGGAGACCGCGACGAAGAGGACGGCGCTCATGACGAGCATCACCGTGATGTTGATGCCCCACTGACCGGCCGAGTGCTCCCACAGCGGGTCCAGATCGGTCGGGTTCTTCGGGTCCCACGGCGGCATGAGGTGGGCGAGGTCCAGCGTCGTACCGGCAGCGGCGACCGCCCAGCGCGACGGCATCAGCCAGGCGAACTGCTCCAGGCCCGGCGAACCGTAGACCTGGAAGAGCACGCCGGTGAAGACGACCTGGACGATGGCGAACATGACGAGCAGCGGCATCGTCTTCTCGGCCGTCTTCACCAGCGCGGAGATCATCAGGCCGAACATCATCGAGGTGAAGCCGAGCACGATGATCGACAGGCAGATCTCGACGGCGGGGGGCATGAACAGGCCCTCCTCCGGCAGCTTCCGGGTGGAGAAGCCGATCCCGCAGATGATCACGCCCTGGAAGGCCGTGATCACGCCGAGGACGATCACCTTGGACAGCAGATAGGCGGAGCGGGAGAGACCGGTGGCCCGTTCCCTCTCGTAGATCACCCGTTCCTTGATCAGTTCTCGTACGGAGTTGGCGGCGGCGGCGAAGCACATGCCGACCGCCAGGATCAGCATGATCGTCCCGGCCTTGCCGTTGAACCGCGAGGGCGGATCGGGCTCCGCCAGGCCGAACTCCGCGGGGATGACCACGCTCACCACGCCGAGCACGGCCGGCAGGAGCACCATGAGGAGCAGGAACCCCTTGTCGGACGCGATGACCGAGACGTAGCGGCGCATCAGCGTCCACAGCTGGGCCAGCCAGCCGGAGGGCTTCGGCGGGCGGATCTGCTGGGGCGAAGGCATGTGCACGGGCTGCGCGGCGACCGCGTCGATGTCCGCGGCGTACATCTGGTAGTGCTGCGATCCGCGCCAGCGGCCCGCCCAGTCGTATTCGCGGTAGTTCTCGAACGCGGAGAAGACGTCGGCCCAGCTGGTGTAGCCGAAGAAGTTCAGGGCCTCCTCGGGGGGCCCGAAGTAGGCGACGGACCCGCCGGGCGCCATCACCAGGAGCTTGTCGCAGATGGCCAGCTCGGCCACGGAGTGCGTGACCACCAGGACCGTACGGCCGTCGTCGGCGAGGCCGCGCAGCAGCTGCATGACGTCGCGGTCCATGCCGGGGTCGAGACCCGAGGTCGGCTCGTCCAGGAAGATCAGCGACGGCTTGGTCAGCAGCTCCAGGGCGACCGAGACGCGCTTGCGCTGGCCGCCGGAGAGCGAGGTGATCTTCTTGTCCCGGTGGATGTCGAGCTTGAGCTCGGCGAGGACCTCGTGGATCCGGGCGGTGCGCTCGGCCTCGGTGGTGTCAGCGGGGAAGCGCAGCTTGGCCGCGTAGCGCAGGGCCCGGGTGACCGTGAGCTCCTTGTGCAGGATGTCGTCCTGCGGGACCAGACCGATGCGCTGCCGCAGCTCGGCGAACTGCTTGTACAGGTTCCGGTTGTCGTAGAGGACGTCGCCCTGGTTGGCGGGCCGGTAGCCGGTGAGCGCCTTGAGCAGGGTCGACTTGCCGGAGCCCGAGGGGCCGATGACGGCGATCAGGGACTTCTCCGGGACGCCGAAGGAGACGTCCTTGAGGATGTCCTTCCCGCCGTCGACCGTCACGGTGAGGTGGCGGGCGGAGAAGGAGACCTCGCCGGTGTCGACGAACTCCTCCAGCCGGTCCCCGACCAGCCGGAAGGTCGAGTGACCGACGCCGACGATGTCGTTCGGGCCGATGAGCGCGGAGCCGGACTTGCTGAGCGGCTGGCCGTTGACGTAGGTCCCGTTGTGGGACCCGAGGTCGCGGATCTCGAACCGGCCGTCGGGCGTCGCCCGGAACTCGGCGTGCAGACGTGAGACCTGCAGGTCGGACACGACCAGCTCGTTCTCCAGGGCACGGCCGATGCGCATGACGCGGCCGAGGTCCAGCTGGTGGAACGTGGTCGGGCTGCGGTCCCCGTAGACGGGCGGTGCACCCGCCCCGCCGCCGGGCACACCGGCTCCGGGCGCACCGCCGCGGTTCTGCTGGTGCGGGACCGGAGGCTGCTGCTGCGCCTGCGGTGCCTGCGGCCAGGCCGGCTGCTGCGGGGCCTGGTGCGCGGGGGCCTGGTGCTGCTGCGCGGGGGCGGCGGGCCAGCCCGCGGCGCCCTGCGGCTGCTGCGCGGGCGCTCCGGCCGCCTGCCCACCGGGCGCTCCCGCGACCGCGGCAGCTGTGAGGTTCAGGCGAGGTCCGTCGGTGGCGTTGCCCAGGTGGACCGACGTTCCCGCGGCGATCTCCGTCTGCTGGACGCGCCGGCCCTGTACATAGGTGCCGTTCGTGCTGCCGTGGTCCTCGATGGACCAGCCGCGTCCGTTCCAGCTGATCGTGGCGTGCCGCCACGACACCCTGGCGTCGTCGATCGTCATGTCGCCCTGCGGATCACGTCCGAGGGTGTACGACCTGGACGGATCGAGCGTCCAGGTCCTTCCATTCAATTCCAGTACGAGTTCCGGCACTCCGCGCCCCACTAGTCGTCCCCCGAGTCGCCCCCGTCGCGGGGAGCCTAGGGATGCTGAACATCGTGGTGAACTATTCCAGGAGCGGTCCCGTAACGGAAAGCCGGGCGGCGTGAAGACCGCGCGGAGGCTCCCCGCCGCCGCCGTGGACCCGGGAGGAATCGGTCCGGAGCATGCCATCCGAGGCGCACACCTGCCGGCCCGGGCCCCGCCGGGATCCGGCCACCCGGCTGTCCGGCACTCGGGACGGCTTCGGGGCCCGCCCCGCAGCCCTATACGGTGGGACCACCATGAGCGCATCTCAGCCACCTCGGTCTCCTGAGTCCCCCGAGCCCCCGCGAGGCACGGACGCCCCCACACTTCTCGTCAAGATCTTCGGGAAGGACCGGCCGGGTATCACCGCCGGACTTTTCGACACCCTGGCCGCCTACGCCGTCGACGTCGTGGACATCGAACAGGTCGTCACCCGTGGCCGCATCGTCCTGTGCGCCCTGGTGACCTCGCCGGAGCCCGGCGGCACGACGGAGGGCGACCTCCGGGCGACCGTGCACAGCTGGGCGGAGTCCCTGAAGCTGCAGGCCGAGATCATCTCGGGCACGGGCGACAACCGCCCCCGCGGTGACGGGCGTTCGCACGTGACGGTGCTGGGGCACCCGCTCACCGCCGAGTCCACGGCGGCCATAGCGGCCAGGATCACCTCCACCGGCGGCAACATCGACCGCATCTTCCGCCTGGCGAAGTACCCCGTCACCGCCGTCGAGTTCGCCGTGTCCGGCACCGGGACCGAGGAGCTGCGGACCGCCCTGGCGCCGGAGGCCGCCGGGCTCGGCGTCGACATCGCCGTCGTGTCGGCCGGGCTGAGCCGCCGGGCCCAGCGGCTCGTCGTCATGGACGTCGACTCGACGCTCATCCAGGACGAGGTCATCGAGCTCTTCGCGGCCCATGCCGGGTGCGAGGCCGAGGTCGCCTCGGTGACCGAGCAGGCGATGCGCGGCGAGCTCGACTTCGAGCAGTCCCTGCACGCGCGTGTGGCGCTGCTGGCGGGGCTGGACGTGTCGGTGGTGGAGAAGGTGCGGGCCGAGGTCCGGCTGACTCCCGGTGCGCGCACCCTGATCCGGACGCTCAAGCGGCTCGGGTACCAGGTGGGCGTGGTCTCAGGGGGCTTCACCCAGGTCACGGACGACCTGAAGGAGCGCCTGGGGCTCGACTTCGCCTCGGCCAACACACTGGAGGTCGTCGACGGCAGGCTCACCGGCCGGGTCGTGGGCGACATCGTGGACCGGGCGGGCAAGGCGCGGCTGCTGCGGAGCTTCGCGGAGCAGGCGGGGGTTCCGCTGGCGCAGACGGTGGCGATCGGTGACGGCGCGAACGATCTGGACATGCTGAACACGGCGGGGCTGGGAGTCGCCTTCAACGCCAAGCCGGTCGTCCGGCAGGCCGCCCACACCGCGGTGAACGTCCCGTTCCTCGACACGGTGCTGTATCTGCTCGGGATCACCCGCGAAGAGGTCGAGGCCGCCGACGGGCTGGTGGACTGACCGCACAGGACGGCACGGGGGGGCGCCGGCACGACGTGTGCCGGCGCCCCCTCGTGCGTCGTGCTCAGTCGTTCGGCGTCCAGTACTCGACGAGCTTGCCCACCCCGTGCTCCAGGCTCTTCCAGGGGCCGGAGAACTCGACGGCGGCGTAGGCGGCGGTCGGGAAGCCGTCCCTGGTCATTCGGGCGAGCGCGTCACCCTCGGCCCTGCCGGAGAGCGCGTCCGCGACGCCGTGCATGCCGGGATTGTGGGCGATGACCAGCAGATTGCGTACGTCGTCGGGGGTCTCGCCGAACAGCGCGATCAGTTCGCCGAGGGACGCTTCGTAGAGCCTCTCCTCGTACACGGTCCTGGGGCGCTGCGCGAACTCGTGGACCGCCAGCTTCCAGGTCTCGCGGGTCCTGGTGGCGGTCGAGCACAGAGCGAGGTCGAAGGCGGTTCCTGAATCGGCCAGCTTGCGGCCGGCGACGGGGGCGTCCTTCCTGCCCCGTTCCGCCAGTGGCCGCTCATGGTCGGACTCCTGCGACCATTCCGCCTTGGCGTGCCTGAGAAGGACGATCCTGCGAGGTGTATCGGCGCTCATACACCTCAGCTTCGCACGGATTACGCCTCCGGGCGCAGGGTGTTGACATGCTCGCCCACAAGGGCTTTTCGTGCGGATCAGACGGCGAGCAGCACCAGGACGTGCTCCAGCAGGCGTCCGATCGCGGGGGCGCCGGTCCCGGCGTGGGCCTGTCCGGGTTCCACGATCAGCAGCAGGAGCGCGGCGAAGGCGAGGGCGGGCAGCGTGACGGCCCACCACGGCAGCCGGACCTCGACGGCGTCCGTGGCCGGGCGGTGGGTCCGGGTGTGTGTACGGGCCGGCATGTCCGCCTCCGTGGGTCCTCGGCTGTGTCACCTCGAACCTACGGGCCGCACGGTGGCGGGCCCATCCGGTGACCCACCCACTGGACCCTGACCCTGGCCCCCTAGGGGACAGGGGGGCAGGCCCCACCCCCGGGAGTGGGGCCGTCCCCACCCCGGGCGGATTCAGGGGGTCAGGGGGAGGCGATCGTGGCGATCACGCCGATGACCACGGAGATGAGAAGCATCGTCCCGAAGACGAGGAGGAGCTTCTTCTGGCCGTTCTGGGGATTCGGATCGAGCACTGGCATGCGCACAGTGTCGCATCTCAGCACTCGTCCTCGATCTTCCGGTCCCGGCCGGCGAGGACTCCCGCGATCGTCTGGGGGACGAGGAGGGCGGCCATGAGGGCGAGCGGCAGGCCCCAGCCGCCGCTGTGCTGGTAGAGCACCCCGACCAGCAGCGGGCCGGGGATCGAGATCAGATAGCCGGTGGACTGCGCGAAGGCCGAGAGCCTGACCACTCCGGCGCCGGTGCGTGAACGCATCCCGATCATGGTCAGGGCGAGCGGGAAGGCGCAGTTGGCGATGCCCAGCAGCAGTGCCCAGAGCCAGGCGCCGCCGGCCGGGGCCACGTAGAGGCCGGCGTAGCCGAGGAGGCCGCATCCGCTGAGGACGAGGACGATCGGGCCCTGGGCCGGCAGCCGGGTGGCGACCCGGGGGATGACGAAGGCGAGGGGGACGCCCATGGCCATGATCACGGCGAGCAGGACACCGGAGGTGCCCGCCGAGAGACCGGCGTCCCGGAAGATCTGCGGCATCCAGCCCATGGTGATGTACGCGGCGGTGGCCTGGAGCCCGAAGAAGCAGGCGAGCGCCCAGGACGTGCGGCTACGGGTGATCTTCAGTGCGGGCGGCGCGGTGGCTCCCGCGGTCTGCCCCGTGGCGTCGCCCCGGTCCTTGAGGAACGGCACCCAGGGCACGACCGCGACCACGGCCAGGGCCGCCCAGATCACCAGCCCCGTCCTCCAGCTGCCTCCCAGTGCGTCGGTGAGGGGCACGGTGAGGGCGGCGGCGAGCGCGGTGCCGAGGGCCAGTGCCATCGAGTAGAGGCCGGTCATGGTGCCGACGCGGTCGGGGAACCAGCGCTTCACGATGACGGGCATCAGGACGTTGCTGACCGCGATGCCCATGAGCGCGAGGGCACTGGCGGCGAGGAATCCGGCGGTGCCGCCCACGAAGGGGCGGAGCAGCAGGCCGGCGGCGATGGCCGCCATGCCCGCGCAGACGACGGCACTGGGGCCGAACCTGCGGGCCAGGCGTGGCGCCATGAAGCCGAACAGCGCGAAGCAGAGCGGCGGCACGGAGGTGAGGACACCGGCGATGCTGCCGCTCATGTGCAGCCCGTCCCGGACCTCTTCGAGGAGGGGGCCGAGGCTGGTGATGGCGGGCCGGAGGTTGAGCGCGGCAAGGACCAGCCCGACGGTCGCGATCCGCAGCACCCAGGGGGAAAGTCCGGGCGCGGGCCTCTCGGGCCCGGTGGTGGGGGCGGCGGGAGGACTCAGGGTCGGGATCTCGTCGTGACGCATGAGACCCATCATAGAATCATGGGATGATTGACTGTCCACTTCCGCTCTTCCCCTGAGACAATCGGGGAGACGTCCGACGGGCCCGCACCTCCCGGACCGCCTTTCCGGAACACGAGCAAGGAGCAGCATGGCTCTGACGTCCACACGGCGTTCGGCTCTCGCCGACCAGGTGATCGCGCAGCTGAGGAACCAGATCACCGCGGGCGAGTGGCCCGTGGGCTCACGGATCCCCACAGAGCCCGAGCTGGTCGAGCAACTCGGGGTCGCCCGGAACACGGTGCGCGAGGCGGTGCGCGCCCTGGCGCACAACGGGCTGCTGGACATCCGCCAGGGCTCCGGGACATATGTGGTGGCGACCAGCGAGCTGGCCGGGGTGATGCACCGCCGCTTCGCGGACGCCGACCCCCGGCACGTCGCCGAGCTGCGCTCCACGCTGGAGTCCTCGGCCGCCCGGCTCGCCGCCCTGCGGCGCACGGACCGGGACATGCGGCAGCTGGACACGCTGATGGCACGGCGCGAGGCGGCGTGGGCGTCCGGGGACGCGGACGCGTTCGTGGAGGCCGACGCCACCCTGCACCTCGCGGTCGTCGCCGCCTCGCACAACGACGTGCTGACCGAGCTCTACGCCGACCTGAACGACCTGCTGCGCGACTATCTGCGCGACGACGTGGGCCCGGAGCTGCGGCCGGAGGCGCACATGGACCACGCGCGGCTCGTCGAGGCCATCAGGGCGGGCGACGCGGAGGCGGCGGCCGCCGAGGCCGCCGCCCACGCGTTGAACTGTCTCCAGGAGCGGGTCTGAGCAGGTCCTTCAGGACACCGAATGACTGACCCAGGCCGAGCCGACCTCTTTCCAGCAGCGGTCCTCGAGCTTGACCGTCCGCCCGGGCTGCACCGCGACCGCGCCGCCGTCAGCGTCGACGTCCCACCACCGGGCGCACTCGGTGTGGAGCTGGACGAGATCGGTGGTCGGGTACGGGTTGTGGCAGTAGGCGACAACCCGGGACCCCTCGACCGACGTGCGGCATTCCGCGCCCGAGGGCTCGGGTTCGGGTGCGGCGGGTACCGCCGAGCTGCCCGCCCGGTTGGCCGCGCTCACGGCCACGGGAGTCAGGAGCCCGGCGACGATGGCGGCGGTGGCGAGCAGGGCCCAGGTTCTGCGACGTGTGGAGCGCACAACGGTCTCCTCCCCGCAGCCTGACCAAAAGTCCGGTTCCTCCACATTCTGCGGTGGAACGGCCAGCTTTTCGACTTGAGCGCGGGGCGAGCCCTCCGGACACGCACGACGGCCGCGTACCCGATGAGGGGTACGCGGCCGTCGGTGAGCCGTGGAAGCGGTCAGGCGCCCATCATGTGCACGCCGCCGTCGACGTGGATGATCTCGCCCGTCGTCTTCGGGAAGAAGTCCGAGAGGAGCGCGACGACCCCACGGCCGGCCGGCTCCGGGTCCGTCATGTCCCACTCCAGCGGGGAGCGGTGGTTCCAGACGTCCGCGAGCTCGCCGAAGCCCGGGATGGACTTGGCGGCCATGGAGCCGAGCGGGCCCGCCGAGATCAGGTTGCAGCGGATGCTGTCCTTGCCCAGGTCGCGGGCGAGGTAACGGGAGGTCGCCTCCAGCGCTGCCTTGGCCGGGCCCATCCAGTCGTACTGGGGCCAGGCGAACTGCGCGTCGAAGGTGAGGCCGACGATGGAGCCGCCGTCGTTCATCAGGGGCTTGCAGGCCATGGCGAGCGACTTCAGCGAGAACGCCGAGACGTGCATGGCGGTGGCCACCGACTCGAAGGGCGTGTTCAGGAAGTTGCCGCCGAGGGCGTCCTGCGGCGCGAAGCCGATGGAGTGCACGACGCCGTCCAGCGAACCGAGCTCGTCCTTGACCAGGCCGGCGAGGCGCTCCAGGTGCTCGGCGTTGGTGACGTCGAGCTCGAGGACCTTGACGGGCTTGGGGAGCTTCCTGGCGATCCGCTCGGTCAGCGTCGGCCGGGGGAAGGCCGTCAGGATGACCTCGGCGCCCTGCTCCTGGGCCACCTTGGCGGTGTGGAAGGCGATGGACGACTCCATCAGCACGCCCGTGATGAGGATGCGCTTGCCGTCGAGAATTCCGCTCATGGTGATCAGTGACCCATGCCCAATCCGCCGTCAACGGGGATGACGGCTCCAGTGATGTACGACGCGTCGTCGGACGCGAGGAAGCGCACCGCGGCCGCGATCTCGGCGGGCTGCGCGTAACGGCCGAGCGGCACCTGGGACACGATCCCCTTGCGCTGCTCATCGGTGAGCGCCTGGGTCATGTCGGTGTCGACGAACCCGGGTGCGACGACGTTGAACGTGATGTTCCGCGAGCCCAGCTCACGGGCCAGCGACCGGGCGAAGCCGACCAGGCCCGCCTTGGACGCCGCGTAGTTGGCCTGGCCCGCCGAGCCGAGGAGGCCGACGACGGAGGAGATCAGGACGACACGGCCCTTCTTGGCGCGCAGCATCGCGCGGTTGGCCCGCTTGACGACGCGGAAGGTGCCGGTGAGGTTGGTGTCGAGCACGGACGTGAAGTCGTCCTCGGACATCCGCATCAGCAACTGGTCCTTGGTGATACCGGCGTTGGCGACCAGCACCTCCACGGGACCGTGCTTCTCCTCGATCTCCTTGTAGGCCTGCTCCACCTGCTCGGTGTCGGTGATGTCGCACCGGACCGCGAGGACACCCGCCTCGGTGAGCGCCTGCGGCGGCTCCCCCGAGCGGTAGGTGATGGCGACCTTGTCGCCGCTGTCGGCGAAGGCGCGGGCGATGGCGAGGCCGATGCCCCGGTTTCCTCCGGTGACGAGAACCGAGCGGCTCAACGGATCACCCTTTCCTTGGCGGTCTGGTACATCGAAAACCTATCGGTACGACCCCTCAACCAGGGAATCGGCCTCTGACAGTGGCTCCAGCGCGGCGCTGTCGGGTTCCTACAGAACCGTCGGGCCCGCACCACGGCTACGTAAAACCACGTACGGGCAGGCCGGAACCCCTCATGATTCACTGCGGAGACATTTTCGGACGTGGAGAAGGGGAGCCCTTCGTGGCCCACGAGGTAGATCAGTCGTTCCTGGCCCTGCCGCTGCGTGCACTCGCCGACGCGGCCCTCGCCCGCGCCCGCGCGCTCGGCGCCGTACACGCGGACTTCCGGTTCGAGCGGGTGCGCGACGCCTCGTGGCGGCTGCGGGACGCCCGGCCCTCCGGGACGTCGGACACCACCGACACCGGGTACGCGGTCCGGGTCGTGCACGGCGGGGCCTGGGGGTTCGCGTCCGGGGTGGACCTGACTATGGACGCGGCGGCGAAGGTGGCCTCGCAGGCGGTGGCCATGGCCAAGCTGTCCGCGAAGGTGATCGCGGCGGCCGGGTCCGACGAGAGGGTCGAGCTGGCGGACGAGCCGGTGCACGGCGAACGGACCTGGGTGTCGGCGTACGAGCTCGACCCCTTCGAGGTGCCGGACGCCGAGAAGGCTGGGCTGCTCGCCGAGTGGAGTGCGCGGCTGCTGGCGGCCGACGGGGTCGCCCACGTGGACGCCTCCCTGATGACGGTCCATGAGAACAAGTTCTACGCGGACACCTCCGGCACCGTCACCACCCAGCAGCGGGTGCGGGTGCATCCGCAGCTGACCGCGGTGGCCGTGGACGGCGGGACCGGCGAGTTCGACTCGATGCGGACGATCGCTCCGCCGGTGGGCCGGGGCTGGGAGTACCTCACGGGCACCGGCTGGGACTGGGACGCCGAGCTGGAGCGCATCCCGGGGCTGCTGGCCGAGAAGATGCGGGCGCCGAGCGTCGAGGCGGGAACGTACGACCTGGTGGTCGACCCGTCGAACCTGTGGCTGACCATCCACGAGTCGATCGGCCACGCCACCGAGCTGGACCGGGCGCTGGGCTACGAAGCGGCCTACGCGGGCACCTCGTTCGCGACGTTCGACCAGCTGGGGAAGCTGACGTACGGCTCCCCCGTGATGAACGTGACCGGTGACCGCACCGCCGAGCACGGGCTCGCGACCATCGGTTACGACGACGAGGGCGTCGAGGCCCAGTCCTGGGACCTGGTCAGGGACGGCACGCTGGTGGGCTACCAGACGGACCGCAGGATCGCGAAGCTGACGGGCCTGGGCCGGTCCAACGGATGCGCGTACGCGGACTCGCCGGGCCACGTCCCCGTGCAGCGCATGGCGAACGTCTCGTTGCAGCCGGATCCGGGAGGGCTCTCCACGGAGGACCTGATCGGCGGGGTGGAGCGCGGGATCTACGTGGTCGGCGACCGGTCCTGGTCGATCGACATGCAGAGGCACAACTTCCAGTTCACCGGCCAGCGGTTCTTCCGGATCGAGAACGGCCGGCTGGCGGGCCAGCTGCGGGACGTGGCCTACCAGGCGACGACGACGGACTTCTGGGGCTCGATGGAGAAGGTCGGCGGTCCCCAGACCTATGTGCTGGGCGGCGCGTTCAACTGCGGCAAGGCCCAGCCGGGTCAGGTCGCGGCCGTCTCGCACGGCTGCCCCTCCGCCCTCTTCCGGGGCGTGAACATCCTCAACACGACGCAGGAGGGCGGGCGATGAGCCGCGTCAGCAAGCCGTACGAGATCGTCGAGCGCGCACTGGAGCTGTCCACCACCGACGACTGTGTGGTGATCGCGGACGAGAACTCCTCCGCCAATCTCCGCTGGGCCGGCAACGCGCTGACCACGAACGGGGTGACGCGTGGACGCACCCTGACCGTGATCGCGACCGTCGACGGCGCGCAGGGGACGGCGTCCGGCGTGGTGACGCGTTCGGCCGTCACGGCCGACGACCTGGAACCGCTCGTACGGGCGGCGGAGGCCGCCGCGCGGGGTGCCGGGCCCGCCGAGGACGCGCAGCCGCTGGTGTCCGGGATCCCGGTGTCCGCGGACTTCACGGAACCGCCGGCGGAGACCGGCTCCGACGTCTTCGCCGACTTCGCCCCGGCGCTCGGCGACGCCTTCGCGCGGGCCCGCTCGGGCGGCCGCGAGCTGTACGGCTTCGCGAACCACGAGATGACCTCCACCTACCTGGGGTCGTCGACGGGGGTGCGGCTGCGCCACGACCAGCCGAACGGGACCCTGGAGCTGAACGCCAAGTCCCCCGACCGGACGCGGTCGGCCTGGGCGGGCCGGTCGACCCGGGACTTCAAGGACGTCGACCCGGCGGCGCTCGACACGGAGCTCGCCCGGCGGCTCGGCTGGGCCGAGCGCAGGATCGAGCTGCCGGCCGGCCGGTACGAGACGCTGCTTCCCCCCACCGCGGTGGCGGACCTGCTGATCTACCAGTACTGGTCGGCCTCGGCCCGGGACGCCACCGAGGGCCGGACGGTCTTCTCACGGCCCGGCGGCGGGACGCGTGTCGGGGAGGAGCTCTCGGGCCTGCCGCTCACGCTGCGGAGCGACCCGTACGCGCCGGGGCTGGAGTCGGCCCCGTTCGTGATCGCCCACGCGTCCGGGGACGGGGGCTCCGTCTTCGACAACGGGCTGCCGCTGGCACCGACGGACTGGATCGCGGGCGGCAAGCTGGAGCGGCTGACCACCACCCGCCACTCGGCGGGGCTGACGGGCCTTCCCGTCGCCCCGGCCATGGACAACCTCGTCCTGGACGGCGGCGGCGAGCTGTCCCTGGACGAGATGGTCGCCGCGACGACCGGCCGCGCCCTGCTGCTGACGTGCCTCTGGTACATCCGGGAGGTGGATCCGGCGACCCTGCTGCTGACCGGTCTGACCCGGGACGGGGTCTATCTGGTGGAGGACGGCGAGGTCGTCGGCGAGGTGAACAACTTCCGGTTCAACGAGTCGCCGGTCGGGCTGCTGTCCCGGGCCTCGGAGGCGGGCCGTACGGAGAAGACGCTGCCGCGTGAGTGGGGCGACTACTTCACCCGTGCCGCGATGCCCGCGCTGCGTATCCCGGACTTCCACATGAGCTCGGTCAGCCGGGGCGTATGACCCCCATAGACTGGCCGGACAACCAATCGGACCCTCAGAGGAGAGAAACGACCGTGACGGACATCGTCGACGAGCTGAAGTGGCGTGGGCTGTTCGCCCAGTCCACCGACGAGGACGCACTGCGCAAGGCTCTGGCGGACGGCCCGGTCACCTTCTATTGCGGTTTCGACCCGACAGCGGCGAGCCTGCACGTGGGCCATCTCGTGCAGGTGCTCACCATGCGCCGGCTCCAGCTCGCGGGGCTGAAGCCGCTCGCCCTGGTCGGCGGGGCCACCGGCCAGATCGGTGACCCGCGGCCGACCGCGGAGCGCACGCTGAACGACCCGGAAACCATCGCCGCGTGGGTCCAGCGGCTGCGCGGGCAGATCGAGCCCTTCCTCACCTTCGAGGGCCCGAACGCCGCGACCATGGTGAACAACCTGGACTGGACCGCGGGCCTGTCCGCGATCGAGTTCCTCCGGGACATCGGCAAGCACTTCCGGGTCAACAAGATGCTCACCAAGGACTCGGTGGCCCGCCGCCTGGAGTCGCAGGAGGGCATCAGCTACACCGAGTTCAGCTACCAGCTCCTCCAGGGCATGGACTTCCTGGAGCTGTACCGGCGCCACGGGTGCACCCTCCAGCAGGGCGGCAGCGACCAGTGGGGCAACCTCACCGCGGGCATCGACCTGATCCACCGCCTGGAGCCGGGCGCCGCCGTGCACGCGCTGGCGACGCCGCTGATGGTGAAGGCGGACGGCACCAAGTTCGGCAAGTCCGAGAGCGGCGCCGTCTGGCTCGACCCGGAGATGACGACGCCGTACGCGTTCTACCAGTTCTGGCTGAACGTGGACGACCGGGACATCTCGACGTACATGCGCATCCTCAGCTTCAGGAGCCGCGAGGAGCTGGAGGAGCTGGAGAAGCTCACCGAGGAGCGTCCGCAGGCGCGTTCGGCGCAGCGGTCGCTGGCCGAGGAGCTGACGACGCTGGTGCACGGCGGCGAGCAGTGCGCGGCGGTCATCGCGGCGTCGAAGGCGCTGTTCGGTCAGGGCGAGCTCGGCGAGCTGGACGAGGCGACGCTGAGCGCCGCCCTGTCCGAGGTGCCGCACGCCAGGGTCACGGAGCTGGGCCCGGTGGTGGACCTGCTGGTCGAGGTCGGACTGTCCGCCAGCAAGTCGGCGGCCCGGCGCACGGTCAAGGAGGGCGGGGCCTACGTGAACAACGCGAAGGTCACGGACGGCGAGAGCGCCCCCGCCGCGGAGGAGCTGCTGCACGGGCGCTGGCTGGTCCTGCGCCGGGGCAAGAAGAACCTGGCCGCCGTCGAGGTCACGGCGGGCTGACACCGGCGAGCACGACGCCGCGGCCGGTCACGCATGACGCGTGACCGGCCGCGGCGTTCTCACATCCGGATCAGGTTCTGCGGGTCTTGTTCCTGTTGCCCCTGATGGACTGCCAGACCATGTCGCCGACACCCACGACGGCAATGGCGCCGATCAGCTGCAGCACGTGCCGGATCCAGTCGATCCCCTTGGTGTCGTTGACCCCGATCCAGGTCGCGACGGCGTTGCCGAGGATGCTGCCGAGGATGCCGAACACCACCGTCAGCCAGAGGGGGATGTCCTGCTTCCCCGGCAGGATCGCCCGGGCGATCACACCCAGCACCAGACCTACGATGATTGCCCACAACCAGCCCATATCGCCTCCTCGTGCGGCGCGGTGTGCGCACGTTCACCCAGTCTCGGCGCGCCGGACGTACGCCGCATGCCGGACAGGTCCGTACGTGGAACTGTGGTTCGAACCCGTGGGGGCGGGGCGCGCCCCGGTCCCGGACACGGCCGACGCCGGGCGTACCGTGGTAGCGGCACCGTCCGGGGAAGTCCGGCACAGAGATCTGGTGGTGGAATCACGATGCGGAAGCAGAGCGGCCCGGAGGTTTTCCGGATCACGGGTGCCCGGCAGGGCCTCGCCGACGACGTGCGTGGCAGGCAACGGCGCTACATCATCTCGATGTCCGTGCGAACCGTCGCCGTGGTGCTGGCCGCGACCCTGTGGAACGTCGAGAGGCATGTGGCCGTGGTGGCGCTCGCGCTGGGTGTCCTGCTTCCCTATGTCTCGGTCGTCATCGCCAACGCCGGGCGTGAGAACGCTCCTTCGCTCCCCTCGACGTTCGTGTCGGCGCCGATGCGGCCGGCTCTCGGCACGGCTCCTGCGGCGGCCCCAGCGGAGCCCGCCACGGAACCCGGTCCCACCGGCCGTGCGGCAGGACAGGGCCCGGCCGACTGACCGGGAGTACTCCGCGGACCCCGGTAAGAGCTCAGATCAATCATGACGATCCGGTGCACCGGATCCCGGGGCCCGTGCCATACTTCCTGTGCGCTCCGCATCCCCCGTCGGAGCGACGGACCGACGCCGGGCAGCTCCCCCCGTGGCTGCCCGGCGTCGCCATTCTCCGGCGGGGACGCGTCGCGGAGGCCTCCGGCAGGAGCGCTTAGGGTTGAGGCCGTGAACTTCCCCGACACCTCCGCCGAGAGCGCCACCGGCGCACCGGTCTGTTCAGCCAAGGGCTGCCGCGCCGATGCCGTGTGGGTGCTCGCCTGGAACAACCCGAAGCTGCACACTCCCGAGCGCCGCAAGACCTGGCTGGCCTGCGACGAGCACCGGGAGCACCTCTCGTCGTTCCTCGACGTGCGCGGCTTCCTGAAGGACGTCGTGACGCTGGCGGAGTGGGAGTCCTCAGCCGCCGATCGCTGACATCGGGCGGTCGGGCTGCAGGAAGGCCGGGTCGTCGAGTCCGGAGCCCGCCTTCTTGCCCCACATCGCGAGCTTCCAGATCCTGGCGATCTCCTCGTCCGGGGCGCCGGAGCGCAGGGCGCCGCGCAGGTCCGTCTCCTCGCGGGCGAAGAGGCAGGTGCGGACCTGTCCGTCGGCGGTGAGCCGGGTGCGGTCGCAGGCGCGGCAGAAGGGCCTGGTCACGGAGGCGATGACGCCGACGCGGTGCGGGCCGCCGTCCACGGTCCAGCGCTCCGCGGGGGCGGATCCGCGCTCCTCGTCGCCTTCCGCGGTGAGGGTGAAGCGTGTGCGCAGCGAGGCGAGGATGTCGCCTGCCGTGATCATGCCGTCGCGCTTCCAGCCGTGCTGGGCGTCGAGCGGCATCTGTTCGATGAAGCGGAGCTCGTAGGCGTTCTCCACCGCCCAGGCCAGCAGCTCGGGTGCCTCGTCGTCGTTGAGACCGGGCATGAGGACGGAGTTGACCTTGACAGGGATGAGCCCGGCTTCGCGGGCGGCCTCGAGCCCTTCCAGCACGTCCTTGTGACGGTCGCGGCGGGTGAGCGTCTTGAAGACGTCGGGGCGCAGGGTGTCCAGGGACACGTTGACCCGGTCCAGTCCGGCCGCCTTCAGCGCGGTGGCGGTACGCTTGAGCCCGATGCCGTTGGTCGTGAGCGACATCCTGGGGCGGGGCTCCAGGGCGGCGCACCGCTCGACGATGGAGACGAGGCCGGGACGCAGCAGCGGCTCACCACCGGTGAAGCGGACCTCGGTGACACCGAGGCCGGTGACGGCGACCCGGATCAGCCGGACGATCTCGTCGTCGCTGAGCAGCTCGGTCTTGGAGAGCCACTGCAGGCCTTCCTCCGGCATGCAGTACGTGCAGCGGAGGTTGCACTTGTCGGTCAGCGAGACACGCAGGTCGGTGGCGACCCGGCCGTAGGTGTCGATGAGCACTGTGGGCCTCCCCCGGTGATGTCCGCGGTTGCGGTCTGACACCACCGAGACTACGCGAGACCCCCGACATCGAGGGGGCGCGGTTGACACGAGGTGCGACGGGGCCCCGTCGTAGAGACCTACGACGGGGCCCCGTCGGGGCACGGCGGGCGCGCGGGCGTCAGTGGGCCCCGGTGCCGGTGAGGGACTTGACCTCGAGTTCGGCGTACTTGCCCTTGTCCGGCTCCTCCTTCGAGAGGACCGAGCCGACCCAGCCGAGCAGGAAGCCCAGCGGGATGGAGATGAGGCCGGGGTTCTCCAGGGGGAACCAGGCGAAGTCCACGTCCGGGAACATCGAGCTGGCCTTCCCGGAGACGACCGGGGAGAAGAGCACCAGGACTACGGACGAGGCGAGGCCGCCGTAGATCGACCAGAGCGCGCCCTGGGTGGTGAAGCGCTTCCAGAAGAGGCTGTAGAGGATGGTCGGCAGGTTGGCCGACGCGGCCACGGCGAACGCGAGGGCCACGAGTCCGGCGACGTTCAGGTCGCGAGCCATGGCGCCGAGCGCGATGGAGACGACGCCGATCGCGACGGTGGCCCAGCGGGCCGCGCTCATCTCCTCCTTCTCGGTGGCCTTCCCCTTGCGGATGACATTGGCGTAGATGTCGTGGGCGAAGGAGGACGACGAGGCGAGGGTGAGGCCCGCGACGACGGCGAGGATCGTGGCGAAGGCCACCGCGGAGATCACGGCGAGCATGATGGCGCCCCCCGTGGTGCCGACCCCGCCGAGGTACTCGGCGAGCTGGGGGGCCGCCGCGTTCCCTGCCGGGTTCTTCGCCTTGATCTCCTCGGGTCCGATGAGCGCCGCGGCGCCGAAGCCGAGGGCGATCGTCATCAGGTAGAACGCGCCGATGATGCCGATGGCCCAGTTCACGGACTTACGGGCGGCCTTGGCGGTCGGAACGGTGTAGAAGCGGATCAGGATGTGCGGGAGCCCGGCGGTGCCGAGGACGAGCGCGATACCGAGCGAGATGAAGTCCAGCTTCGAGACGTCCGTGGCGCCGTACTTGAGGCCCGGCTCCAGGAAGGCCGCACCGTGACCGCTCTTCTCCGCAGCGGTGCCGAGCAGGTCGGAGACGTTGAAGTCGAACTTCCACAGCACCATCAGCGTCATCAGCAGGGCGCCCGCGATGAGCAGGACGGCCTTGACCATCTGCACCCAGGTGGTGCCCTTCATGCCGCCGATCGTGACGTAGACGATCATGAGGACGCCGACCAGCGCCACGATGAGGATCTTGCCCGCGTCGCTGGTGATGCCGAGCAGCAGCGAGACGAGGACGCCCGCGCCCGCCATCTGGGCCAGCAGGTAGAAGATCGACACGACGATGGTGGAGACACCGGCGGCGGTGCGCACCGGCCGCTGGCGCATCCGGTAGGCGAGGACGTCGCCCATGGTGTAGCGGCCGGAGTTGCGCAGGGGTTCGGCGACGAGCAGCAGGGCTACGAGCCAGGCGACGAGGAAGCCGATGGAGTAGAGGAAGCCGTCGTAGCCGAAGAGGGCGATGGCGCCGGCGATGCCGAGGAAGGACGCCGCCGACATGTAGTCGCCGGAGACGGCGAGTCCGTTCTGGAAGGCGGTGAACTGCCGGCCGCCCGCGTAGAAGTCCGACGCGCTCTTGGTCTGCCGGCCGGCCCAGACGGTGATGCCCAGGGTCGCGGCGACGAAGACGGCGAAGAGCGTGATGATCAGCGGCCGGTGTTCCGTCGTCGACGACGACGCGGCGAGCTGGATCACGGGGTGCGATGCGTACGCGGCGCTCATGCGTCGGCCTCCAGACGGGACTTGATGGCCGCCGCCTGCGGGTCGAGCTTGTTCGTGGCGTGGCGCGAGTAGAACCAGGCGATGAGGAACGTGGTGGCGAACTGGGCCAGGCCGAACACGAAGGCGACGTTGAAGTTCGCGAAGACGATCTTGCTCATGAAGTCGTCGGCGTAGCTGGACAGCAGCACGTACAGCAGGTACCAGGCGATGAAGCCGACGGTCAGCGGGAAGGCGAAGGAACGGTGCGAGCGGCGCAGCTCGGCGAACTCCGCACTGTTCTGCGCCTCGAGGAACGCCTCGGTCGTGGGCTGGACGGGGCTGCCGTCCTCAGGGCTCTGGGGCGGCGGGGCTTCGGTGGCCACGGATTCTCCTCGCGACGCGGGTGCGGTGGTGGGGACGTTGGCTTTCACGGGGAGTCCTCTGCGTGAGTGACGGGGCTGATCGCGTGACTCCCTGTGCAACGGCACGGAGAGCGTGGCGAAGCGGTTCACCGCAGGTTCGGTCTTCTCGGGGAGGCACCCGTGTACGCGACTCCCGGAGGTCACACCTCGAACTCACTTGCCCGTATTGATTGATGCGCCGGGAAGATCAGCGATAAATTCACTGGTCATGTACCGGACCGGACACACCTGTGTCCGGCCCCACGGCACGGATGATGTGGAGAACCCATGGCTCATCTGGCATCCAGACGGACCCGCGTACTCACGCTGCCCGTCGGACTCGCGCTCACGGCCTCGCTCGGCTTCCTTCCGACGGGGACCGCGGCCGCGGCACCCGCGGACGAGCCTGCGGCGACGGTGCGTGTCGACGGCCCCGAGCTGTCGTACGTCGTGAACACGCGGGCGGGTCACGGCACGGTCAAGCAGGTGCGGAAGGCGATATCCGCGGCCGGCGGAACCGTCGTGACGTCGTACGACAAGATAGGCGTCATAGTCGTCCACTCGCAGAACCCGGACTTCGGCGCGACGATCCGCAAGGCCAAGGGCGTCCGGTCGGCGGGCGCCACGCGCACCAGCCCGATCGCCCCGGCGGCGACGAAGGACATCGGGGTCGAGCAGCCCCTCACCGCCGCGCAGGCGCAGGCGGCTTCGGCGGACGCGGTGGCGGGCCAGGACCCGCTGGAGCCCCTGCAGTGGGACCTCCCGGCCATCAAGGCGGACCAGGCGCACAAGAAGTCGCTGGGCAGCAGCAAGGTCACGGTCGCCGTCATCGACACGGGCGTGGACGACACCCACCCGGACCTGGCGCCGAACTTCGACCGCAAGGCCTCGGTGAACTGCGTGTCCGGCGCCCCGGACACCACGGACGGCGCCTGGCGGCCCGCGGCCGGCGAGAGCGACCACGGCACGCACGTCGCCGGGACCATAGCCGCGGCGAAGAACGGCACGGGGATCACCGGCGTCGCGCCCGGCGTGAAGGTCTCCGGCATCAAGGTGTCCACCCCGGCCGGCTACTTCTACACCGAGGCCGTCGTCTGCGGCTTCGTGTGGGCCGCCGAGCACGGTGTCGACGTGACGAACAGCAGCTACTACACCGACCCGTGGCTGTTCAACTGCAAGAACGACCCGGACCAGGGCGCCTTGGTCGAGGCGGTCACCCGCGCGACCCGCTACGCGGAGGGCAAGGGCGTCGTCAACGTCGCCGCGGCCGGCAACTCCGACCACGACCTGGCCCTCGACGCCATCGAGGACTCGACGAGCCCCAACGACTCGACGACGGTCACCCGCACGGTCGACCCGAGTGCCTGCCCCGACATCCCGACCATGCTGCCGGGCGTCGTGACGGTCTCCGCCACCGGCGCGAAGAACCTCAAGTCCTCCTACTCGAACTACGGGCTCGGGGTCATCGACGTGGCCGCTCCGGGCGGTGACTCGACGCGCTACCAGACGCCCGAGGCCCCCGCGGACAACGGTCTGATCCTCTCGACGCTGCCCGGCAACCGCTTCGGCTACAAGGCCGGTACGTCGATGGCGTCGCCGCACGTCGCGGGTGTCGCGGCCCTGATCAAGTCGACCCACCCCCACGCCTCACCGGCCGTGGTGAAGGCGCTGCTGACGCTCCAGGCGGACGCCACCGCGTGCGGTGCGCCGTACGACATCGACGGTGACGGCACGGTCGACGCGGTCTGCGAGGGCGGCAAGCGGTACAACGGCTTCTACGGAGCCGGAATCGTGGACGCGCTGGACGCGGTCCGCAAGTAGGGCATGAGGGAGGGGCCGGGGACAGCTGCTGTCCCCGGCCCCTCCCACGTTCTCCGGCCCGTCCCGCGTTCCGTCCCGCCGGCGTTCCGGCCCGCCTGCTACGGCTTGATCAGGACCTTGAGCGCCGTACGCTCGTCCATCGCCTTGTAGCCGCCCGGCACCCCGTCCAGGCCGACCGAGAGGTCGAAGACGGGCGAGGGGTCGATCGTGCCGTCGAGCACGTCGGGGAGCAGTTCCGGGATGTAGGCGCGTACCGGGGCGACCCCGCCGCGCAGGGCGATGTTCCGGTCGAACATCACGTCGAGGTCGATCCCGGTGCCGCTGCCGTGCGGGACTCCGACGTATCCGACGGAGCCGCCGTCGCGGACGATGCCGATGGCCGTGCGCATCGACTGCTCGGTGCCGACCGCCTCGATGACCCCGTGGGTGCCCTCGCCCCGCGTCAGTTCCCGTACGGCCGCGAGGGCCGCCTCGCCGCGCTCGGCGACGACATCGGTGGCGCCGAACGCCCGGGCGATGTCGGTACGCGCCTGGTGACGTCCCAGTGCGATGATCCGCTCGGCGCCGAGCCGCTTGGCGGCCATGACGCCGCACAGGCCGACCGCACCGTCACCGACGACCGCCACCGTGCTGCCCGGCTTCACGCCCGCGCCGAGCGCGGCATGGTGACCGGTGCCCAGCACGTCGGAGAGCGCGAGGAGCGCGGTGAGCAGCCGGTCGTCGGACGCGGCCGCCGCCGGGAGCTTGACGAGGGTGCCGTCGGCGAACGGGACACGCACGGCCTCGCCCTGGCCGCCGTCCGAACCGACCGACCCCCAGAAGCCGCCCCGGGGGCAGGAGGTGGTGAGCCCTTCGGCGCAGTAGGTGCAGGTGCCGTCGGACCAGACGAACGGGGCCACCACGAGGTCACCGACGGA